>CANGHW010000101.1 GCA_947453695.1 Opitutia bacterium
GGCACGCTTGAGAGACTCGACAATACGGCGTGGCACGACCTGCTCGTGAAAGCTGCCACGCCGCCCTCGGCCGATAAAAAATCCGCCCGCTAAACCGGCCCGCCCCGGCGGCCGCGTCCCCTCACGTCACCGGCGCAAACGCCACGATCTGGTTTTGTTCGCGGTGATTCGTCCAGAATTTCGTCCCGTCCCACGCCAGCCCACGCGCCTGAAACGGCACCCGCGCCACGTCCGTGATCACCGGCTCGCCGCCCACCGGCAGGTCGACCCGCGTGAGCCAATACTCCGTCGTCTCCTCCGCATCCGTCGTCAGGAGATAAAGCACCGGCCCGACAAACACCTGGCCGCAGATTCCGTGCGGCGCCGTAATCACGCGCTCTACTTTTCCGTCGTCACTCACGCGCAGCACTTTCTTCGGATACCACTGGCTCACGTGGAGCCGCTGCCCGTCGTAGCTGAGCTGCGAGCCGGAGTCATCGGGACACGGCAGCTGCCACGTCGCATCGAATCCCGTGCCCGGCACCAGACGCCGCACGATGCGATTGTCCTCCGCCGTCTCGCTGCACAACACGCGCAGCTCTTTTCCCACCGCCGTCATGCCGTAGGGCGTGCCCGGCGCGGCATACTCCGCCCGCACCGTCCACGTCTGCGGATCGAGCGCGTAAATGCGCTTCGTTTCGCGTGACCCCATCCAGAGCGTCGCGCCGTCCCAGGCGAGCGACTGCGGTTTCGGCGCGGGTGAGGCAAGGCGGTGCAATTCCTGGATGTCTTTCATGCGCGATGAGCTAGGCGGAAGCCGCCCGCGTGGAAAGTCCCAATCTCCCGCGTCCCCGCATCTCACTGACAGTCGCGGAAAAATCCTCCCGTGACAGTCCCCCGCGGCCTCGCCAGCATTTTCCCATGTTATCTCTGCACCGCTTCCCCACGGTTCGCTGGTTGTCCGGTATCGCCGCCGTCGTCCTCGTTGCCACCACGCCGGCCGTCGTCTCAGCCGGCTCCGCGCCCACCCGGGCCAAGGTCGGGCTCGTTGTTTCCCAAAGCGACCTCGCCTCCGATATCGGCTTCTCGGTCATCGCGAGCGGCGGCAACGCCGTCGATGCCGCCGTCGCCACCGCCTTCGCCCTCGCTGTCACTCACCCGACCGCCGGCAATATCGGCGGCGGCGGTTTCCTCGTGTTTCGTTCCGCCCGCGGCGACACCGCGGCCTACGATTTCCGCGAAACCGCGCCTGCCGGTTCCTCCCCCGAGATGTGGCTGAAGGACGGCAAATACGATCGCGCACTCCACCACGACAGCCATCGCGCTGTCGGCGTCCCCGGCACCGTCGCCGGCCTCCACCTCGCGTGGCGCGAGCAGGGCTCCAAGCCATGGAAGGACCTCGTGCTCCCCGCCGTCGCCCTCGCCCGCGATGGTTTCGTTGTGTCGTTCGGCCTCGCCCGTTCCCTCAAATCCGTCCTCCCCGATTTCAAAAAATATCCGGCCTCGCTTGCCCAGTTCACCAAGAACGGCGTGCCCTACGAGCCGGGCGACATCCTGAAGCAGCCCGATCTCGCGCAATCACTCCTGCGTATCGCCGAGCAGGGCCCCGCCGGTTTCTACCAGGGCGAGACGGCCGCGCTCATCGAGCAAGACATGGCCGCCCACGGGGGCCTCATCACGCGCGCCGATCTGCTCGCCTACCGCGCCAAGAAGCGTCCCGTCCTCACCGGCACCTATCGCGGCTACGGCGTGATCGGCATGCCGCCGCCCAGTTCCGGCGGCATCGGCGTCATCCAGATGCTCAACCTCCTCGAGGGCTGGGACCTCAAGGCCGGCGGCTACGGGTCGGCTCAAAATCTCCACTACGTCGCCGAGTCGATGCGGCGCGCCTTCGCCGACCGCGCCCGCTACGTCGCCGATCCGGACTTCGCCGAGGTCCCCGTCGCCCGCCTGACGTCCAAGGACTACGCCGCGACGCTCCGCCGCACCATCAATCCCCAGCACGCCTCCAAATCCTCCCCGGCAACGTTCGAGTGGCCGGCCGAGTCGCAGGAGACCACGCACCTCTCCGTCGTCGATGCCCAGCGCAACGCCGTCGCTCTCACCTACACCCTCGAGGCCGGCTACGGTTCTCGCATCGTCGTCCCCGGCGCCGGTTTTCTGCTCAACAACGAGATGGGCGACTTCAACGCCGGCCCCGGTCTCACCAACGAGCAGGGCCTTATCGGCACCCCGCCCAATCTCGCCCAGCCCGGCAAGCGCATGCTCTCGAGCATGTCGCCCACGATCCTCACCAAGGACGGCGAGCTCTTCATGGTCACCGGTTCACCCGGCGGCCGCACCATCATCAACACCGTCCTCACCACGATCCTCAACGTCGTCGACTACGGCATGAACGCGCAGGAGGCCGTCGACGGCGGTCGCTTCCATCACCAATGGTTGCCCGACCAGATCACCGCCGAGCGCTTCGGGTTCTCGACCGACACCCTGCGGGCCCTGCGCGCCAAGGGCCACACGGTCGTCGAGGGCACTTACAACCAGGGCGTCGCCGAGGTGATCGTCGTCAACGCCACGGAGAAAATCCTTGAGGGCGGCGTTGACCGCCGCGCCCCCGACGGCAAGGCCTCCGGTCACTAAGCCGAGCACCGCCCCTGCATCATTCACGTTCGCCCCATGGTCTCCTTGCGCGTCTCGTCGAGCCTTGCGCGCGGCCTCCTCGCCGCGGCCGTCGCGCTGGCAGTTGCTTCTGCGGTCCACGCGCAAGGCAGTCGTCGCGACTACGAGCGCGCCGCCTCGTTGCGCAGCACGAGCGCGGGTCAGGTTTTTCGCGACCGCGTCGATCCGCACTGGCTGCCGGGCGGCTCGACCTTCTGGTATGTCGTCAAGACCGGACCCGCCAGCCGTGAGTTCGTTTTCGTCGACGCCGAGAAAGGCGAGCGCCGACCGGCCTTCGACCACGCCCGGCTCGCGCAGGCGCTGCAGGCCGCCGGTGTCGTCGCCGCCCGCCCAGACTGGCTTGAACTCACCGCGCTCGAATGGGATGGGGCCACCGCCCTCCGTTTCACCGTCGCCGCCAAACAATGGCGCGTCTCCCTCGCAACCTACGCCATCCTTGAGCAATCCCCCGCGCCCGCGACTGCTCTCGCCGGACTCGCCCTCGATGCCATCCCCACCGCCACCCGGCGGAATGGCCCGGAAACTTCGCTCCGTTTCATCAACCGCACGTCGGGCCCCGTTCAGGTGCTGTGGCTTGATCGCGAGGGCGACCGGCAACCCTATGGCACGATCGCCGCCGGTCAGACTCACGATCAGCACACCTTCTCCGGCCACGTCTGGCTCATCAAAAACGCCGACGAAAAGATCATCGCCGCCTTCGAAGCCGGCGATACCGCCCGCACCGCCGAGATCACCGGCGCCGCCCCGCCGCGTCCGCCACCCGTAAACCCGCAGCGTGCCCCGCGCCCCGCCAACCCGCGCGTGCGCTCGCCCGACGGAAAATGGGAGGCCGCGATCAAGGCCCACAACGTCGTCCTGCGCGACACCGCCACTGGCCACGAAGACGTGCTCACGACCGATGGAACCGCCAGGAACCCTTACCGCGAGCGCGCCTTCTTCTGGTCGCCCAATTCCCAAAAACTGGTCGCCCTCCGCGTAGAGCCCGGCGACGAGCACAAGGTCACCTTTGTCCAATCCTCCCCTCCAGACCAGGTGCAGCCTCAGGTCGTTTCGCTCAACTATCTGAAGCCCGGCGACAAACTCCCTCATCCGCGCCCGACCCTGATCGACGTGCGCACGAAAAAAGCGCTGCCCGTAAGCGATGACCTGTTTCCCACGCCCTTCACCGAAACCGGCACGATGGACATCCATTGGGAAAACGATTCCTCGCGTTTCCGATTCCGCTACAACCAGCGTGGTCACCAAGTCCTCCGCCTCATCGCCGTAGACGCCACCACCGGCGCCGCGAGCGTGATCGTCGACGAGCGCAGCGCGACCTTCATCGACTACAGCGGGAAATATTTCGCCGAGGACCTCGCCGCCACAGGCGAACTCATCTGGATGTCCGAACGCGACGGCTGGAATCACCTCTACCTCTACGACGCCAAAC
The DNA here is from genome assembly GCA_947453695.1 of Opitutia bacterium. Taxonomy (GTDB): domain Bacteria; phylum Verrucomicrobiota; class Verrucomicrobiia; order Opitutales; family Opitutaceae; genus GAS368. The sequence goes on from CANGHW010000101.1 coordinate 4,085, forward strand.
TCGGCCGCGTGAAAAACCAGATCACCCGCGCCCCCTGGGTCGTGCGCGGTGTCGATCGCGTCGATCAAGCCAAGCGCCAGGTCTGGTTTCAGGCCTCCGGCCTCGTTCCCGGCCAGGACCCCTACTACGTTCATCACTGCCGCATCAATTTCGACGGCACCTCCCTGGTCGTCCTCACCGAAGGCGACGGCACCCACACCGTCGCCTACTCCCCCGACCGTCGCTGGCTCATCGACACCTTCTCTCGCGTGGACCTCGCCCCGGTCACCACCCTGCGTCGCGCGAGCGATGGCCGGCTCGTGTGCCCCTTGGAGCAGGGCGACGCCAGCGCGCTGTGGACCGCGGGCCGCCGCGCTCCCGAGCGCTTTGCGGCCAAGGCCCGCGACGGCGAGTCCGACATTTTCGGCGTAATTCTCCGCCCCTCCAATTTTGATGCGGCGAAGAGATATCCTGTCATCGAGAGCATCTACGCCGGACCGCAGGGCGCCTTCGTGCCCAAGGCGTTCAACCCGTTCTCTTCTCCGCAGGAGTTGGCCGAACTCGGCTTCATCGTCGTCCAAATCGACGGCCTCGGCACCAACTGGCGGTCGAAGAAATTCCACGATGTCGCCTGGAAAAACCTCGGCGATGCCGGCCTGCCCGACCGCATTCTCTGGATCAAGGCGGCCGCCCAGACTCGCCCGGAAATGGACCTCACGCGCGTCGGGATCTACGGCACCTCCGCCGGCGGCCAGAGTTCCCTCGGCGCGATGCTGACTCACGGCGATTTCTACAAAGTGTGCGTGTCGGACTGCGGCTGCCACGACAACCGCATGGATAAGATTTGGTGGAACGAACAGTGGATGGGCTGGCCCGTCGGCCCCCACTACGCCGAGCAATCCAACGTCACCCTCGCGCCGAAACTCCAAGGTAAACTCCTCCTCATGGTCGGTGAGGTCGATCGCAACGTCGACCCCGCCAGCACCCTGCAGGTCGCCAACGCGCTGGTTAAAGCGAACAAGGATTTCGATCTACTCGTCATGCCCGGCGTCGGTCACGGCGTCGCCGGCACGCCCTACGGCAAACGCCGCCTCCAGGATTTCTTCGTCCGCCACCTCCTCGGCCAGGAACCGCGCTGGGACTAACCCACCCCTCTCTCCGCTCGCACGTCGCGCTCGTCTTCACGGCCGCTTCCCCATTAGCGCCAGCGCTCACCGGTAGAACTCCCGCTGCCACCACCTGCCGACGATTCGCCTTCCCGCCGAATCCGCGTTGGCTGCTACCTCCATGTCAGACTCTCCGCTCCCGCCCTCTCCCTCTTCCTCGCCGTCGCACTCCTCCGCCCCAGTCCTTACCGTCTCCGCCGTCACGAAAAACTACGGCGCCCGCCGCGTCCTCGATTCCGTCTCCTTCACCGTCAACCCCGGCGAACGCGTCGCCCTCACCGGTCCCTCTGGCAGCGGCAAGACCACCCTCCTCAACTGCCTCGGTGGCATCGACCGCCCCGATTCCGGTAGCCTCACGCTTCATGGTCGCCGCATCGACCAGCTCTCCAGTGACGGCCTCGCCCAACTCCGACGCGAAGAGGTCGGCACCGTTTTCCAGTTTTTCCATCTCCTCCCCACCCTCACCGCCGCGGAAAACGTCGAGCTCCCGCTCCAGCTCCTCGGCGTCCCGCCCGCCGAGCGCGCCACGCGTGTCGCCGCCCTCCTCGCCCGCGTCGGCCTCACCGCCCGCGCCGCCGCCCTCCCCGCCCAACTCTCCGGCGGCGAACAACAGCGCATCGCCATCGCCCGCGCCCTCGTCCACCGCCCGTCGCTGATTCTCGCCGACGAACCGACCGGTAATCTCGATTCCGCCGCCGGCGAAAACATTCTCAGCCTTCTCCGCGAGCTCACCGACGAAACGCACACCGCCTTGGTCCTCGTCACGCACAGCGAGGAGGCCGCCGCGATTTGCCACGAGCGCATCCATCTCCGCGATGGCCGCATCGTCTGACGCCCCCGCCGCGATGTCCGCCTCTCCTCCGCTCGTCCCGCTGCTGCTCTCGCGTTTCGCGCTCCGCCACGCCCGCCTCGCGCCGCGTCAGACTGCCCTCCTCGTCGGCATCCTCGCCCTCGGCGTCGCCGTCTTCGTCGCCGTCCGTCTCGCCAACCGCGCCGCCGTCGCGAGCTTCACCCACTTCACCGACACCCTCACCGGCCGCAGCGATTGGATCATCCAACCCGCCGCCGGCACGCTCCCCGAAGCCGTCCTCCCCGAGCTCCGCGCCGCCCTCCTCGACCAACCCGTCGCCATCTTCCCCGTCGTCGAAACCACCGCCGCCCGCGTCTCGGCCTCGACCACCCAAACCCGTTTCGGCCGCGCTAGCTTCACGCTCCTCGGCGTCGACCTTCTCGCCGTCGCCAACCTCGCCGCCTCGCCCGAGTCCGCCGAATCGTTTTTCGCCCGCCGCACCGCCGACTCCGGCTCGCCCGCCGATTTCTGGACCGCCTTTCGCCGCGGCCCACAGCTCTGGATTTCTCCCACGCTCGCCGCCGAACTCGGTTCCGCCCGCACGCTCGACCTCGTCATCAACGACACCGTCCACTCCCTCCCGCTCGCCGGCCCCATCCCCACCGCGCCCGATGCTCCGCGCCCGCCCGCCTCGCTCCTCATCCTCGATCTCCCGCACGCCCAGCAGCTCGCCGGCAAACTCGGCCGCCTCGACCGCGTCGAATTCATCGTCGCCCCCGGCCCGCAGGCCGACGCCCGCCGCGCCGCGCTCCACGCCACGCTCACCGCCCTAGGCGAAAACGGCACGCGTTGGCTCGTCACTTCGCCCGGTGCCCGCCGCGAGACCGCCGAGCTCATGACGCGCGCCTTCCGCCTCAATCTCACCATCCTCTCGCTCCTCGCCCTCCTCGTCGGCCTCTACCTCATATTCCAGGCGCTAGACGGTGCCGTCGTCCGTCGTCGCGCCGAGATCGCCATCCTCCGCTCGCTCGGCGTCCCGGAAAACTCGATTCGCCGCGCCTGGCTCACCGAAGCCGCCGTCCTCGGCCTCGCCGGCGGCGCCCTCGGCCTCGCGCTCGGCTGGGCCGGCGCGCAGGTGGCCGTCCGCGCCGTCGGCCAAACGGTCAACGCCCTCTACTACGCCACCACCGTCGACTCCGTCAGCCTCGGCACCTCCGAGCTCCTGCTCGGCCTCGTCCTCGGTCTCGTCGCCAGTCTCGTCGCCGGCTGGTGGCCCGCCCGCGAAGCCGCCCGCACGCCTCCGGCCCAGGTCCTCGTGCGTCACGCCGCCGCCTCGCCCGGCGCCCCGTTGCTCCGCTCCGCGTGGTTCGGCTTCGCCCTGCTCGCCCTCGGCACCCTCGCCGCCCAGCTCCCACCACTGCGTTTCGCGGCCGGCGGACGCTTCCCGCTCGCCGGCTACGCGGCCGCGTTCCTGTGGATTTTTGGCGGCGGCATCGCCTGCGGTTGCCTCCTCCCGTGGATCGCCCGCCTCGCTCGCCCCCTGCGCAACCACTCCGCGCTCGCCCGCCTCGCGCTCGGCCATCTCGCCGCGCCCTCCGGCCGCCATCGCCTCGCCGTGGCCGCCTTGCTCTGCGCCATCGCGATGACCGCCGGCATGGCCATCCTCGTCGCGAGTTTCGAGCAGACCGTGCAGGGCTGGGTGCGCCGCTCCCTCCAAGCCGACCTCTACATCTCCAGCGACGGCGCGCAGAGCGCCTCCTCGCAAAACCGACTCGCGACCACCACGTGGCGCGCCCTCGCGGCCCATCCCGCCGTCGCCGAGGCCGGCGTCCTCACCGCGTTTCCCCTCACGCTCGACAGCACGCCGACCATGCTCACCGGCACCTCCCTCCGTCTGCTGCGCGCCCGCTCGGATCTCCCGTGGGTCCAGCCTCCGCTCGACGAGACCGTCTTCGACTCGGCCCGCAACACCTCCCTCGCCCTCGCCAGCGAGAGTTTCATCGAGCGCTTCCGCAAGAAACGCGGTGACACCGTCGTCGTCCCCACGCCCGCCGGCCCGCGCACGCTCACCCTCGCCGGCATCTACGCCGACTACGGCAACGAGCGCGGTTCGCTCATGGTCGAGCGCGATCACCTGGTCGCGTGGTTTGGTGACGATCAGGCCACCAGCGTTTCGCTCTACCTCCGTCCGGGCGCCGACGCCGACACCGTCCGCGCCGAACTCCTCCGCGCCCACCCCGGCCTCGCTGCTTTCACCAACGCCTCCCTCCGCGCCGAGATTCTCCGCATCTTCCGCCAAACGTTCTCCATCACCTACGCCCTCGAAGTCATCGGCGTCGCCGTCGCCGTCATCGGCCTCGCCCTCACGCTCATCAGCGTCCTCCTCGACCGCCGCGACGAACTCACCACGCTGCGCGCCCTCGGCTTCACCCGCCGCGAGATCGCCCTCGCCACCGCCGGCGAAGGCACCGCCCTCGCCGCCTGCGCCATTTTCGGCGGCCTCGCCGTCAGCCTCGCCCTCGGCTGGCTGCTGATCCACGTGATCAACAAACAATCCTTCGGCTGGACCCTCGGATTCGCCCTCCCGTGGCTCCCGCTCGCCGCACTCTCCGCCACCGTCCTCGCCACCGCCTGGCTCGTCGCCTACGCCGTCGGCCGCTGGGGCGCCAACCTCCCCGCCGACCGCGAAGAGTAAACCATGCGCCCGACCGCCGCTCTCCTCCTCCATTTTTTGTGTCTTCTTGTGCCTTTTTGTGGCCAAGCCCAAAGCGCGACGCCCGACGCCCCTACGTTCCCCACCACCACCGCCGAGGGCTTCGCCATCCCGCAACCCAACCCTCACTTCACCTTCCCCCGCGACCACGGCAACCACCCGCAGTTCAAAATCGAATGGTGGTATGTCACCGGCCACCTCTACACCGACGCCACCACGAGCGCGCCCGCCCGCCGCTTCGGCTACCAAGCCACGTTCTTCCGCCAAGCCGCGCCGCTCACTTCCACCACCGCGTCTCCCTCCGCGCCGCCCTCTGCCCCGCCCACGTTCGGCGACGCCCAGCTCTACCTTGCGCACATGGCGCTCCTGGACACGCAGACCGGGCGCTTCCTTCACCAAGAGCGACTCAACCGCGAGGGCTGGGACGCCGCGTCGTCCACCACCACGCTCGATGTCCGCAATGGCGATTGGTCCCTCCGCCTCGCTGATCCCGCCGACTCCTCCACCACGCCCGCGCTCCTCCTCCGCGGCGGTCTCCGCGCCGACGCCGCCTTCACGCTCACGCTCACGCCCGCGAAACCGCTCGTGCTCTTCGGTGAGGCCGGCGTCTCCCGCAAGGGCGCCGATCCGTCCGCCTCCTCTCACTACCTCACGTTCACGCGGCTTCGCACCGCCGGCGAGCTCACGCTCCGCACCGACGCCGGCACCGAAAAACTCCGCGTCACCGGCGAGTCCTGGATGGATCACGAGATCAGTAGCAGCCAGCTCAGCGCCGGTCAGGTCGGCTGGGATTGGCTCAGCATTCACTTCACCGATGGACGCGAGCTCATGCTCTACCGCCTGCGCCTCCGCGATGGCACCGCCGATCCCGCCTCCACGCTCACTTGGATCGACGCCACCGGCCGCACCACGCGCGCCGCCCACACGTGGGAGGTCATCGACCGCTGGACCAGCCCCGCCACCGGCGCCACCTACCCGTCGCGCCTCCGCGTCACGACCACCGATCCCGCGACGAACCAATCCGTCTCTCTCACGCTCGAGCCCCTCGCCCGCGCCCAGGAACTCACCGGCGGCCTCGGCGGTATTCCCTATTGGGAAGGCGCCTGCCGCATCCGCGACGCCTCCGGCCGCGAACTCGGCTCCGCCTACCTCGAACTCACCGGCTATGCCCGCGACCTGAAACTCTAGCCCGCGCCTCGGCACAGTTGCCTCCCGCCCGTCTCCGCGCCCACCCTCCCGCCATGCGCTCCGCCCTCCGCGTCCTCCCGTCGCTCTGTCTCTCCGCCTCTCTTGTCCTCCTTCCCCTCTTCCTCGCGCTCCTCTCGTCCGCGCCCGCGCAGGAGAAACCCGCGCCGAAGATCACCATCACCGAGCTGGCCTCGCCCGCCGGCCCCGGCGCGCTCGGCGCCGCGCTCACCACCGCCGCCGACGGCACCCACTGGCTCACTTGGGTCGAGGCCGCGCCGGAAAATCTCGCCGCCGCCGCCAAGAAGAAGTCCAGCGCCCACCAGCACGGCGCCGCTCCTGCCGACGCCGCCGCGCCCGCCACGCCGCCCGATACCCTGCGTTTTTCCACGTTCTCCCCGGCCACGCGCACGTGGTCGCCCGCCCGCACCATCGTCCAACGCCCCGATATTCCGCTCAGCTCCGCCGACTTTCCGCAGCTCGTCCTCGACGGCCGCGGCACCGCCCTCGCGCTCTGGGTCGATGGCCACGGCGGCGCTCTCGTGACGTCGTCCACCGACCGCGGCGCCACCTGGTCCCCGCCCGTGCCGTGGACGCGCGCGAGCGACAGCGTCGAAAAGTTCGCCTTCGTCCGCCTCGCCGATGGTCGCGTCCTCGCCGCGTGGCTCGATAGCCGCGCCAAAAAATCCGGCCCCGCCACCACGCCCCAACAACTCTTCGCCCGCCTCGTCGATCCCGCCACCCTCACCGCCCCCGCGAGCGCCGATGTCCTCGTCGATCCGTCCGTGTGCGATTGTTGCCAGACCACGCTAACCGCCTTCCCCGACGGCGGCGCGCTCCTCGCCTACCGCGGCCGCACGCCCGAGGAAGTGCGCGACATCCGCACCGCCCGCTTCCGCGGTAAGTCGTGGGACGAGCCACGCCCGCTCAACAACGATGACTGGCGCATCGCCGCCTGCCCCATCAACGGCCCGCGTCTCGCCTCCGAGGGCGGTCGCGTCGCCGCCGCGTGGTTCACCGCCGCCGACAACGACCCGCGCGTCCTCGCCTCCTACTCGCCCGACGCCGGCACGCGTTTCCTCCTCCCCCTCCGTCTCGACAACGGCAAGCCCGCCGGCCACGTCGACACCGTGATCCTCCGCGACACCGCCTTCCTCACCACGTGGATCGAAAACGACGGCAGCCTCTGGCTCCGCCGCGTCACGCCGGATTTTTCCGCCGATGATCCCGTCGCCCTCGCCCCCGCCGGCGCACTCTCACCCAAAACCAATCCCCGCGTCGTCCTCCTCCGCGACTACACCGGCGGCACCGCCTCCGCCGAACTCCTCGTCACCTTCGCCACCGCCACCACCCTCCGCACCCAGCTCGTCACCATCCCCGAGGGCGATCTCCTCGTAACCGGCAAAAACTGCGACTGCGCCCCCACGCCCGAGCAACTCATGGGCTACGCCATCCGCGGTGCCGTCGCCGCCACCTCGACCGAGCGCGGCACCGTTCACGTCGTCCACGACGAACTCCCCGGACTCCTCTTCGCCGGCACCCACGAATTCCGCGCGGAACCCTCCGTCCTCGCCGCCGTCAAACTCGGCCGCCGCCTCTTCGGCCGCATCGAACAGCGCGCCGGCACATGGTGGCTCTACGACGTCCGCCTCGCCCAAAATCCCTAGCCCGCAATCCCCCTCTTGACGTCTCCGCTATAGTCTCGCCGTCTCTCCGCCCGACCGTCCCATGCCGCGTCTTCAGCACTTCCTTGACCTTCTCCGCCGCCTCTACGCGGCCGGAGGTATCGCGCTGGTGCTCGCGCTCTCGGTCTTCGCCGCCAGTCCGTCGCTGCACGATGAGCTCCACGCGGCGACCCACACGGAACACGACGACTCCTGCGCCGTTGTGCTCTACGCTCACGGTGTCTCGCTCCCGCTCGACGCCCCCGCCGCCCCGCTCCCGCCGGTCGCGCTCGACGTTCGCGCGCCGTCCGTCGCCCGCGTCATTTTCGTTAGTCCGCCCCGTTACCTGCATCAGCCGGAACGCGGCCCGCCTCTGGTTTGAACCCAAGTCAGTCCTGTAGCGGCGGTCTGTGACCGCCGTGTTCGCGTCGCCGCGCCCGGTCCGTGACCGCGCCTCACGTCGGCCCGCGCCTCCTCCGTTCGTTCAACCCAGACTAACCATGTCATCTTCTTTCTCTCTCCGTCTCCTCGTCACTCCGTCTCTCGTATTCTCCTCCCTCGCGCTTTCACTCCGCGCCCAAACCGCCCCGGCTCCCACGCCGCCCGCCGACGAGGTCCGGCACCTCGACAAATTCGTCGTCAGCGCCGGACCCGATCCCAAAACCGCCTTCGATCTCGCCCAAGGCACCGCCGTCCTCACCGGCGAAGACCTCCGCCGCGCCGCCCAAGCCACGCTCGGCGAAACCCTCTCCGCCACGCCCGGCGTGAGCTCCACCTACTACGGCCCCGGCGCGAGCCGCCCCATCATCCGCGGGCTCGGCGGTGATCGCGTGCGCGTCCTCGGCAATGGCGTCGGCTCCCTCGACGCCTCCAACGTCAGCCCCGATCACAGCACCGCCCTCGAGCCGCTCTTCGCCTCGCGCATCGAGGTGCTTCGCGGCCCGAGCACGTTGCTCTACGGTAGCTCCGCCGTTGGCGGCGCCATCAACGTCATCGACAACCGCATCCCCGAGGTTTCGTCGTCGAACCCGCCCGCCCGCGGCACCGTCGAACTCCGCGCCGGCGGTCCCGCCCGCGAGCGCTCCGCAATTCTCTCGAGCGGCTTCACGGACAACGCTTTCGCCCTCCAGCTCAACGCCCTCCAATCCACCACCCGCGATCTCGCCATCCCCGGCGTGGCGCGCATCGATGATGAGGCCCCCGCCGCACAACCCCGCGGCACGCTCCCGTCCTCCGCGAGCCGCACGTTCAGCGGTTCCCTCGGCGGTGCCTACGCGTGGAAGACGGCCCGTCTCGGCCTCGCCGTCAGCGACTACGAGACAGTCTACGGCGTCCCCACCGGCGACGATCCCGCCACGAGCATCAACCTGAAGCAAAAGCGCCTCGATCTCTCCGGCGAGATCACGACCCCGTTCGCGATCTTCCGCAGCGCGCGCGCCCGCCTCGGTCTCGGCGACTACAATCACGCCGAGCTCAGCGGCGGCTCCACCGTCAACACGCTCTTCACCAACCGCGCCCTCGAGGGCCGTCTCGAGCTCCCACACCTCCCGGTCGGCGACCTCACCGGCACCCTCGGCCTCCAGACCGCCCGCAGCGATTTCGCCGCCGACGGCGACGAGGTCGCCACGCCTCCCTCCCTCACGCAGAGCCTCGCCTTGTTCGCCGTCGAGGAGCTCAAACTCAGCCCGCTCGCCACGCTTCAATTCGGCGCGCGTCTCGAGGGCGAGTCGCTCCGCCTCGGTGAAGTAGACCCCACGCGCACCACGATCCCCGGCCTCTCCGGCTACCGCGTGCGCTCCGACCAAACCAAGAAATTCGGCGGCGCCAGCACCTCGTTGGGCGCCGTCTTCTACCCCGCAAAGGATTGGTCGATCGGCGCCGCCCTCGCCTACACCGAGCGCGCCCCAACCGCGCAGGAACTTTTCTCCAACGGCCCCCACGGCGGCACCGGGGCCTACGAGATCGGCACCACCGGCCTCGGCCTCGAAAAATCCCTCGGCTTCGATCTCAGCCTCCGGCGCCGCGCTGGTTTTCTCACCGGCTCGATCAGCGTCTTCGCCAACCGGTTCTCGAACTACATCTACGAGGAGGAACTGCCCGCCCGCGCCGTTCCCACCGCGCTCAACCCCGATGGTCTCACTCCTTATCGCTTCGTCGCCCGTGATGCCGAATTCCTCGGCGCCGAGGGCGAGCTCGCCTTCCACCTCTACGAACACGACACGCGCCACGTTCACCTCACGCTCCTCGCCGACACCGTGCGCGCCACCCAGACCACCGACGACACGCCCCTCCCGCGCATCGCCCCCACGCGCTTCGGCGCCAAGCTCGACTACGAGGACGGCAGCTGGAGCGCCGGCCTCGAGGTCCGCCGCGCGCAACGCCAGTCCCGCGTCACCGCCGACGAAACGCCTACCCCGGGCTACACGCTCATGAATCTCCACCTCGCCTACACGCTCGCCACCGGCGCCCATCGTCCGACCTACGAGCTCTTCGCCCGCGGCACCAACCTCGGCAACGCCACCGCCCGCGAGCACACGTCCTTCCTCAAGGACCTCGCCCCGCTCCCCGGCCGCGGCGTGCTCTTCGGCCTGCGCGCCGACTTCTGACGCGCCCCGCCCGCTCGTGGGTCGCGCCGGCGATCCGTAGAGCATTCCGTCCCCCGCGACCGACCGCTCCCGTCCGTTCCACCCCGTCCACTGCCGTTGGACGGGGCGTTCGGAGGCCTCAGCTTTTGGCTAGGCCGGACTCATGCAGTTGGAGGCAGAGGAGCGAGGCGAGATGGCGAGCAGATATCAGTCGAGGAAGCCCGACGCATGCCCGGAGGGCCTGTGGAGCGGCTGACGCAGACTGAAAGGTGCCGCCAGATCGCCTCGATCCGACCCGATCAACTGCATGAGTCCGGCTAAGCACCTGTCCAGCGGCTGAGCATATATTATGACTCCGCTTTTTTTAGGCTTCAGTCCTAGGTATTTAACCTCATGGTAAATGCAGCCCCGCCTGAAGAGCCCACCTTCGCTTCTTGCCTGCCGCTGATCATTTTCCATCGCTTCGCTTCCGTCGTGTCACCTTCGCAGCCCTAATTACCGGCTTGGGGTTGCTCGTTGCCCCTGCCTTGCCCGCTGCGACGATTATCTGGGCTGACGTCGGCACGGACTTCGCCACCGGGGCCAATTGGGTGGGTTCCGTCGCTCCCGCCAATAGCACCGCCACCGACATCGCTTCGTTCGGCACGGTGGCGACCAATCAACCCGTGCTCGGCGCCGCGCGCAGCGTCGCCGGTCTGGAGTTTACCTCCACGTCCACGGTCACCCTCTCCGGCGCCTTCACCCTCACGCTCGGCGCGAGTGGCATCAACAACACCTCCGCCAGCGGAACCAAGACGGTGAGCGCGGGCCTCTCGCTCGGCGCGGCGCAAAGTTTTTCCAACAGCGGCACGCTCACCCTCTCCGGTGCCCTCGCCGCCGGCACCAATCTCCTCACGCTCACCGGCAGCGGCACCGCCGGCACGCTCTCCGGTATTGTCAGTGGCAGCGGTGGCCTGACCAAGACTGGTAGCGGCACCTGGACGCTCTCGGGCGCCAATACCTTTACCGGCGTCACCACGATTTCCGCCGGCACCCTCCGCGCCACCACCAATGCCGCCGCCCTCGGCACCGGCGCGGCCACCGTGGTCCTCAATGGTGGCACACTCGCCATCGCCAACGACGCCGCGCTCGCGCTCGCGCGCAATACCACGGTCACCGCCGATTCCACCGTCACCGTCGACCGCCTTACCGCCGGCGTCGCCCTCACTCACACGCTCGGCACGCTTACGCTCGGCACCAACACCCTCACCATCAATCAGGGCGCCAACTTCAGTGCCAACACCGCGGGCTCCCTCACCTTCGGCGCCACCTCCCTGCTCGGCAATCCCACCTTTACGCTCAATAACACCAACGGCACCGGCATCGGCCTCACCACCCTCGGCGCGCTCACCGACTCCGCCGTCCCGCGCACGCTCACCCAGAACGGCACCGGCACGCTCACCCTCGGCTCGGCCGCGACGAGCCTCGTCGATGGCACCACCGTCAACCTCTCCGCCGGCACGCTCTCCCTCACCAACGCCACCGCCCTCGGTTCCCTCGCTGCCGTCAACATTTCCACCGGCGCCACGCTCTCCCTCGGCGCCAGCGTCAACCTCGGTTCGCTCAACGGCTCCGGCGGCACGCTCAGCCTCGCGACCAATACCCTCACGATCGGCAACACTCTCAACAATCTCAGCTCCACCTTCAACGGCACCACGTCCGCCACCGCCGGCCTCCTCGTGAAAAACGGCTCCGGCTCCCTCACCCTCACCGGCGCCAATCCCTACACCGGCGCCACCACGCTCAACGCCGGCACCCTCACGCTCTCCGGCGTCAACGGCGCCCTCTCCGGCACCACCTCGCTCACCCTGCGGCCATCCTCCACATTCACGCTCTCAAACACGGCCGCGGCCAACAACCCGAACCGCCTCAACAACGCCACCACCATCGCCGCCAGCGGCGGCACCTTCAATTTCACCCACGATTCCGCCGCCGCCACCAACTACAGCGAAACCCTCGGCGTCCTCACGCTCAACGCCGGTGCCTTCACCGCCAATCTCTCGCGCGCCGACACCGGCCAGACCTCCGCCGTCACCGTCACCTCCGTCACGCGCAATGCCGGCGGCACCGCCCTCTTCTCCGGCACCGGTCTCGGCGCCGACACGCGCAATCAGTTCAAGTTCACCACCGCCCCGGCACTCACCAATGGCACGCTCGCCTGGGCGGCCATCACCACCGACGGCGGCACGACTTACAACCTTGCCACTCACGGCGGCAACAACACCTCCATCGCCCCGCTCGCGAGCTACCTCACCACCGCCGAGACCACGTGGCTCTCCTCCAGCAATGCGCGCCCCGCCGCTGACCAAACTGTCACCGCCGGCCGCAGCCTCAACGCCCTCGTCCTCGATGCCGGTGTCGATCTCCTCGCCCCGGCCGCCGACCGCACCCTGACCTTCACCAGCGGTGGCGGCGCGATTCTCCAGACCGGTGGCGCCAGCCTCATCGCCGCTTCCGGCGCCAACGAGCACATCCTCGCCTTCGGCACCACCGAGGGAATTTTCCACGTCTTCGGCACGCTCACGCTCACCGGCGGCGACACCGCCAATCTCACCGGCTCCGGCGGCATCACCAAGACCGGCACCGGCACGCTCGTCCTCGACAATGCCACCAACGGCAACACCGGCGTCACCCGCCTCAACGATGGCACGCTCCGCGCCGTCACCACCGCCGCCGCCCTCGCCGGCACCGGTGGCAGCCTCGTGCTGAACAAGGGCACGCTCGAGCTCGCCGCCAACACCGGCACCACGTTTACCAACACCAACACCACGGTCGGTGGCGATGTCACGATTACCTCCGACCGCGCTACCGCCGGCGCCGGCGTCACCCACACCCTCGGCACTCTCGCCCTCAGCGGACAAAAACTCACGGTCACCGCCGGCGCCAATGTTTCCTCCGGCACCGCTGGCCTCGTCTTCGGCGCCACCACCGTCGCCACCAATGCCGGCACGTCCTTCGATGTCGGTAGTGGCGCCAGCCTCACGCTCGGCGCGCTCACCGGCAACTTCTCCTTCAACAAGCTCGGGGCCGGCACACTCTTCCTCAACACCGCCAGCACCCGCACCGGCGGCGCCTTCATCAATGCCGGCACGGTCCAGCTCGGCAGCACCACCGGCTTCGGCGCCGCGCAGACGCTCACGTTCAACGGCGGCACCCTCGCCCTCGCCACCGACACCACCGTCACCGCCTACCCCACCGTCCTCACCGGCTCCACCGCCTTCGTCTCCGACCGCGCCACGAGCGGCGCCGGCATCACCCACACGCTCGGCGCGCTCAACCTCGGCGCCAGCACCGTGTCCCTGTCCGCCGGCCCCAATGTCGCCTCCGGCACCGCCGGCCTCACGTTTGGCACCACGACGCTCGGCGCCAATGGCGCCGTCTTCTCCCCTGCCAGCGGCACGCTCCTCACCCTCGGCGCCCTCGCCGGAAACTTCACCATCACCAAACAGGGCGCCGGCCAACTCACGCTCGGCACCGCCTCCACCCGCAGCAGCGTCGACGCCGCCACGACTCTCTCCGCCGGCACTCTTCGTCTCAGTGCCGGCACCGCCCTCGGCACACTCGCCGCCGCCCCGCTCGCGCTCAACGGCGGCACCCTCGATCTGTTCAACAGCGCCAACACCACCTTCACCGGCACCGCCACCACCCTCGGCGGCAACGCCACCATCAACGTCGATCGCGCCGCCGCCGGTGTCGCCGTCACCCACACGCTCGGCACGCTCTCCCTCGGCAACAACACGCTCACCGTCACGCAGGGCACCAACTACAATGCCAACGTCGCCGGCTCCCTCAC
>CANGHW010000102.1 GCA_947453695.1 Opitutia bacterium
GCGTCCGCCACCACGGTCAGCGCTCGCTTCGCGATCGTGATTTCCAGGCCGCGCTTCGCCGTGGCCGTGGACGTCGCCGTCCCGATCGTCAGATCGGCCGTAAACGAGCCGGTCTGCGTCGGCGTGCCGGTGATCGCCCCGGTGCTCGGATTGATGCTGAGCCCCGCCGGCAGCCCCGTCGCACTGAATGTCGTCGGTGCTCCATTGCCGGCGACTTGGTAGCTGAAGGCCGTGCCGTAGGTGCCACTCGCACTCGCTGCACTCGTGATCGCCAGGGTGATCGGCGCCGTCACGGCTACGGCGGTCGAGGCCGTGCCCGATCCGACCGTGGTCACCGCCCGCACTTTGACTTGGTAGGTCACTCCGGGCGTCAGGCCCGTGATCGTCAGCGGCGAGGCCGTCGTCGCCGGGCTCATCGCCTGCCACGTCGAACCGTTGTCGAAACTCACTTCGTAGTTTGAAATCGAGACGCCGCCGTTGTCCCCCGGCGTAAAGCTCAATTTCGCCGAGGTCCCACTCACGTCGGCCGTCAGCCCGGTCGGGGCAGCGGGCGGCGTAGCCGTGGGGTTGGTCGGTATAACGACGTTGAGTCCGACTTGCGTACCAACGCTGTTGGTCGCGTAAGGAACTATATAATACTGCGTTGTCGCCGTTAGGCCCGTCAGAGTGACCGTAAATGTCCCAGTCGTGCCACTCACTGTTTGGGTCGCATAAGCACCCGTTGAGCCATAGAGGCGGTAGCGTACGCCCCTCTCCGTGATGGCGGAGCCGCCGTCGGAAGTCACCGTGAAGCGCACCGACAGCGACGTATCAGTCCGTGTCGCGGTGGCAAATTGAAGATCACTCCCAGTGACGGCCGCGATCGTGGGCCGGGTCACCGCTGTGGTCATGAAAGTCCCGGCCGTCGTCGCCGCCGTGCCATCCACGTTGGTCGCCGTCAGGCGGTAATAGTAGGTCGTGCCCGCCGTCAGGCCCGTGAGCGCCGCCGAGACGGTCTGCGCCGTCGTGCCATTGGTGGGCGAGAGCGTGAGCGCAGCCGTCGTGCCATAGGTATTGGTCGGGCCATACTCAAACTGCGCCGTCGTGCTAAAGCCGTTCGGATTGACCGTGCCGTTGAGCGTCGCGCCCCCGCCGGTGACCGCGGTCGCCGCGGTGGTCGTCACGATCGGCCGCTGATCGCCCGCGGTGATTTTGCGGATCGTGTGATTATTATTATCCGCCACATACACGGTGCCGTCGACGCCGACCGCGACTCCATAGGGGAAGGCAAAACGCGCCGCCGCGCCCGGGCCGTCGGTGCCGCCATAGAAACCGGAGCCCGCCAACGTCGTCACCACGCCCGCCGCCGTGATCTTCCGGATCATCATATTTTCCTGATCCGCCACATACACCGTGCCGTCGGCCGCTACGGCGATGCCAGTCGGTTGATTAAATCTCGCCGCGGCGCCGGTGCCATTTGCACTGCCTGTTGAGCCGGAGCCCGCCAGCGTCGTCACCACGCCCGCAGCCGTGATCTTTCGGATCGTGTTGAAGTGACTGTCCGCCACATACACCGTGCCGTCGGCTCCGACCGCGACCCCCTCGGGGTTATTAAACGTCGCTACCGCGCCCGTGCCGTCCGCCATGCCCAACACACCGGAGCCCGCCAGCGTCGTCACCACGCCCGCAGCCGTGATCTTCCGAATCTTGTTATTGAAGCTATCCGCCACATAGACCGTGCCGTCCGCTCCCACCGCGACTCCTGCGGGGCCATAAAAACTCGCCGCCGTGCCCGTGGCGTTGACGCTGCCGGCATAACCAGTGCCTGCGAGGGTCGATACCACCCCTCCGGTCGATATCTTCCGAATCGAAGCATTGGTGTAGTCCGCCACATACACCGCGCCGTCGACGCCGACCGCAACTCCATAGGGATAGTTAAACTTCGCTGCGGTGCCTTGACCGTTAACCAAGCCAGTCGAGCCGACCGAGCCCGCCAAGGTCGTCACCACCCCCGCCGAGGTGATTTTGCGGATAGTACTATTAAATGTATCCCCTACATACACCGTGCCATCGGCTCCGACGACAACTCCCCGAGGGTAATTAAACCTCGCCGCCGCACCCGTGCCATCCGTGGTGCCTATGGCACCCGCCGTGCCCGCGAGCGTGGTGACATTCGCGTCGCCTTCGATCTGCCCGGGCCCGAGGACGCGGGTCAGGATAACGTCGTTGCCCGTGCCGCCCACGTAGCTGAGGGCAAAGGTGAAGGTGTCACCGTTATACGTGGCCGTGACCGTCCCGCCTTCCGCGATGCCGGTGAACCGGCCGGTCGACGCCGCCGCGCCCGTGTTCTCCAGCAGCGTAAGCTTCTGCCCCGGCCGCGGGGCAAAGCCCAAGGTGATCGAGCCGAGCGTGACGCCGGCCTCGGTGAAACTCCCGCGGCTGAGGCCGATATCCGCGCCCACCGCGAAGGTTGGGCTGAGGTTGCTCAGCGGGCCGTTTGCCAGGGTCACGTCGCGCACCGTGGTGCCGAAGGCATTGGTCGCCACGAGGGTGAGCGGGTAGTTCGCCACGGCCGAGTTGGTGAGCGTGCCGGAGATCCGGCCGGTCACGGGATTGAGCGCGAGCCCCGCCGGTAGGCCGCGGGGGCGTGCGATCGAGAGATTCCGCAGGCTGTGCTTGTTGGTCGAGCCGCCGGTCTTGGCGCCGAAGGCAAACTGCCAAGCCGTCTTCGTGGCCGTAAGGTAGCCCGCGGGCAGCGTCGCCGAGACCGCCACGGTGCCGTTGACACTCACGACGATCGCGCCGCCCGCCGCGACGTCGATCGACACGCGCCGGAAGGGGCCGCTCAGATCCACGTTGCCCGTCGCGAGGGTCGTGCCGTCGTATTTGATCAGGATCCGGTCGGTGTTATACTCGGTCATCTGCACGACCAGGCCGGCGGTGGCGATGCCCGCATCGCTCCCCACGGGGCTCGCGGGGATCACGCCGTAATTAAAGCTCGTGCCATCGGCGCCACTGCCATCCGCGGCCCGGTAATCAAACTGCGCCGAAAAGGCATTCGGACTGGTCGCGCCCAAGGCGGGCAGCACGAGGGCGCCGGCCTTGGAACCCGCACTCGGGGTCAAAATGAATTCATTATTCGCCGCATCCAACGAGGCATTGCCAAACGGGTTCCAGCCCGTGGGCAGCGCCGCACCGAAGGTCGATTCGACAAAATTCGCGGTCGTGCCGTACGCGATCTGGAGCGCATCGATCGCGAGATCGTCGATCGCGTGCTGGCTGTTCGCCGAGCCCGTGCGGGCAGCAAAGGCAAACTGCCACGTGCTCTTCGCCGCCGCCACGTAATCCGCCCCGAGGTTCACGGTGGTGATGGTCACGCCATCCACGGTAAGCGTGAGCAGGCCGAGGGGCGTCACCGTTACATCGACCGGCTTGCCCGCGACGCTGGCGAAGGGCACATACACCGCGGAGAGGATCTTGTTGTTATAGCGGACTTCCATCCGGTCGTCGCCGTATTCCCCAAAGGTGATCACGAGCCCCGCCGAGACCATGCCGGTCTCGAGCGACGCGGTGCCGGTCAGCGTCGTACCCGTCAGGAGCGCACCGTAGTTAAAGCTGAGGCCATCGGCGCCGCCGGCATTGCTCACGATCAATTTGAACCGGGCCGAGAAGCCCGTGGGGCTCGTGGCGCCGACCGCGGGCAACGTCACGATGCCGCGGGAGTTATTCGATGCCGGTGTCAGCTGGAGGGTGCCCCCCGTCACGGCCGCGACGCCCGACGTGGTCCAGCCGGTCGGCAGCGTGGCTGCGGAAAAATCGTTGGTGAAGAGGTTTGAATTGGTCTCCGCCGGGAAGCCGGCGGCGGCGACGAGCACCGAGACCGGCGAGCCGGCCACCGCGTTGAGGGTTGAACTCCCGGAGAAGGCCGGGGGGCTCGTCACCACGAGGGTAAAGCTCTGCGTGGCCGGGCCGCCGATCCCGTTGCTCGCGGATACGGTGATCGGATAGTTGCCACTCATGCCTGCCGCCGCGGTGCCGGCGAGGAGACCGCTCGAGGAGAGCGTCACGCCCGAGGGCAGCGTGCTCGCCGTCGTGAAGGTCGGGGCCGGAACGCCCGTCGCCGTAAATTGGAACGAGCCCGCGCTGCCGGGCGTAAACGCTGTGGTCGTCACCGTGCCGGGCAACGTCGGAGCGCGGTTGACCGTGAGGGCGACCGCCGTGCTGGTTGAGACCGCGAGGTCGGGCTGCGTGCCGCCCAAGCGACCGTCGTAGCGCGCGGTCAGGCTGGAGCTGCCCTCCGCCAAGGTGGCCGAGTCCACCGCGAGGGTGGCCACGCCGGAGCCGTTGAGGGTCCCCGTGCCGAGCGTCGTCGTACCGGATTGAAAGGTGACCGTGCCCGTGGGCGTCACCGCGCTGCCCGTGCGCGGCTGGTGCGTGACCGTGGCCGTGAGCGTGACCGAGGCGCCGCTCGTGACCGTCGCCGCCGAGGCCGTTAGCCCCGTCGTGGTGGGATCGCCGAAGGTGATTTTTCGGATCTTGTGGGAGCCATAGTCCGCCACATACAGCGCACCGTCCGCTCCCACCGCGATTCCAGAGGGATTATTGAAACTCACCGCCGTGCCCGTACCGTCGGTGCTACCGGACTGCCCGGAGCCCGCCAGCGTCGAAACGGTCGCGACTCCACCGGATACCGTGATCTTTCGGATCTTGAAGGAGCTATAGTCCACCACATACACTGCGCCGTCCGCTCCCACCGCGAGTCCATCGGGATTGGAAAAACTCGCCCACGCGCCCGGGCCGTCGGTGCTACCGTACTGACCGGAGCCCGCCAGCGTCGAAACGGTCGCGACTCCACCGGACATCGTGATCTTTCGGATCTTTTGGGAGCCCTGGTCCGTCACATACAGCGCACCGTCCGGTCCCACCGCGACTCCAGTAGGTGTGGAAAACGTCGCAAACGCGCCCGTACCGTCGGCGCTACCGCTCCCACCGGAGCCCGCCAGCGTCGAAACGGTCGCGACTCCACCGGATACCGTGATCTTTCGGATCTTGTTAGAGCCCTGGTCCGTCACATACAGCGCACCGTCCGGTCCCACCGCGACTCCAGCGGGACGGGCAAACCTCGCCGACGTTCCCGTGCCGTCCATGCTGGTCGAAAAGCTGCTCGCAATGGGTTGGCCCGCCAGCGTCGTCACCACGCCTGCCGCCGTGATCTTTCGGATCGTGTTGTAGCTATAGTCCGCCACATACACCGTGCCGTCTGCTCCCACCGCGACTCCATAGGGATTGGCAAACCTCGCCGCCGTGCCGGTGTCGTCGGTCAAACCGAACTGACCGGAGCCCGCCAGCGTCGTCACCACGCCTGCCGCCGTGATCTTCCGGATCTTGTACCCGGAATAGTCCGCCACATACACCGTGCCGTCCGCTCCCACCGCGACTCCAGCGGGACCGTTAAAACTCGCTGCCGTGCCGGTGGCGTCGGTGCTACCGGCCTGACCGGAGCCCGCCAGCGTCGTCACCTGCTGCGCAAACAGGGTCGACCCCGCCGGTAGCGCCAGACCCGCCGCCACCATCGCCAGCAGCCCGCGGGCGCCGCGGGCACCGGGGCGCAGCAGCAGGGCAGCCGAGGTCACGAAGGACATCAACAAGATGGTCAGGGTAGTTTTCATGTTAAAAAATTGCGCGATTTCGCCTCCAGCAGACCACCCCATGGGAGCCCGAACACGAGGGGGCAGACTGGCAGTCTAGAAGTGCACGGGGCCTGACTAAACAGCCGTCGGCCTGAGCACACGTGAACCGAAATCTTTTCCCATCCTGCCCTCTGGCTCAAAAACATTAGGCTCCAAATTATACCCTCAAAAAAAGGAATCAAACTTATGCCCGGAAGGAAAATTTTTCCGCCCAACTTGAGGGATCTCGGCCAATGTCCGGCCGGGGACTTAAGCCCCGTTGGCTTTGCTCGTGCCGGCCGGAATTGCCCTTGCTCCCCGGCCGTGGGGAGCGCGTGGTGTCTTAAAATTCGAGCGAGGGCTAAGCCGCGTCACGGTAGTAGTAGTGGAACATGCCGCCGAGACGTTCACGACGACGGATATTTCCGTTCGTGCGGCCGATGTCGTTGCCGGGCTCAAGGATTTTGTTGTCGAGCCCCTGGTGGTTTCGCTCGCGGTGATAATCAGCAATGTTAGTGTTCCGCCGTCGGTGTCCAGTCGGTGGTATTGGGTAGTTTTCCGGCCGAGCAACAGGGAGTCATGCCTCACCCTTGAGCACGTCGAAAACGCCTTTGGCCGGCTAATTACAAGGTGGCGGTCGTCTGGAAAATCGACGTTATGCCGCGCCTTAGCGAGATGCGGGGTGAACAAGACTGTCGCGAACAACAGCGCGCGATGAATTCTTGGATTGGGTTAGGTCCAATTCACTATCAGTTCTCATTGTCACAAAAAATTCCAGAGCACCCCAGGTAGCCATCCTCTTGATTTGTCACGTCCTTCTGATCGATCAGAGGTAGTTCACTACCACTCTACATTGTCACCAGACATGCGGACGTCGCTGTCCGTTTTTTTCAGCCGCGCCTTCACGGGCGCGGCTTTTTTGCGCCTGCCGTCCGGGACCCGCACGCCCACCACACCGGCTTGCGCCGTCCGTCGGTTACGCCAACCTGCGCCGGCATGCCTTTGCTTACCATCGTCCCACCGATGCCGGGTGCCGAGCGTCGATTCCAACCGTTCGTCGACTTCGTCCACGCCTCAGGCTGGAAGACGGAATTCGTCCGCCTTGAGTGGGTGAACCGGCGGCCGCCGTTCGGCTCCACCGAGATCTTCCCACAGGTCGACTCTCAGACCGCAGGCAAAATCGTGATGGGGTTTTCCCTCGGTGCGCTCTATTCGCACCTCGGCGCGAAGCGCGCCCGGCATGTGATCCTCGGGTCGATCTCACCGTTCTTCCTGGAGGACGAGGAGGAGCCCGAGCGCTGGATGATTTCCTACCGTGCTGGCAACGCCTACATTCCCGCCGACGTGCTCGTCGGCGCCTTGGAGGATGAGCAGATGCATCGGCGCGCAAGTGCCGTGCGTGATTTCTACCACCGTCGCACCTATACGGTCGTGCCGGAGGCCGAGCATGAGCTCTGGCACCCCCACTATCTGGACGCGATCAAGGCGGCCTTGGACCGCCTCGATGCGAAGTGATCCCGGCCTGGTTGGTCCGGCCTAGTGTGAGCAAACGCGATCGGTGGCGACGGTGAATCCCTCGTCGGTGCCGCAGAACTTTCCGCGTTGCGCGAGAAACTCGATCAGTTGCTCCGCGCTCATTCCATTGGCCGAGCAAGTGTGAAACTGCGCCCCGGCGCTGAAGCGTTCGCGGATCGCGGCGGCTAGCGTGTCGCGGGTGAAACTCCGGCCAGACGCCGCCATGAAATCGAGCACGTCGTGGCCGTGGATCTGACAGGTTTGAGGGATCATGGGTATCGGGTAGTATGTCACCAAGCCGTCGCCGCAGCTCGCCGTTTGCTTCGGGACTTGCCGCACCGGTTGGCCGATGTGCGACCGGACCCATTGGACCCGCTTCGCAAATTTCCGACTCGTGCGCGCCTGGACTTGCCGCCGCTCGGTGGTCGTCCCCACGCTCATGGGGTGCCTACCCCGCATTTGCTTTGCCTGATTCGTTTCTTGGCTGCCTCGGTATTTTTCCTCCCCGTGTCGGCCGCGTCCGCCGCCACGGAACCCGTCACCTTGGCCACCTACCCGCAGCGCGTCCGCACGTTCCACGCGCTTACGGACCCCGCCGTCCCTGCTGGTGTGCTCGCCCCTGCGACTCCACTGCCCGTCGGCGCCGTCGCCGCCTCGGCCCGTGCCACTGACGGCGCGACGTGGCTCGGCACCGCGCAAGGAGCGCTGCGCCTCGATGACACCGCCGCCGCGCGCGACCGCCGCCAGTATTTCGCCGGCCGCCGCTACCTGCCCGATGATGACGTGCAGCAACTGTTCCCCGACACCACCGGCGGCATGTGGGTGCGCACGCGCACGGGCGTCTCCCACCTCGAACTTCGTCCGATGACCCTCGCCCAGAAAGCTGCGCACTTCGAACAGCTCGTCGCCGCCCGCCACGACCGCTACGGCCTCCTCGGCGATTCGCAGCTCGCCACCCCCGGTGATCTCGCGACGAACGTCCCCGTCGACAACGACAACAACGGCCTGTGGACCTCCATTTATGCCGCTGCAGAATGTTTCCGCTACGGTGTCACAAAATCTCCGGAGGCCCTCGCGCGTGCGAAAAAATCCCTCGAGGCCATGCTCTTCCTTGAAGAGGTCACCGGCAAACGGGGCTTTCCCGCCCGCTCCTATATTCGCAAGGGCGACCGCATGCCCACCGATGGCGAGTGGCACTGGACCGCCGACGGCCAGTATTACTGGAAGGGCGACACCAGCTCCGATGAAATCGTCGGCTACTTTTTCGTCTTCGGCATTGCCTGCGACCTGCTCCCCGACGCCGAGCTCAAGGCCCGCCTCATCGCCGCCACGCGCCGCATCATGGATCACATCATCGCCAACGGCTACTACCTCGTCGACGTCGACGGCCGGCCCACTCTCTGGGGCAAGTGGTCGCTCGCCTACTTCGCCAAGGACCCGGATGACACCGCGCTCAACAGCCTCGAGCTCCTCAGCTTCCTGAAGACCACCGCGCACCTCACCGGCGATGCCCGCTACGAAAAGGAATATCAGAAAGTCGCCCGCGAGCTGAACTACGCCGACCTCATCCTCCGCCTCAAACAGGTCCGCAAGGTCATCAACTACTCGGACGAGGAACTCGCGATGCTCCCCTTCTACGGCATTTTCCGCTACGAAAAAGATCCCGCGCTCCTCGCCAACTACCGCCGCGCCCTCGACGACTGGTGGGAAAACATGGCCCGCGAACTCTCGCCGCCGTGGACGTTCATCTACCTCACCGGCCGCCCTGACGCCACCGTCGATCTTCCCGGCGCCGTCTGGACCCTCACCCGCATGCCGCTCGATGTCATCCACTGGGACGTAAAAAACTCCCACCGCGCCGACCTCGTGTGGAGCCCGACGCCCGACCGTTTCGGCAAACGTGAAGCCCTCACGCTGATTCCGCCGGACGAGCGCCCCACCATGCGCTGGAACGCCAATCCGTTCGTCGTCGATGGCGGCAAGGGTGGACGCAGCGAAGACGACGGCGCCGCCTTTTTGCTGCCCTACTGGCTCGGCCGCTACCACCGGTTTATCCTCGGAGAATGAGCCTCCCCGACTCCCCTGAATTTCTCGCCGGCGTCATCGAAGGCTTTTATGGTCCGCCTTGGTCGCACGCCGAGCGCCTGCAGGCCTTTGCGTGGCTGCGGGCCGCGGGACTCAACACCTACGTCTACGCTCCCAAGGACGATCTCCACCACCGCGCGCACTGGCGCGAGCCCTACAACGCGGAAGACGGCGGGCGGCTCGCCGCTCTCGTCCACGAAGCCCGTCGCCATGGTCTCCGCTTCGTCTACGCCCTCAGCCCCGGGCTCGACCTCCGCCCGGGCGATCCCGCCGACCTCGCCCTCCTCCGGCGCCGCGGTGAACAGCTGCTCGCGTTCGGTATCGAGCACTTTGCCCTCCTCTTCGACGACATCCCCGAGCGCTTCGACACCGGCTCCATCGCCTCGGTGCATTGCTCCACCACCAACCATTTTTTCCTCTGGTTGCGCGAGCAGCTGCCCACCGTTCGCCTCGCCTTTTGCCCCACGCCCTACTGCGGCCGCATGGCCGAGCGCGGCGTGGGCGAGCCCGGTTATCTTGAGGCCGTGGGGCGCGAACTCTTGCCCGAGATCGATGTGTTCTGGACTGGCCCCGAAATCATTTCCCGAGAACTCACCGTCGCCCACGTCCACAAGGTAGCCGGAAAACTCCGCCGCCAGCCGCTCATCTGGGACAACCTTTTTGCCAACGACTACGATGGCCGCCGTTTCTTTTGCGGACCTTACACGGGCCGGTCGTCCGCCCTTCCGGGCGCCGTCCGCGGACTGCTTCTCAATCCCAACACCGAGTTTCCCCTCAACTTCGTCGCCCTCCACACACTCGGGGCCTATGTGCGTGATCCCGCAGCCTACGAGCCCCGCGCCGCCTACCTTGCCGCCCTCCGGGCTTGGTGGCCCCATTTCGCCACCGTCGGCGCCCCGCTCGCTTGGGAGGATTTTGTCCTCTTCGGCGACTGCTATTACCTTCCCTACGAGGACGGTCCCGAGGCCGCCGCGCTTTTCGAACGTGTCCGCGCTGCGCTCACCGCCAAACCCGCACCTGCCGTCCGCGCCCAAATTGGCCGGCTCCGTGATTTCTGCGCCCGCCTCACTGAGCTGAAGGACCGCCCGCTCTTTTACGCCCTCAGCCGCCGCGCTTGGGAACTCCGCGAGGAACTCGATCTCCTCGATCGCTACCTCGCCTCGTCCGCCCGCCTCGTCGCCTCGGATTTTCACCTGCCCGGCACCTACCGCGGCGGTTTCGTGCCGCGTCTCCAACGCCTCCTCGCCCCGCAACCCGATGGGGGCTTCGCCCCGCCGCCATGAACGACTGCCGTCTCCGCCCTGTCCGTCCCGGCGACGAGGCCGCCGCGTATCAGGTCTGTCTCGAAACTGGCGACAACGGCCGCGACGGCACTTCGTTCTACCACGAAGATCCCGCGGCCCTCGGTCGCATCTTCGTCGGCCCGTATCTGCGCTTTGCGCCCGAGCTCGGCGTGATCCTCGAAGACGCCGCGGGCGTCTGCGGCTACGCTCTCGGCGCGCTCGACACGCGTAACTTCTTCGCCCGCTACGAAGCCGACTGGCGGCCGGCGCTCGTCGCTCAGTTTCCTGCCCCGGCGGGCGATCCCGCGCAGTGGACGCGCGTGCAGCATATCCACCACCTCTACCATCACCCGGATTATTTCGCGCCCGAGCCTTACGCCGAATTTCCCTCCCACTTGCACATCGACCTGCTGCCGCGCGCTCAAGGCCGCGGCTACGGGCGGCAGATGCTCACCCACGTGATGGCCCAGCTTCAGGCCCGCGGCTCGCCCGGCGCACACCTCGGCGTGAGCACGCTCAATCTTCCCGCGCAGGGTTTCTACGCCCGGCTGGGATTCCGCGAGATCGCCCGCACCGGCCCCGCGCACGATGGCGTGATCTACCTCGCCCAACGCCTCCCCGCATGAACGGCGCTATTTCCCTGCTCCGGCGCCACGTCGTCCCGGCGCTCACTGCCCTAGGCGAGAACACCTACCTCTCCGCGATTCGCGCCGGCATGGTTTCCGTCGTCCCGCTGACGATCATCGGTGGCCTGTTTATGGTGGTCGCCTTTCTGCCATTGCCTGGCTGGGAAGCCTTCGTCGCGCCCTATGCGCAGCTCCTGCAGGTGCCGGTCACCGCCACGTTCGGCCTGCTCGCGGTGTTCGTGTGTTTCACTACGGCCTATGATCTTGGCCGACGCCTGCGCCAGGAGGCCGTCGTCAGCGCGATGCTCGCCACCGTGGTCTTCCTGCTGCTCGCGGTGCGCGAGAAAGATCTCACCCTTTCGCCGGACAACCTCGGCTCGAAGGGCCTCTTCACCGCAGTGCTGATCGCGCTGGTTTCTGTGCGCGTGCAGCAATGGTTCACCGACCGGAATCTCGTCATCCGGTTGCCTGCCGGCGTGCCGCCGGTCGTCTACGAGTCGTTTCTCTCGCTCTCGCCGCTGCTCTTCCTCGTCGTCGTGTTTTGGGTCATCCGGTTCGTGTTCGGCATCGACCTCGACCACCTCGTGCAGACGGCGTTTCAGCCGCTGGTCTTCGCGCTCAATACCCTCCCCGGCATCCTCGTTTACGCCTGCGCCGTGACGCTGCTCTGGTCGGTCGGCATCAACGGCGACAACGCCCTCGATGCGATCGTCGCGCCGATCTTTCTCCAATACCTCGCGGACAACGTCGCCGCCGTGGCGGCGGGTCAGCCCCTGCCGTTCGTGACGGCCAACGGGTTTTTCACGACCTTCGTCAACGTCGGTGGCACGGGAGCAACGCTCGCTTTGGCTCTGGTCCTCGTGCGTTCCCGCGACCCGGGCTTCCGTCAGGTTAGCCGACTCTCGCTGCCGACGCAGGTGTTTCAGATTAACGAACCGATCTTCTTCGGCCTCCCCATCGTGCTGAATCCGATCTTCATGGTGCCCTACGTGCTCAACGCCGTGCTGCTCACCGCGGGCACGTATCTCCTGATGGAGTGGCACCTGATCCAACGGCCCTTCGTCAACGTCCCCTGGACGACGCCGCCAATTATCGGCCACTACCTAGTGACCGGCGGCGACTGGCGCGCCGCTGTGTGGGGTGCGGTATCGATCGTGCTCGCGATGTTCGTTTACTATCCGTTTGCCCGGGCCGCCGAGCGAGCGCGGCTTCGGATCAATCCAAGTCCCTAGCCTCGCAACGGGGTCAGCGGGCGTAGTCCAATGGCTGCATTGACCAGAGAGTGCAGGGGCGGCCACGCAGGGATGGTTCCGGAGGGGCGGACCCTGCGCTCGACGCTTCACCCGGCCACCTGACGCACCGGGGCGCGGGAGCGGGGAAACCTGGCGACCGGCTGTTGGGTGACTAGGTGAGTAAGGATACCTAAATACGCGGGAATTTTCGGAATGGATATTAATGGAGAAAACGTGGTCGCAGGTGAATCTGAAGGAGCGAGTGATTCCAACCATCAGAGCACTCTTGGTCGCCGCTACTGCGCGCAAACTCGGACTATTTGTCTTCGCCAGTGTAGGTTTTTTTGTGCTCGCCCGGATTGGTTCTATCGCGGGGCTCACCGGTAAAACGGGAACTCCCTTTTGGTTGGCCAGCGGTTTTGGACTAGCTCTGGCGCTCCGAGGCGGCCGCACGGGATTGTTGGGGTTGGCCAGCGGTTCTTTTTGTGCGGCGTGGTGGCTGCTGGATGCGCCGGCGGCTTTGGCGGTGGCGGTGAGTGACATTGGGTCCGCGTGGCTGGCGGCCTGGCTGTATCGGCGCATTCAAGGGTCGTTCCCGTGGATGGGTCCCTTGCGCGAAGGTCTGTCCCTCGCAGTGGCTGCCGTCATCGTATCCTTTTTGTCGGCCTACACGGCCGCGAGCGTGCTCGCATGGACTTACGCTTTGCCTGCCGAAGCCGCGGCCGAGATGAGGCTTACCTGGCTCATGGGGGACGCCTTGGGGGTCATCATCGGCACGCCGGTGTTCCTCTTGGTTTACGACTGGGTCCGGCGCCCCGTGTGGCCGCCTTGGAGAAGTATTTTTGGTCTGTTGGGAACATTGCTGCTGATCGCCGCCTCGGCGCTCGTGATCGTCATGCTGCCGGAGCGAAAAGGCCTCATCTTTCTCTTCTTCTGGATCCCGCTCTTCGCGGGATACTGTTTCGGGGTCCGGGCTGGCACTTGGTCCGTCCTTTTTTCGGTGTTGGCGCTGATATTCATCGTCGCGCGATATGATTTTTCGCTGGTCCATGCCGGTGCCGAGACCAACCGACTAGTCCTGGTGATGTTTATTGGGGGATTTGGTGTAAGCTGGTTGGTAGTGGCAGCCAATTCGGTCGAAAGACTCCGGGGCCTACCTTTGTTCATTTACGCATTCGCGGTCTTAATCGGTGCGCGGCTTTTTGGGCATATCGAACTGACCGAACTGGACCGGCAGAATTTGCGGGTGGATCAGGTGGCGGCGGCGGGAAACGAGTTGGTCGACTCGCATGCGAATAATTTCCTGGAGGCGCTGCGCCCCACCGCCTACGTGCTGCGGGAGAACCCGCGGATAAGTTCCGCCAAGTGGGCGGACTATGTGGAGGGGATGAAACTGGGGGGCCATTACAGTGGCTTGGCCGGCATTGGCGTCATCTACCCTGTGGCCCCGGAAAAGCTCGCGGAATTCCGCGCGCAGAGTCGGGCGCAGGAGATTCGGCTCGAGACGCCGGACGGTAGTGCACGGACCGATCGAGCCGAGCACAAGATTCTGGCCCTGTGGAATTCCAAGACGCTCTATCGGCCGATCGGGCTGGATCTGGCGGATTTTGCGCCGCAGTGCGCGGTGGCAGACAAGGCGCGGGATACCAGAGTGGCCCTCTTGGTTCCATCACTGCCGGTGGGTGTCGGCCCGGGGGTGCTGCCGAAGCCGATACCTGGTATGATGCTACTCTGGCCAGTCTATAAGAAGGGCACGGCGGCCACGACGGTCGAAGAGCGCCGCCGGGAATTCGTGTGCTGGCTGACGGCCGATTTCGAACTTTCCGGGATTGAATCGAATATCCTCAAAAAAATTTCTCACCCGACGGAATTGTCGATTTACGCCGGCACAGAAATAAGACCCGAAGCCCGGGTTTTTAGGCATGCCTTGGAGAAGGATCGCGGGAAAACCCTTATTCGCTCCCGGACAGGATCCGTGGTGGTCTTGAACCGCACCTTTACGTTGGCATGGGGGGTCGTGGTCGAAGACGACTCCGGCACCCACCTTCAGCAGATGGCCGGCTCCCTTACGATCATCCTGGCGGGTGCCTTTCTGAGCGTGTTGGTGCTCAATCTTCGCAATACCGCGCACAAGGTGGAGCGGCAGGTGGTGGAGCGGACCAAGGAACTGCAACTGTCCAACCTGGCGCTCATGAATCAAAAGGCGGAAGTCCGCCGGCTCGCGCAAATTGCCACGGAAGCGAGAAACCCGATTTTTGTGACCGGAGGTGATCTGAAGATTCAATGGATCAATCGGAGCTTCACCGATTTTTACGGCTACACGATCGAGGAAATTTTCGGCAAGCGAACGAAGGATTTTTTGACCGGGCCGGATAGCGACCTCGGAGCCCTGGATCACCAGCGGGAGGCTTTCTACGTCAGGAAAGAGCCGGTGGCCTATGAAATTCTGCACTACACAAAGGCAGGCAAGAAGGTGTGGGTTTCGGTGTCGATCAGGCCCATTTTGGACGCGAAGGGCGAGTTCGAGCGCATCATCGGAGTCGTCACCGATTTGACCGCGGCTAAAGACCACGAGCAGCAATTGAAAGCGGCCACGGCGAAAGCTGAGCAGGCCAGCCTAGCGAAAACCAATCTGATCGCCAACGTCAGCCATGAGCTCCGCACACCGTTGAACGTGATCATGGGGAACCTGCAGTTAATTCAGGCCGGAAAGTATGGCCGGTTCGAGGAGGGCCTGCGGGCACCGTTGCAGAGCATTGAGGCCAGCAGCCAGCACCTGTTGGATCTGATCGGTGATCTGTTGGACGTGAGCAAGGCGTGGGCGGGCAAGTTGGAATTGGAAAATGGGCCGGTAAACATCATCCGCTTGGTGGAAACTGCGGTCGGGATGATGCGAGTCTCGGCCGAGAAAAAGCAGTTGAACCTCACCGTGGAGTTCCATCACCAGACCGACCTGGTTGAAGGGGATGAACTGCGACTGAGGCAGATTGTGTTTAATCTCCTCAGTAACGCGGTGAAGTTCACCCCGGCAGGAGGAACTGTCACCGTGCGGGTCGAAGAGATCGCGCAACCGGCCGAATTGCAGATTCACGTGAGCGATACCGGAATCGGCATTCACCGCGACGATCAGGAACGTATCTTCTTGGAATTCGAACAGGGAGAACACGTCGGCCACAGTGGTGGCACAGGCCTCGGCTTGCCGATTGCTCGTCGGCTCGCGCAATTGCACACCGGCGATCTGTCGGTGGTCAGCGAGCCGGGTCGTGGCAGCACCTTTTCCTTTCGCCTCCCGATCCGCCGACCTGCCGCCCAACCGGCGCCCGCGGATGCGCCACCTGCCGCCCCCGTCCAGCCGGTCGCCCCGCCGGCGCCGGCCGGGGCGCTCATCTTGGCGGTGGATGATTTCGAGGTGAATTTGGAGATCCTCTGCATGTATCTCCAGGGTGAAGGCTATCGGGTTATCAAAGCCACCGGGGGCGAGGAGGCGATCGCCCAGGCGCAGGAGCATCTTCCGGATCTGATTCTGATGGACGTAAAAATGGCCGGCATCGACGGCCTCGAAGCGATTCGCCGGCTCAAAGCCATTCCCCGGACCCGCGACATACCCGTCATCTCGCTCACCGCCTTTGCCTCGGAGGCTGATACGGAACGGTGCCTGCGGGCCGGTGCCGCCGACTACGTCTCGAAGCCGGTCAATTTTCCCGAACTCGGCCGCAAGCTCACGCATCACCTCACCTCGCGTGCCTGATCACTGGATCGCGCCTATTTCTCTGGCGGTGCCTACGATGACCGTGGCGTGATCTCACCCGACGGATGCGAGGTTTCGGGCCGGCCGCTCGTTGGGGATTGCTTATGGTTCGGTGCGGGGCGCAGTTTTTCGCATGCCCCCGTTGAAGATTGTTTGGCCCGCGGCGTTGGTGGTGTTCGGTCTCGCGATCGCGTGGTGGGGCGAAACGCGGATGAATTTTTCTGAGGAGAAGGCGCCTTTCTTTTCCCTCAGCGCCTTGCTGATCGCTGGAGGTCTCTTTGGGTTCGGTCGGTTATTGTGGCTCGCGTGGGTCGGATCCGGCGAAGAAACCGATCAATCGTCCCGGCGTGATGCGGCTGACGATTCGTCGTCGGACGTTTCGGCGTGGGACGACCCCCGCGGCATCCCGGCGGTATCGTCCACCCCGCAGGCCATCGCGGGTTTTGCCTGGGGGGCGATGATGGCGGGCATGGTGGTGGCGGTCGGTGTGCCGGAGATGGTGGTGGCACCGTCTCTGGTGCGGTTGGCCAACTGGATCGTCGGCTTGGCTGGTCTCGGCCTGGCGGGCCGCGCTGTTTGGCTGTGGCGACTGGACTCAGCCGGGGGAAACGGCGAGGCGGCGGCCCGTTTTTTGCCAGATGAGAATCCGTTGCCGCGAGGCGGCTGGCTCACTGGGACGGTGTTGGTGCCCCATCGGGTGCGTCTCGGCAGCGTGACGCGCGTGTCGGTGTGCTGCCAACGCACCTCGATTTTTAGTCGGGTCAATGAGGCGGATGACCGCGGGACTCGCGTGATCAACGACGTGGTAGAGCGGGTTTTTGCTCCGACCGATTGGGAAATCACACGCGGTGGGGCCCGGCTCAAACTTCGGCTGCCTTTGAATGGCGGAGCCGATACCACCCGCGCGGATGACACGGAGGCCACGGCGCAGGTGGAGTGGTTGCTCACGGTTAAGGTGCCGGCGAGCTCCGGCGAGCAGAGTTACACGTTTTCCTTGCCGGTGTTTGCGGCGGTCGGAGTCGAGGCTGAGCCACCTCCGCCCCCGCTCTTGTCCACTGCGGAGAGATCGAAACAGCTCATGGCCGAAATCGTCGCGCCTCCACCGGTGCTCGCATCTGTCTCGGACGATGCGTTGCGGGTGGCGGGCGCCGCCGCCCTAGGCGCGAAGGGCGTGGTGGCCGAAGTATTCGAGTTGGACTTGGCCGGCATCGAGGCGACTCGTGGAACACCTTGGATCGCCGCCATCTTGGGCAGTGTATTTCTCATGGTGATCGGAGGCTGCGGCCTGATGTTAGGTGCGGTGCCCTACGCCGGGCCCACCCTCGTGGTCTTGGACATTGTCGTCACGTTGGGCCTGATCGGGTCGCTATTTTATGGTGCCATGGTGGAAAGCGGTCCACCGACGCGCCGGCTTTGGGTGGAAAACGACGGGATCGTGGCCGAGCGCACCGATGGTCGGCGGGTGCATTTTGCCCGGGCCGAGCTCGGACGCTTCGAGGTGCGATGGACGTCCACGGTCGGGACGAGGCAGACGTTCTCGTTAGTGGCCGCGTCGCGGCTGGGGCCGGGTCAGGCGGTGAGAAAGCGGCGCGTGATGGTGCAGACGATTTTTTCGCGCGAAGCGACGCAAGCGGTAGCGCAATGGCTCGCCGCGCGCTTGAGCGAGCCTCGGCCCGAGATGGTTAATGGCGAAGGTGGCGCCGGCTTGTTCGAGTGGTTCGACTACTGGTTCAAGGGCGGACGCAAATCATCGTTGTCGGACCAGAAGGCGGAGTGAGGTCTCCGCCGCTAACTACCCGCCGAGATTCAAGAGCTCGTCCGGGTGCGTTTTCTCCC
>CANGHW010000103.1 GCA_947453695.1 Opitutia bacterium
CGGCCGCGGAGGCTGGCGATGAGGTCGCGGACGATGAGGATCTGGTGCGGATCGAGGCCGATGGTGGGCTCGTCCATGATGATGACGGGCGGCTCGGCGAGGATGGCTTCGGCGATGCCGACGCGCTGGCGGAAGCCCTTGGAGAGCTGGCCGATGATTTTGTGGCGGACGCGTTTAAGGTCACAGAGCTCGAGGACCTCGTCGATGCGCGGGCCGAGTTTGCGGCGGGAGACTTCTTTGAGGCGGCCGCGGAAGTAGAGATACTCCGAGACGCGCATGTCCTCGGGGAGCGGGTTGTTTTCCGGCATGTAGCCGATCTTGCGCTTGATCTCATCGGGCTGGGTGGCGACGGGGAGACCGCAGATGCGCACGCTGCCGGAGTTGGCCGGCATGTAGCCGGTGATGATGCGCATCGTGGTGGACTTACCGGCGCCGTTGGGGCCGAGGAAGCCGATGATCTCGCCGCGGGCGACGGTGAAACTGATGTCTGCGACCGCGGTCACCCCAGCGTAAGTTTTTACGAGGTGGGAGACTTCTATGGCGGGCGGCGGCGTTTCGGGCATGGGCGAGTGACAAAAGACAGACGCGAGTGTCGAGAGAGGGTTCCGTGCGCTCAATGCTCAACTTTTCGGGCGGCGAGGTGGGGCGGAGCCTCGGCGGCGGGGGGCCGGACGCCGGTCGGCGAGCGCCGCAGGGGCAGACCAGTGACCCACGGCGGCGCGCAGCGGCGGAGCGGAACCCGCGCTGGCGGATGCGCTACGGGGCGAGGGAGCGGCTCTTTTCGAGGGTGACCTCGCCGGCGCGGTAGCGGGCGGTGCGGCCGCTGGAGTCGCGGAGGAGGAGGGCGCCCTCGTCGTCGAGGCCGGCGACGGTGCCGACGTGGCGGCGGCCGCCCTCGAGGACGGCGATTTCACGGCCGCGCAGGATGTCGTAGGTATGCCAGAGATCGGCGAAGGTCTTGGTGTAGTCACCGTCGACGAATTTTTGGTAGGCGAGCAAGATGCGGCCGATGAGGGCGGCGGTGAGGCGGTTGAAATCGAGCGGGGCACCGGTGATTTCCGAAAGGGAGACGGCGCGCTGGCCGAGGTCGGTGGGCCAGCCGGTGGCGGGGCTGTTGATGTTGAGGCCGAGGCCGAAGACGAGATCGCGGATCTCATCGGCGTCGATGCGGGCCTCGGTGAGGATGCCGCCGGCCTTTCGGCCGTCGAAGAGGATGTCGTTGGGCCATTTCAAGCCCGGGGTGACCTTGGCAAAGTTGGCGAGGAGTTCGCAGACGTTGAGGCCCATCCAGAGGGTGAAGGCTCCCATTCGCTCGGGGGGCAGGCGCGGGCGGAAGGCGATGCTAAGGTAAAGATTGCCGTTGGCCTCACTGTGCCAGACGCGACCGAGGCGGCCGCGTCCGTCGGTTTGGCGACGGGCGATGACCGCGAAAGGGGCGGGGCGGCCGGCGCCCAGTTGGCGGGAGGCTTCATCGTTGGTGCTGTCGGTCTCATCGACGACGACGAGGGAAAAGCCGCGGGGGCGCACTTTGAGTTGCGTCTCGATCGAGGCGGCGTGCGGCGAGGAAGGGCGCTCGAGAATGCGGTAGCCACGGGCGCGCTGGGCGGCGAAGACATAGCCGGCGGAGCGCAGTTTTTCCATGTGCTGCCAGATGGCGACGCGGCTGACGCCCAGCTTCGTCGCCAGGTCGCCACCAGAGACCCAATCGGGGTCATGGGTGATGAGTTCGCGGAGGATAACGTGTTCGGGCGTGGGCATCGGGGGCGGGGTAGGCGGCGGGAGAGGGAAACGGGAGATGCAGCAAAGGACGGGCCGAAAAGTGGTTGGGCGATTGAAAAGGGGAATGCTCTCTCTCAGCGTGGCGCAAATGACATTTGAAGATTTTCAGCAAATCGTGGCGGCGGGTCGGGTGCCCGAAGGGGTCAGCGCGGCGTTGCAGGCGCTGTGGCACGATGCGCGCGGGGACTGGCACGCAGCGCACGGGTGCGCGCAGGATGACGAGAGCCGGGACGGGTCGTGGGTGCACGCGTATCTGCACCGCAAGGAAGGCGACGAGGGGAACGCGGGGTATTGGTATAGCCGCGCCGGGCGGCGGAAGCCGGCGGCGGGGACCACGCTCGCGGCCGAGTGGGAGGCGATCGCGCGGGAGCTGGTCGGGCGCTAAGCGAACCGCCGGCGTTTACGGCGGGTCAGGGCGGGCGGAAGTCCGCCTTACTTCTTGTTGCTGTTGCGCCAGCCGAAGTCGTCGGTGCGCATGTAGGTCTTCTCGACCTCGCGCTTCATCGCGCTGCCCTCGGCCGCGTTGGACTTCATGACCATGTTCGTGTTGTCGGCGAGGTCGGACATGTTTTTCAGGCGCTCGTCTTCACCATACATAAAGAGGGCGCGCTGCTGGGTGGTGGAGCCGGCGCCGCTGCCGGGACTCCATGCGGCGAAGAGAGGGATCGAAAAACGATTCAGGGCGCGGTCGGCGTCGGTAATGTAGCGGCGCATCGCGAGGTCAGCGAGGCCCTTCTTGGTGTTGATCTGGCGCTCGGTGAAGATGGGTGGGCGCTCTTCCTTCACGACGTATTTCTCGAGGCGGACGATCTGGTTCTTGGGCTTGTCGATTTCACGCAGATCGGCGGCTTCTTCCTCGGCCTTCTTGGCGAGTTCCTCGGCGGTGGGCGGGGGAGGAGGAGGCGGCGGGGGCGTGTATTTGGGCATCGACTGCGCGAGCATCGTCGCGACATCACCGGAGATCGCGCGGGGGCGTTTGGGGGCGGCCGGGCCGGCGGAGGTCGTGGTCGAAAGAGACGTGGTGGCGGTCGACGTAGAGGCGGGGGACGTCGATTGCGCAGCGAGAGGCGGCGCGACCGGGGCAAGTAGGGCGGTGGCGAGGGCGAGCGCGGCGGACGAGGTGGTTAAGCGAGCCATGGCAGAAGACAGAAACGTGGCGCAGGGGGAGGTTCCGGGCAAGTGCAGCGGGGTGGGGTGTAGACGGGATGGTGCGCGGAGCGGGGTGAAGCTCAATCGTGTTTTGCGAGTCCGCACGCTAAGGCGCGCGGCTACGGGGAAGGCGTGCGGCTACGCGGAAGGTGCGGGCGGAGGGGCGGCGCGGGCGGCGAGGCGGTCGCGCACGGTGAGGAGCTGGGCGGCGATGCTGAGGGCGATCTCGTGCGGGTGATTGGTGCCGAAATCGAGGCCGACGGGGCAGTGGAATTGTTCCACGAGGGCGGGGGCGAGGCTCTCGGCGAGGAGCTCGCGGCGGAGGACCGTGGCCTTGGCGGCGCTGCCGATGACCCCGAGGAAGGGAAACGCGCGGGTGGCGAGAGCGCGGTGCAAGATCGGACGGTCGGTGGAGTGGCCCTGCGTCATGCAGAGCACGAAGGCATCGGCGGGGAGGGTGTCGACGGCGGGCGCGAGTTCGGGGAGGTGGACGGCGCGGAGGTGGCGGGCGCGGGGCAGTTTTTCGAGCCACTCGGCGCGGGTATCGAAGACGGTGAGCGTGCAGGGCAGCGGGAGGAGCACGGGCACGAGGGCCTGGGCGATGTGGCCGGCGCCGAAAATCACGAGGGGCCAGGCGGCACCGCCGGCGGGGTGGGGTTCGAAGTAGAGTTTGACGGCGCCGCCGCAGGTCATGCCGACATCGCCCTTGAGCGTCCACGAGACGAAGCGCGGGCGACCACGGTCGGGGCCGGGGGAGGCGAGGATTTCCTGGGCGAAGGCCACGGCGCGGGCCTCGACGCGGCCGCCGCCGATGGTGCCGGTATGCAGACCGGCGGCGGTGACGAGCATCTTGGCGCCGGTGTCCTGCGGCACGCTGCCGAGCGCCTCGACGAGGGTGACGAGCACGAAAGAGGTCGCGGCGGATTCGAGGGCGACGAGCTGTTCGTAGAACGTGGCGGCAGGCGAAGGTTTGGCGGCGGAGTCGGACATGCGGGACGGGCTAGCTGAAAACAGGTTTTCCCGCCGATGGCACGGAGGAACGCGGAGGGGGCGAGGGAGGCGGACTTACAGGAGCTTAACAAATCTCCCGGAAAAGGGAGGCACAGGCTTAACAATCGCGTGCGAGACTGGGGGCTGAAGCAGGTCCGCTTTCAACCCCGGCCGATGGCGGCGGCCAAAAAATTACTCCCATGAAAATGATATTCTCTCCCTCGTTGAGTCGTCGGGCTGCGCTCGCGGGCGCGGTGCTGGCGGGAACCATCGTGCAGGCCCAGGCGCAACCACCGCGGGGCCCCGTTGGGCCGCCCACGCCGCCGCCGGTGCAGGCTCCGGCTCCCGCGCCGCAACCCGCACCCACGCCTGCGCCGCAGCCGGCTGGTCCGGTCGCGGGGAATGGCGGGCCCGGACAAATCGGGCGGGCCGGCCTGGGCAACGCGCTCACCGGACTGACGGACGCGCAGCTGGCGGCATTTATCGACGGGCGGGCGGATTTCCGCACGGCGGAGACGGTCGCCGGCGGACTCGGGCCGATCTTCAACGACGTGTCCTGTGTAGCGTGTCACGATGCGGGCGGGACGGGCGGCGCGAGCCGCCGGACCGTGACGCGATTTGGCCGGACGGTGAACGGCGTGTTTGATCCGCTCGAGCACCTCGGTGGCTCCCTCCTGCAGGCGCGGTCGATCAATCCCGCGATCCGCGAAGTCGTGCCGCCGGAAGCCAACACCGTAGCGCGCCGCGTGACCACGCCGCTCTTCGGTGCGGGCCTGATCGACGCGATCCCGGACAGTGCGATCGTGGCGGGCACGCTCCAGCGCAAGCCGGCGGGCATCGCGGGCAAAGTCTCGGTGGTGAAAGATGTCGTGAGCGGCCAGAATCGCATCGGGCGCTTTGGCTGGAAGGCGCAGCAAGCGACGCTGCTGGCCTTCGCGGCCGACGCGTATTTGAACGAGATGGGCATCACGAATCGGTTCTTCCCGACGGAGAATGCGCCGAATGGCAACACGGCGCTGCTCGCGCGGTTTGATCGCGTGGCGGACATCGAGGACGTCGCCGATCCGCTCGACGGCAAGACGGACGTGGACCGCGTGGCGGACTTCATGCGCTACCTCGCGGCCCCGGCCCGGGGCACGGCCACGGCGGCGTCGCTGGCGGGTGAGGCGATCTTCAACCGACTGGATTGTGCGGTGTGCCATACGCCGACGATGCGGACGGGGCGTCATCCGGTCGCGGCGTTGAGTGAGAAGACGGTCGGGCTGTATTCGGATCTCCTCTTGCACGACATGGGCACACTCGGCGACGGGATCGCGCAAGGCACGGCGGGAGCGCGGGACATGCGCACGGCGCCGCTGTGGGGACTTCGCGCGCGGCCCGTGTGGTTGCACGACGGCCGGGCCAACACGGTGGACGAGGCGGTGCGGGCGCACGCGGGCGAAGCGCAGAGTTCGCGGGTGCGCTACGAGGCCCTCAGTGCGACCGAGCGGACGCAACTGCTGGCGTTTCTGGATACGCTGTGACGCGGCGCGAGGCGCGCCGCGAAGGACCAAGGACCAATGTCCAAGGAATGACCAAGGTCTAATGACTAATGTCTAATGGCGGCAGCCCGGGAGGATCCGAGGGGATTTTTCCCGGGCTTTTTTTGTGGGGTGGGGCCCAGAGGCGGGGGCCGAAGTTTTGAGCGCGAGGCCGGCGATCACGAGGGCAGTGACGATTGTGCGAGGCGCTGGGCGTTCGGACGTGCGCTGGTGGGGCGGAAACGTCTTCGCGACGCACCCGAGGGGAATCGGGCGGGTCGGGGAGCTAAGGCACCTCGTAGATTTCGAGGAGGACTTCGCCGCCGGTGTTGTCGGCGCTGGTGACTTGGGCGGTGTAGGCGCCGGCTTTGAACGGGACCACCGCAGTGACATCAAGCGAGCCGGCCGGAAGTGGAAAAGCACCGCTAGCGGCTAGCACGTAGGCCCGGTGTTCTTCCGGCGTGAACTTCGGAATGGCCAGGACCATTGTAATTACCGTTCCGGTAGGTTCGGGCTTGAGCGGATAGTCAAAGCTGGCGGCATATTCTTTTCCGGTGGAATCGAAGATACGGAGGACGGGAGCGCGCAGGGGTGCGGCAACGCCGAAGGCGGCGAGCGAAGGGCCGACGGCGCGCAGCAAAAGCGTTTTACCCAGACCTTCTCCAGCGGCGACGACGAAGCCTGTGGTGAAACGTTGTCCGACACCGGGTGCGATCAGGCCGCGGGCCGAAATATTCAGGAGGCGCTTGGTCGGGCCGACACCCAAATCCAGATCTTGGGAAGTCAGGGTCACCGGTGTATCCGGCACAACGAGCACGTAGATGCCGGCATCGCCCGGGCGAATGTCGCGCAGGGTCAGTTGTCGTTCGGTCGCTCCAGGCAGCGCGCGGCCATTTTTTCTCCACTGCAGCGGGCGACCGCCGAACTCCGGGCCGGTGATCTGAACGGTTTCACCGAGTGGCGTGGTGATGTGTGAGCGGAGCGTAGCCGGTGTGCTGGCCTCAAGACTGATGGACGTCTTTCCCGTAGTAGCGAGGGACGCGAGGTAGGTCACCGGAAGTTGCGGGAGGGATGGCGGGGTCGTCTGGGCGTGCGCGCCGCAGTAGCACGCGAGGAGGAGGCAACCGACGGAGGCGGGGAGTTTCATGACGGAGGGCGTTGAGGGGATATTGCGCGAAAATGCGGCCATGCGCGAGGGGCGAATGGCCGCGGGAGGTGAAGGGAAAATTACTTTACGGTGATGAACACGGGCTGCGTGTAGGTGGAGGCGTTCAGGTTGTCGTAGGCTTTGGCCACGACCTGGTAGCGGCCGGCAGTGGCGCTGCTCCAGTTATACGTGTAGGGCGCGGAGAGCGCGGTGCCGACGAGCGTCGGGCCTACAAAGAAATCCACCTTCTTGATGCCGTCGGTGTCGCTCGCGGTCGCGGTGAGGGCAACGACGGTGGAATTGTTGACGGTGAGATTCTCCGGGGTCGTGAGCGCGACGGTGGGCGGAGTGGCGCTGAGGGGGTTGAGGCTGATGAACACGTAGCCCGCGCCGGAATTGGCGAGGCCGTCGTTGGCCATATAGCCGACGATCAATGTGCCGCTGGCGGCTGCGGCGGGCGGCGTGTAGGTGACGTTCGGTGCGGTGCCGGTGACGGTGCCGACGACGCCGGACGTCGTGTAGTAAAAATTGAGCGCGTCGTTGTCGGCATCAGTCGCAGCGAGCGTGAAATTGACGGGCGCGTTGCCGATGAGGTTGAGCGAAACCGGCTGCACGACGGGCGCGTGATTGATCGGGGGTGGGACGTAGGTGGCGCTGGTTTCGAACGCGCCGAGGTCGGGATTGGCGCCGAGCATGACGCGGGCGCCGGTCGATTGCGACACGACGTATTCCTGCGTGACGGTGTAGCCCTTCGCGAGCGCGGCAGGGGCGAGCGGGCCGGCGGCGTCGATGGCGTCGGAGCCGTTGACGAGGTGGTAGTCAGAGCCGGCGAGGTTGGCGAAGCCGGCGTCGTTTTTGCCGGCGTAGTCGCCGACGATGAGGTTGGCCCAGCCGTTGACGATGGCGCCGGAGGGATGGCCATACCAATCCTTGCGCGTGCCGGGGCTGACCCAGTTGAGGCCGAGATCGATGGTGGGGCTGCCTTGGGTGCCGACGATAAAGGCGGTCTTGTAGAGACTGGCGTTGATCGCGGTGTCGGTGAAGAAGACGTTGTTACGGGCGTCGACTTTTTCGAGAACCGGGGAGGCGCCGGTGTAGTTCGGATCGGGGAGGAGGAACAGGCAGGTGCTGTTGCGGTGGTTGACGATGGTGTTGTGGTAAAAATAGAGCGTGCCGCGGTGCTGCTGCGCGTAGAAGGCGGGGCCGTTGAGGGCGGCGAACCACATCACGCCGTTGCTCGCGGCGCTGCCGGCGGAACTCTGCAGCGTGATGACGTTGCCGTAGACGAAGGCGTCGCGGTAGTCGGGCTGTTGGTCGATGTATCCGGCGCCGCCCTGGGGATCGAGGATGGCGAAGACTTCGGAGCCCTCGGTGGTGACGACACTGTTGTAGCGGATGACGGTGCCGGAGGAGCGGTCTTTGATCATGCAGCCGTGGCAGCCGGGCCGGAGGGGGCCGAAGCGGTTGGACTGGTAGACGGCGCCGACGGATTCGACGTAGATATGATGTTCGCCGTAGCCGTTGGTGAGGCCGGCCATGGTGGGCTGGCCGTTGTCGTGAAAATAATTCTTCTCGATGAGCAGGTCGGCAGAGGACTGGGCGGCGCCGTTCTTCGAATTGGCGAAGAGGCCGTTGCCGTTGAAGCTGAATTCGCAGCCGCGGATGATGAGGTGTTGCGCGAACTCGACGTAAATGCCGCAGGCGAACGTGTGGTAGTTGCGCGCGACGCCGTGTGCGTCGGTGAAGTGCGGTGCGAGGGTGGGGTCGTAGAGGGCGTTGCGGATGTCGAGCGACTCGATCGTAATGTAGGAGGGAAAGGTCTTGCCGTAGAGATAGCCCTGGGCGCGCGGCGTGATGAGAATGACGCCGAGATTTTCGAAGACGGGATTCCGGAAATTGACCTTGGGGTCGGTGACGGCGCCGTCGCCGTCGATCACGGGGAGTTTGCCGGTGACGGGATCGGGGATGCCGCGGATCAAAATCGGATTCGCGGCGGTGCCGGAGGCGGAGATCTGAATGATTTCGTGGTAGCCGCCGGGCTTGGCGTGGAGGTTGACGATGTCACCGGGCTGAAGGGTGGCCCAGGACACATCGGCGAGTTTTTGGAGGGGGGCGGCCGGGAGGCCGACGTCGTAGGTAACAGCGTGACTCACGGATGCCGTGAGCAGCGCGAGGCTGAGGAGGAGGTAACGGATCGTATGCATGGATGGATGATATAAGCGCCGGAAAATCTCCGGCGGGTAGATCAGCCAAACGGGCGTCCGATATTACAGGCCGCGTGAAACTATTTTTCGCGGCGGTGGGCGGGGGCCGTTACGGCGCGGCGGCTTTGGCCTGCCATTCGGCGGCTTCGGCGGGGCGACCGAGGGCGGTGCAGACGGTGACGAG
Organism: Opitutia bacterium; assembly: GCA_947453695.1. Classification (GTDB taxonomy): domain Bacteria; phylum Verrucomicrobiota; class Verrucomicrobiia; order Opitutales; family Opitutaceae; genus GAS368. Next base: position 8,974 of record CANGHW010000103.1, read on the forward strand.
GGCTTCCGCCAAGGCTTTTATTGCGGGGAGCCGGTTGCCGGGGATGCTGGATTGGCGCGCGATGAGCCCGGCGTAGCTTTCGCGGAGACCGGGTTCGGCCTCGGCGTGGCGGCCTTGGCGGGCGATGGTCTTGGCGAGTTGGCCGCGCAAATAATAGGCGCGCCATTGGTCGGGTTGAGTGCGGGTGACGACGTCGGCGACGTGGCGCCAGTGCGTTTCGGCGAGCGGGAGTTGGTTCGTTTGCATCAGAGCGCTCGCGTAGGTCTCTTCGATGGCGAGGGTCGCGTCGTCTTCGTCGCCGAGCTCCTGGGCGGATCCGGCATAGGCGGCCGCGACGGGGACGAGGGACTCGGGATAGCGTCCCGCGGATTGCAGCATCGCGGCGAAATTGCGGAGGTTGGCAAGGGTGGTGGCGTGCGTCGGTCCGAGGGCTTGGGCACAGAGCGCGGAGAGTTCGCGCATCTCGTCGATGGCGCGGGGGAGCTGGTTGTTGCGGCCCCGGGCGAGAAAGAGGTGCCGCTTGGCCAGCAAAGTCAGGGGGTGGTCGGGCGGGAGGAGGCGGACGCGGGCGGCGACCAATTCCGAAAATATTTTTTCAGCTTCGGCATGGTGCCCGAGCCGGGTTTGGGCGTAACCCAGATTACCCAGGGCGCGCAAGGTGGCGTGATCGTCGGGGCCTTGGTCTCGAGCGAGCGCCGCATGCAAGTCCCGGAGGACTTCGACTGCTTCCTCCGGTTTACCCTGCATCGACCGAGTGGTGGCGACGTCGACGCGGGAGCTCAGCGTGAAGTGGTGGGTGGGCCCGTGGACGCGCTCGGCGATGGCGAGGGCTTCGCGGGCGGCGCTTTCGACCTCGGGCAGTTTGGCCGGGGCATCGACGATCTTGCTGAAATTAACGAGCGCCGTGCGGCGCAGTTCGTGATCCCGGGGCAGGGTCCGTTGCGTGATCTCGAGGGCGCGACGAGCCAGCGTTTCGGCGCGGGCGGCGTGACCGAGGTCGCGTTCGACCATGGCCTCGACTTCGAGGGCACTAATGGCATGCGGGTGCTCGGCTCCGAGGGCGGCGACCAGATCGGGGACGGCGGAGCGGATGAGTGCAGCAGCCTCGGAGGCACGACCGATTTCGTTGAGCACGGACGCCCATTCGCTGGAGGCGTATTGCGTCTCCGGGTGATGCGGGCCACGCACCCGCCGCAGGAGAGCAACGGTGGGGCGAAGTTGTCGCTCCGCGCCGGTATATTCGCCGAGGCTGAGGTAGATCGACGCGAACCGCTGCCGAACGGATATTTCGGCCAGGGGAGTGTTGGCGAAGCGCGTGGCGATGGCCGGCTCGGATCGCTCCATCGCTGTCCGGAGTTTGAGGTCGCGATTCTTGGCGCTGGAATCGGCGCCCTGTTGCAGCAAGTCGGTCTGCAAGAACCGAGAGAGTGCGTCGCTTTCGTCGGCGGCGGCGTTGGCCCGGAGGCGTTCGCGATTGATGAGCGCCGCGGCGGTAAGAGAGCCGGCAGCGAGGAGAAACGACAACACCCACGTCGCGGCGAGGGCGGGGCGGCGGCGAGTCCAGCGCAGGAGGCGATGGGCGGCGGAGACGGGCCGGGCCTTGATGGATTCTCCGCCGAGGAAGCGACGGAGGTCTTCGGTGAGATCAGCGGCGGTGGCGTAGCGGCGTGACGGGTCGAACTCGAGGCACTTGGCGCAGATGGTGGCGAGGTCGGGAGGGACTTGCGGTGCGAGCAGGCGCAGGTCCGGGGCATCGCCGCGCGCGAGCAGCCCGGGGAGTTCGACGGGAGAGGCGCCGGCGAAGGGAGTGCGGCCGGTGAGCATCTCGTGGAGAATCACTCCGAGCGAATACACGTCGGAGGCGACGCCTTGGGCCACGCTGCCGCGGCTGAGGGCTTCGGGGGCGAGGTAGTGCGGCGTGCCGAGGACAGTGGTGCGGACGGTGAGGCCGCCGCTGCTGTCGAGTTCGGCGGCGAGTCCGAAATCGGCGACGTGGGGCACGCCGGCGGCGAGGAGGATATTGGACGGTTTGAGGTCGCGGTGGAGGACGCCGGCAGCGTGGCTGAAGGCGATGGCGCCGGCGACGCGGTGAAGGAGTTGCGCGGCGTCGCGGGGCGAAAAAGGTTGGGCGCGCAGGCGGCGGGCGAGATCGCCGTCCTCGAAGTAATCCATCGAGAAATAGGCGTGGCCGTGATCGCGGCCGGCGTCGTGCACGGCGACGATGTTGGGATGGGTGAGGCGGGCGATCGTGCGGGCTTCGCGCAGGAAACGCATCTCGAGGTCAGAGGTGGCGCTGCCGCCCGACGGGATGACTTTCAGGGCGACGATGCGGCCGAGTTGGGTGTGTTGGGCGAGGTAGACGGCGCCCATGCCGCCGCGACCGAGCTCGCTGATAATGGAGTAGGGGCCGATGCGCGTGGGGCCGAGGGCGTGTTCGGGAACGGGACTCGGCGGGGTCGAGCCGGGCTTGTCGGCGATGGTGAAGGAGAAAATCTGGGCGCCGGCGCAGAGCGGGCAGACGCCGGTGGCGTCGAAGGCGTGGGTGGTGGGGCGACCACAGCGGGGGCACGGAACAGGCGAGGCGGGAGGAGGCGAACTCATGGGGCGGGACTCAGCGGCGAAAAACGTGGAGGAGGTGTTGGAGTTCCTGGTCGGCGTCGGCGGGATTTTCGAGCGTCGCGGCGACCTCGAGCTTCACGAGTTCGGCGAGGCGGCGCGTGAGGCGGTGCAGCCAGACGGCGACGGTGGCGCGCGACGTGTCGAGGGCGGTGGCGATGCGATCGTAGTCACCGGGGCCGGGGGTGGAGTGGAGGAGAGGCTTGAGCGCAGCGAAGGCGGGGCCACGACCGGCGGCGCGTTGCTCGGCCTCGAGGCGGCGCATGGCTTGACCGAGGAGCGTGACGGCCCACGACAACTCGTAGGCTTCGCTGGGGTCGAGTTGCGCGTGATCGACGGCGGCGTATTCGCGCTCGGTGTCGAGGCCGGAGAGATCGACGAAGGTGAGGTGGCCGCCGCGTTTTTGCGCGTCGGTGTGGGCTCGCTCGTGACTGACAAATTGGCGGAGCGCGCCGACGAGGTAGCCGCGAAAACGGCCGCGCTCCGGATCGGGGCGGTCAAAAAAATCGCCGGTGAGCAGGTGCGCGAAGAAGGCCTGCGTGGTGTCCTCGGCATCGGCGGGCGAGTGGCCGCGGCGACGCAGATAGCTGTAAATGGGCGGCCAGTAGATGCGGCAGAGTGCTTCGAGTGCGGCACGGCGGCGGGCAGGATCGCCGCCGGCATCGCGGACGACGCTCCACTGGGTCGGCGCGAATCCCCCGTGGCCCGAAGCGGGGGGGACGGGGTGCGCGCCGGAGTCGACCATGCGCGAGGTTATGCGGGGACCCGAGGGAGCTGAGCAACGGGAAAGGCGGAAACGTTAGGGCCGGGAGTGGCGGCGGAGCGCCGTGAAGGACCGAGGATTTGGAAGGACCAAGGACCAATGTCCAAGGAATGACCAATGACTAATGACCAATGACTAATGACCAATGACCAATGACTAATGACCAATGACTAATGACCAATGACTAATGACTAATGTCTAATGATGCCCGGGAGGATCCGCAGGGATTTTCCCGGGCGTTTTTGCGGGCTCAGGCGGGTTTCGGGGACCAGAGGCGGGGGCCGAAGACGTTGAGGGCGAGGCCCGCGATCACGAGGGCGGCGGCTTCGAGTTTCCAAGCGGGCAGCGGCTCACCGAGGAGCAACGCGGAGCTGATCAGACCGAAGATCGGGACGAGCAGGGTAAACGGGGCGATGATCGATGCGGGGTGGCGCGCGAGCAGCCAGCTCCAGAGCGAGTAGGCGACGAGCGTCGAGAGGTAGACGATGAAGGCGACACCGAGGACCGCGGGCAGGCTGACGTGCGTGAGGCTGTGCGTGATGAGCGCGGGGCCCTCGAAGACGAGGGAAGCGAGGCTCATCGGGATCGGGACGACGAGGCTGCCCCAGACGACGAGGGCGAGGGGATTGACGCGGCCGAGACGTTTCGAGGTGAAGTTGGCGAAGCCCCAGGAGCAGGCGCCGAGCAGCACGCAGACGAGACCGGCGACCGAGACATCGCCCCCGGTGTGGATGCCGACAATCAGAAAGCCCACGCCGGCGAGGAGCGCGCCGGCGATCTGCACGGGGAGGATGCGCTCCTTGAGGACGAAGGCCGCGAGGGAGAGGGTGACGAAGACTTGGAACTGCAGCGTGAGCGACGCGAGACCGGCGGACATGCCGAGCTTCATGCCGAGAAAGAGAAACCCGAAGTGCAGGGCGAACATCGTGAGCCCGTAGACGATGAGCTGGCGCACGGTGATGGCGGGGCGGGGGAGGAAGAACACGACCGGAAACGCGACGAAGATAAAGCGCACCGCGCAGAGCAGCAGGGGCGGCAGATCGCGCAGGGCGATTTTGATGGCCACGAAGTTGGTGCCCCAGATCGAGACGATCAGGAGAGCGAGGAGCAGGTGGCGAAGCGGCAGGGCGGCGGCGGACATGGCGGACCGGTGACGGTGGCGGCAGGGCGCGCGACAGCAAGGGCGGGGTCGGACGCGGCGGGCACAGTGACGCGGATGGGGGCGCGCTACACTTGGGTGGGGGGCGAGACCGATCACGAATGACCAATGTCTAATGACTAATGTCTAATGACGGAGACGGGTGGTAGGCTTTGGCGCGGTTCTGCTGTTCACGAGTCGGACCACGGGGGCGGCGGGGGAAACAGGAGTGGGGGCGCTAATGAGTTTCGCCAAGGGGCGAAAGTTGGACGGAGCTTCGGCTAATCACCGAAGCTCCGCGGGGTGGGGTCGGCTGATCGCCGACGTGGGACCTGGCTGACCGTGCGCGGAGGCAGGTGGTCTTTGCTCGGGACGAGGAGGTGCGCGCTCGAACGGAGGGGGACCGCGCTCGGACTGAGGTGAACGGCGTTGGCGTGGAGGTGGAGCGTGCTCAGGCAAAGGTGGACCGTGCTCGGGTGAAGGAGGACCGCGCTCGGACCGAGGAGGTGCGCGCTCGGGACCGGGATGACCGCGCTCGGGATGAGGTAGACCGCGCTCGGGCGAAGGTAGACCGCGCTCAGGAGGAAGTGGTGGACGCTCGGAACAAGGAGGTGGGCGCTCGGGCGCAGGAGGTGCGCGCGCGGAAGAGGGTGGAGCACGCTCGGATGAGGGAGGAGGGCGCGTGGAAGGAGGCGGGGTTTGCGCAAAGCTCTGATTGGCAGGCGCTCGGGCCAGCGAGGCGGCGGGTCGGGCGGCGGGGGAGCGGACGCCGGGCGCATTTTTTTCAAAAAATAAAATCACTCTGCCAATAGTTGGCAGGGTGAGGTTGCTAAAGTGCGCCCATGATCAACGGCCCGATGTCGGGCCCGCATCATATCTCAAATGAATAACGACCAAAGAGCCCTTCTGGGCACAGGACAGTCCGTCTCCCGCTGTGTGGAGACGTTTAACCCATCGGACCTGCCGCCGGCGTTTATCGCCGCGCGTGTCGGGTTGAAACAAGACCTCACCCTCATCGCCACCTTGGGCAATGCGCAGGCCCAGCCGCTCGCCGGCTTGACCCGCCATCGCGACCAGGTGTTCGAAGACGGGATCGAGGTCACGCTCATCGTTGCCGCTCTGGTGCAAGGCTATGCCAAGCGCCGCGGTCTGACGGAACTCGCCGCCAAGGTGGAGCTCAGCCTCAACGACCTCCGGCGCGGGCGGTTCAGCCGCCGGGCGCAGCTGATGCAGCAGGTGCACGAGGCAGTCGCCGGGGTCGATCCGACGGACCTCGCGGAACTCGGCGTGACGGCGGCGCGTCTCGCGGAGCTGAAGACGAAGGCCGAGGCGGCGGACGCGCTGAAGGACCTCCCGCGGGACGCGATTGCGGCCCGCCGGGTGGTCACGAAGCAACTCGGTGCGGCGTTCGACAGCTTACGCAGTCGACTCCGCGACGAGCTCGATCCGCAGATGGAGGCGCGCCGGGCACTCGATCCGGTGGGCTACGAACGCTACCAGGCGGCCCGGATCGTGATCATGCGCTCGGGCCCGTCGGCCGAGTCGGCTGACGAGGCCGACGCGGCGGCGGCGAAGACGGACGCCAGCGGCAGCGCGCTGGCGTCCGGCACGCCGGGCGCCCCGAAGCTCGCGGCGTGAGCGCCGGCCAGGGCAACAGGCAAAACAACGAGCGCCGCACGGCAACGTGCGGCGCTTTTTTGTGTCGGGAGCTATCGTGCGACCAAGGGCACCGAGCGCAGATTGGGAACGTGAGGGGAAGGACGGAAGCGAGCGAGGGTGGCCGGCAGAGCGCCCAAACGGGTTGGCCACAAAAAGGCGCAAAAATCGGAGGGCGAGGGAGGCTCGAAAGGCGCCGATAGGCGCGCGGGCGCGGTGGGCCGGCAGAACGGGCATATCATCCCGCGTTATAGTTTCCACCTGTTGTGCTATTTCCTCTTCACCATGGGCGATACCAGGGTTTCGAAACCAGAGAAGTGCGATTCGGATCAGTGAAGGGAAAGACGCCCTTCGCTTTCAGCAGCTCCAGCAGAACGACTGATCCCTGCTTCATCTTCAAATCCAATTCGTCTTTGGTGATGCCGACACACAAGAGAATCCCGCAACGGCGCTGATTCACTTCGAAAACCACGGGTTGTTCCTCGGGATGACAAAAGAGGATCGCGCGAATACTCCGATCGTCGAAAAAATCTCCGATGTCCATCGACTCGCCAGCGAGGAGTCGTGATTCACAGGTGCTGCGAGCGAGACGCGAAATGAGATCCGCGGCCTTGTCGTTTTTGGTGCGGGTGCAAATCATCAGCTCGTAGGACGCGAACTCGCCGCGAACTTGTCCGACCTCCTCTCCGGTCATCTCCGCGGTGACGTGGGCGATTCCACCTTGGTAAGCCGGAAAGACCACAACGTCCGCCTCGCCGCCAAATGCGAACGGTAGGACCCCGTGATAGACGTGATCGGCGGACTTTCCGAAGCGTTGTTCAAGCGCGCCAAGCCGCGAGTCCCAAGTTTTCTCCCAGCTGTCTTCGGGGGCGTCAGCCATGAATTTATTCAGATTTTATTGCCGCGTGAAAGAGGCGGGAGAAAAGGAGCGGGCTGGGTGTCGGGGGCGCGAGTTTTTCATCCGTCACACCGCATACCAATGCCATTCTCGAACTACGCCGTCGGAGTAACGGATGGTGAACAGCACGCCTTGGTTCGGGGTGAGTTTTCGACGAATGCATCTTCCGTTTCCTTTCAGCGGCCCTTCGGTGGCTGCGAAAGGATCACCCACTTTCATGGCCTGGGGAAAGAGACGATCAATCGCGGCTTTGTCGGGGTCTTCGAGGACGGGCGGCGGATTCCGCTGAGCCTGCTGCCATTCCGCCGCGAGGCTGGGGCGCAGGCCAAGTAAGCGCGTTGTCTGTGTGTTGGTTGGGCGCTTTCTTTCAATTCCATACTCGCACGCTCCGGTAATAGCCACGGTCCGCTTCGACGAAAGCGTGAAAAGCCTCCTCTTCTTTCTGATACTTCACTGGCAACTTGGACATCGGAGTATCGGACTCCCCGAGCGGTGCGAAGAAATAGATCTTCGGTGACGGCCTGTGCTTTACGAACATCGAGAGGCTGTGAAACTCGCGATCTCGATAGACGCCCAAGAAAGCCCACGCGACGAGAAGCCCGGTCAAAGCCACTCCCCACCGCACTCGTCGCGTGATATTCATCTTTGCCCAAAGTGTTATTCGCCTTACCCAGTTGCCTTACTCATGCATGCAGCAAGTTCTGCAGATGGTCGTAAGGCAACGATCGATTGAAGTAAGTAAGGCTTTGTCCTTCTCTAGGGTTAACTCCGAATGCCCTATTCGTGCCGTGCTCGCGATTTCCTCGGTCATCGGCCGGGGCTTTACTTTCGGGCGCGTCGCTTGCACTTCGGAAGGCGCAGTTTTTCTCCACCGCTGCACGGCGTCCGCGGATACGGATGTTGTGCGCTCAACCCCACTGGCAGCTGTGGCTGCCGATTTACCCCAGTCCATGCCATCGAAAAAACGTCCCGTCCCGGCCGCGAAAGTAACGTCAGCGAAATCCGCGCCGGTGAAATCCTCGCCCGGTCATGCGCTGGGGTTACCGAAGTGTTCGGCGCATCAGTGGGTGCGCGTGGTGCGCATCCATGCGTTGTTGAATCAGCTGGCGCACGTGAAAGCCCAGGACCTGGCGCGCGAGCTCGAGACTTCCGTGCGCAGCATCTACCGCACGGCGGCGTTCATGCGCGAACGGCTGGAGGTGCCGATCGAGTATGATCGGATGGAGGAGACCTATGCGTTGACGCGGCCGTGTCCGTTTCTGCCGATGGTGATGGTCGCGGCCGAGGAGACGCTCGTGCTCAAGCTCGTGCGGTATCTGTTGCCGGCGGTGGCGGGGGCAGAGGTGGGCGCGCGGCACGAGCGGGTGCTGAAGAAGCTGGCTCAGGTGGTGGGGAGCAAGGGCTCGTTTGTCGCGGAGTCGCGGCCCACGGTGCTCGTCCCCACGGCGCTGCCGAACGCGGGCGAGTTTCAGCATCTGGTCGTGATGGATCACGCCATCGAGCACCGTCAGGAACTGCGGCTGCTGTATCGGAGTTCGGGGGCTGCGCAGCCCGGCCCGCGCGTGGTGTGGCCGCTGGATTTTGCCTACCTCA
>CANGHW010000104.1 GCA_947453695.1 Opitutia bacterium
ATGGAGTCGGCGATGACATCGCGGGAGACGAGGGAGTAGCGCATGCCCTGCGTGCCCATGCTGATGCCGTCGGTGACGGTGATGGTGTTGAAATAGACGGATTTGCCGCCGGCGGCATCGATACCCTTTTGCGCGTGCAAGCTGAGATCGCCGAGGTGGACATTGCAGGGCGTCATGTTGCTGGCGGACGCGGCGACGGCGATCTGGGGCTTCTTAAAGTCTTCGTCGGTGAAGCCGACGGCGCGCAGCATGGAGCGGGCGGGCGCGCGGTCATTGCCGTCGACGACGACAGAGGAATGCGGGCGGAGGGAGTTGGCAGTTTGGCACATGGGGCGTAAAAGTTTAGAGTTTAGAGTTGAGCGTTGAGAGACGGAAAAGGGAAAACGAAGGCGAAGAGTTGAGCGCAGAGAGACCGGAAACAAGCGTCCAGAGTGGCGGGGGGCGGGCAAGCGTGATTCCACGCCGGACCGGCACAGTGGCACGGAGAAGCGCACCGGGGGCTGGGGACGCCGCGGGAGGCTGAGCAGAGCGTTGCGCGCCGCGAGGGCGGCGGGCCGGGACGACGCGGGCGCGAGTCGGGTCAGTAGCTCAGCCCGAACCCGAACGGGAACAGCGTGTCCGCCGCGGGATAGCCCGGGGCATCGGGATCGTTGGCTTCAACGGCGGCGAGGGTGCGCGCGAGCGCGAAGGGCAGCTTGCCCCGCGGTTTGGCCTGACCGGTGAGGACGTCCATGAGGGCTTCGTCGCTCACGCCAAAAGTGGCGACCAGGCCGCCGGCGCGTTTTACGCCGCTCTCCTCATCAAGCACGTAGGGCTGCCGAAAATAGACGCAGAGCACGACCTTCCGAGGATCGCCGATTTCCTTCATAACGGCCTGAATCGTTTCGAGTGACGGCTCGATCCGCCACGACTTCGCCTGAGCCATGGTGGAGAAGGAGATCAGGCCGGCCTCCCACGGGAACGCGCCGCCGAAGCGGAGACCGTTGTCGAGGCCGCTGGGGTCCTCCGCGCTCCACGGTTTGCCGGTGGCGGCGTTGATCTTCTGACGCGTAGCCTCGTCGTCGCTGCGGTAGCTGCTGGTCGCCTCGCGGGGATTGGACACCTCGATGCGGACCAAGGCGTAGTCAGTGCCGGCGGGGACCGGAACGCGGGGCGCGCCCTCGGGTGCACCGGCTGTGACCGCGTAGCCACCGTAGGTGGAACTCGCGACGACGGCGGGGTCGAAGCCGAGGGTATAGACCTTGGCCGGTGCGGCGGGCGTGGGGCGGCGGAGCGGGAGGACGCCGCGATTCTGCAGGAGGACGATCGATTTGCGCTGGGCCTCCATGGCCTGCGCGCGGAAATCGGCCCGACCGACGATGGAGCCGGCGGCGGTGGCATCGACGTAGGGATTCTCGAAGAGCCCCAGCGCGAACTGCTCGTGGAGCAGGCGGCGCACGGCGTCATCAACGCGGGCCGGAGAGACGAGGCCCTTTTGCACGAGATCGACGATGGTTTCCTTGGTGCGGAAGCCGGAGAGAATATCGGTGCCGGCATTGATCGCGACGGCGACTCGCTCGGACTCGCTCTTCTGCTCGAAGCCCCAGGCGCGGGAATTGATGATGCCCGTGTCCGAATTGACGTAACCGGTGAAGCCCAGCTTGGTGTGCAACAGGTCGTTGATGATCTGCGACGAGAACGCCATACCAATGGGGTCGTAGGTCACACCCTCGTAGGTGAGGCCGATGGGCACGCCGTAGTAAGGCATGATGGAGGAGACGCCAGCGTCGATGGCGGCCTTGAATGGCTTCACGTGATAATCGAAGCGGCGGGCGGGATAGACCTGATTCTTGCCAAACGTGTAGTGCGGATCGAGGCCCAGCTCCTGCGGCCCGCCACCAGGGAAGTGTTTCATGGTGAGCGCGACCGCGGAGCGGGGAGTCAGCGGGCCGCCCTGCAACTCGAGCACGAGTGTCCGCATGATCTGCGCGGCGAGATCGGCATCCTCGGTGAAGGTCTCGTGCACGCGAAACCAGCGGGGCTCGGTCGCCAAATCGGCCATATAGGCGTAGGCGCCGCGGAGGCCGACGGCGCGCCATTCGGTGCCCATGGCCCGGGCAAATTGACGGATGACCTCCATGTCTTGCGTCGCGGCGAGACCGGCCTCCTTGGGCCACGTCGACATCGAGCCCGAGGCCTCGTTGATACCGGCGCGGGCCTGACGCTCGAAATGATTACGGGCATTCGATTTGAACACGACCGGGATGCCGAGTCGGGTGGCCTCGGCCATCTCCTGGATGGCATTGGTAAACTCTGCGGCTTGTTGGGGCGTGGCCGGGCCGCCGGCAAAACCGCCGCCCTCGCCACCGCCGCGACCGCCGGCGCCACCGCGTCCGCGCCCACCGGCTTCGCCGCGCCCGCCACCTCCACCGGTCGCAGGCGGGCCCTCGCCCGGACCACCGCGCCGGCCGGTGCCGGCCGGGGCAGGCGGGGTGGAGGTGATGACATTACGGAAAATAAACCGCGTCATGTGCTGCTCGCGCACGAGTGTGGCGGCGTTTTCCGGCGGCTTGCCGCCGGCCTGGGCATTGAGCGTGTCGATGAGCATCATGCCGGCCTTCTCCTCGAGCGACATCTGCGCGAGGAGGTCCGCGACGCGCTCGGCCACCGGCCGGCGCCAGTCTTCGTAGACGTCGAGCTTGCCGTTGGCATTCGCATCCTTGAAGCGGAGCTGGTCGACGATGAGGATGGGTTTGGCGCGAGCGCCGATCTCAGGTGGCGGCTCCGCCGCAGAGGTGAGGCCGGCGACGGAAAGCACGACCGGGAGGAAGGGAACAGCCAAAGCACGCAGGGTTTTCATATAAGGCGGGGGCAAATCGGGCGGGAGAGCCCAGGGTGACGGAGGAGCGTCGTTGGTTCTGGGTTGTAGGCGAGTGCGTCTGAACTAAACCGTTTAGTCCGTGCCCAAACCCCGTCCCACTCTGCGCAGTCTGGCCGCCGAAGCTGGCGTGAGTTTAACGACGATGTCGTTTGCGCTCCGCGGCAGCACTGAGATCGCACCAGCGACGCGAGAGCGACTCCAACGCCTCGCGGCAGAACGGGGCTACCGGACCGATCCGCACGTGACCTCGGTGATGAGCCGATTGCGGACGAAAAGCTCCGCGCGGGCGGTGGTAAACATCTGCGGGCTCGGCGAGGACTGGGGCACGCCGCGCAACGGTGAAAACTATTACACGCGCCTGCTTGCGGGCGTGCGCGGGCGCGCAGAAGCGCTGGGGTTTGCCTTTGGGGTGCTGCACCTGAACGACTATCCCGAGTCCGCTCGGCTGGAGCAGGTCTTGCTCGCGCGCGGCGTGGAAGGGCTGCTCTTGCTCCCCCTGCGGGCGCCGGCAGACCTCGCGACGCGACTTGACTGGCGGAAGTTTGCCGTCGCCGCGGTGACCTCGTCTGTTTTGGCGCCGAGCTTCCATAGCGTGACGCCGAGCCACTTCGACAATATGCTGCTGGCCTGTCGGGAACTCACGCAGAGCGGATGTCGACGCATCGGCCTGGCGATGTCGCGGGACTGGGATATCCGCGTGCGCCATCGCTGGAGTGGAGGAATCGCGTGGCAGAATCAGTTTGGTGGCACAGAGCCGGTGAAACCGCTGATCTATGACCGACCGGGACCGAACCTCGATACCGAGGCCCTGCTGGCTTGGCTGCGGGCGGAGCGGCCGGACGTCGTCATCCTCGAGACCGTGGATCGAAACGGCTTCGAGCGCGCGGTGGCGACGCTACCGGCCAAGCGACGACCCAAGTGCGTCACGATGAACTGGCCCTCGGCGCTCGCCGTCGCGGGGATTGATCAGCAAGTCGAGCGAATCGGCGCAGCGGCGATCGACCTGCTTGGCGGGATGATCGCGCGCGGGGAAAAAGGCGTCCCAGTGCAGCCGACGCAGAGCTTCATCGAAGGAGCGTGGCGGCGCGCAGGAACCGACTAGGAGGTGCGGCTAGGACACCCGGGCGAGCGGGCGAAGAGCGGGCCCTTATTTTTTCGCGCCGGGGATATTGAGTTTGATGGGCGGCGGCGTGCCGTCGGCCGAAGGGGCAGGGGCCGGCGCGGTGAGCTTTTCGCGGGGAGGAGGCGGGGCGATGGAAACGGGCGAATCAGTGGCGGGCTTGGCGGTGGAAAACTTCGGGCCGCCGGGAGGTAGAGCGGCAAAGCCGCGCTCGAGATGTTCGATGGCTTTGAGGTCGCGGGTCTTGCCCTTGTCGACCTGACCGCCGGGGCCGAAGGAGCCCATGATCACGCTGATGACGCGGCGACCATCGCGCTCAGCAGTGGCGCTCAGGCAGTAACCCGCACCGGCGGTGTAGCCGGTCTTGAGGCCGTCGACGCCACCGACTTTGCCGAGGAGCTTGTTGTGATTGTCCATCTTCATGGGCTGGGCGCGGACGCCGGTGCCGAAGGTGCGCTCACGGACGGATGTATATTTGAGGACATCGGTCTTGGTGAGCAAGTGGCGGCAGAGGAGGGCGAAGTCGCGGGGCGTCGTGAGATCGCCGTCGGCGATGCGGCGATTGGACGGCGGGAGCCCGTGCGGGGTGCGAAACGTGGAGTGCTGCATGCCGAGGGCGCGGGCCTTCGCGTTCATGAGCTCGACGAAGGCCGGGACCGAGCCGGCGCAGGTGCGGGCCAGGGCGTGCGCGGCATCGTTGGCGGACTGGATCATCATCGCATAGAGCAATTCCTCGACGGGGAACGTTTCACGGGGATCGAGAAAGACCTGAGTGCCGCCAATCTTGGAGTCTTCGACGGTGATTTTGACTGCGGTATCAAGGCGGATGGTGCCGGCGGCGAGTTTGTCGTGCACGACGGCAAACGTCATGAGCTTGGTCATGCTGGCCGGCGGACCCTCGTAGTCGGCGCGGTCTTCATAGAGCACGGCGCCGGTGGTGGCATCGGTGACGATGGCGCCCTTGTAAGCGGTGGCATCGTCAGGATGCGTGGGCTTGGCTTTGGCAGCGGCGTGGGCGTGCGGCGCAAGCGCAATGCAGAAGAGGAGGACGGCCGTGGCGAGGCGCGAGAAAATCATCCGCGGAAAGGAGGAAGTTTTCCGGCGCGGGGCGAGAAGAATTCGGTGGAGAAGTGGTGGCGTAAGGGTGAACGAGCGTGGCGGCGGCCGAACGCGCGGGCACGTCGGGACGGGATCGCAGGTGGTCGGGCCGCGCTCAACCAAAGGGCACCCAGCTGCCACTGGGCACGTAGCGGAAGCAGCGCGAACCCTCGAGGGCGAACAAGTGGATCCACTCGTGGTCGAGAAGCTCGCGCGGGGCGGCCTGGCGCGCGAGGACGAGCGAAATCTTGGCGCGCGGTGCCTCGACAAAAACGGAAAGCCGCCGGGGCTCGTGCACGAATTTCTCGCCATCGTGCAAGGATTGGAGCGGGAGACCGGGCCGGAGATCGCCGCCGTTGCCCTCGAAGACTCCGAGTCCGCCGGCGACGTTGTGCAGGACCTTGTTGCCGCTGCCGTAGCGGGTCGGATCGACGCGGGAGGCGTAATATTGGAGGTTAATCCAACTGGCGACGACGACGGGGGCGGCGAGGATCAAGTCGAGCACGGTGGAATCGGCATCGGCGGCGTGGTCGTAGTCGTGCAGAAAGACGCGCCCGGCGAGATCGAGGCCGCGCGACCGCATGCGGGGGGCGACAAGAATGGCGGCGTTGTTGGCGAGCCCCCACTCGGGGCGGATTTGTGCGATGTCCGCCGCGCGAGCGCGGATATCCGTGGTAGTGTCGGGGGTGGAGGCGGCGAGACCGAGGGAAGGGGCGCGTTCGCGACGGGCACTGTCGCCAGCACGGGCGAGGGCGGTGCGGAGCATCTCGACATCGGCGGCGTGGCTGGCGGGGACCCGATCGAGTTCGAATAACGTAACGTCGTCGGAGGTGGTGTGATGAAGGCCGGCGACGCACCACGTGTCGGCGGGGAGGTGCAGACCGCGCGCGGCGAGGCGAGTGCGCACGCCGGGATGGTTGAGGGCATTGGCCGCGAGGCGGGCGTTGACGTCGCCGGCGTGGCCCCCGCAGGCGCCGCAATCGAGGGCAGACGCGTAGGGGTTGTTGGCGCTGGTGCTGCCGTGTCCGCAAATGAGCAGCAGACGGGCGAAGCCGGTGGTGAGGCTCATATTGCGCAAAGCGCCCGCGCAGAGGTTGGCGAGGGTATCGAGCTGAGCGGACGAATCGTCGCCGGTAAGAGCCGGGATCGGGCGGTGGCAGGTCGGCGCGGCCGCGCTTCCCGGTCGACGGGTGAGACCGGCGCCGAATGATAGTCCAAAGGTGTCGACGAAGGCGAAGCATGACGCTGCGGAGTTTTGAAAGGCCTTCCACGCGCCGATGCCGGCCTCGTGGGCTCGGGCGGAGGCGGTGGTCTCGGCCGAAGCGGTGTCGATTGATTCGACCGGGGGCACGAGCAGGACGGGACAATGTGTCGCCGGCGTATCGGTGAGCAGCGTCCGGTGGGCGACGGGAAATCCGAAGAATCCGGCGAAGCCGACGGTGTTAATCGACGGTGCGGCGGCTTCCAGGTGCCGGCGGAAAACCTCGGAACGCACGTCGATGCAGAACACGGCCTGCACCGCGGGGCGAGCAAGACCGCGCGATGCCGGGACGTTGGTGGCGAGCCGTCGGGCGAGACGTTGCTGATAGCGGTGCTCGTAGGCGGTTTGCCAGAGACGAAGGAGCGGAATGCGCGAGGAATCGAGGGGGAGCGACGCGTCGAGCGGCGGCAGGGCCGGGCCAAAAGCGCGCAGGAGTGCGACCTCGTAGGAGAGGCGAATGGCGAGCAAGTCGCGCAGGGTGGAATTGGTCCGGCCGCGCAGCGCCTCTTCGCGCACCAAGTATTGAGCGTAACCCGCCCAACCCGCGATGGTGACCAGATGGCGGTGGAGAAAGTCGGCGAGATTGCACCCGGCCGGCGCCAAGCGGGCGACGCAGGCGGCGATGGAGGACTCGGCGTCGGGCGGAAGCGCCGCGACGGTGGCACGAAAATCGCGGAGGCCGAAAGCCTCGGGATTGCGGTCGTGGCGCGCGGACTCGCGCCACGCGGCGAAGAGACTTTCGCCGAGCCAGGGCGAGCGCCACGTGGTCTGGTTGTCGTCGAAATAGGTGGCGCAGAATTTCGAGATCTCGTCCGTGACGAATACCGCCCAGTGCGCGTGCGGCAGGCGGCGGTCGAGCCGATCGGCGATGGTTTCAATCGTGGGCGAAGCTACCTCCGGGGGAAGAGCGGCGAGGGCGGCGACGGCGTGGGCCGGATCAGAGCCCGCGGCCGTCAAGTCCTCGTCGGTGATCTCGCCCGCGTGATAGAGGGCGCGGAAGTCAGACGCGTCTAGCAAAGGAGCGGCTCCGGTGGTGTGGCGCAGCAACGTGCAAGCGGCGGAAAACGGAAGGTGGGAGAGGCCGACGAACGGATTTACGGCGACGAAGTGGCGGAGCGGCCAGAGAGGCGGGATGCGCCGCGTCGCCTCGACTAGAGCGGAGCGGAGGGTGGCAGCAGAGGAAGACTGCACTTCAGTGGTAGTCATGAGGAAGAGAGAAGAATGCGACGGCAGACTCAGCGGGCGGCGGTGCGCGGCCAGAGGCGGTTGAGCAGACGGTTGGCGATGGTGCCGACGTAAAAGCCATTGAGCGCATGGACGTAGAGCGCTCGACCGAGCGGATGGGCGTTGGCGCGCCAAAGCAGGGCCTGAAAGAAGAACAGCGCGACGAAGACGATGGCGGAGAAGGCGAGCACCCAGGGTGCGGGCGTCGGAGCGGGCAGGTGACCGAACAGCAGGCGCGAGCCCATGTGGAGGGCGAGACTGGCGAGCCCAATCCCGCCCGCAGCGAATACGGCACGCACGGCCACCGCGCCGCGGGGAACCACGGACCACAACCGGGCGAGTCCGTAGCCGAGGGCTAGGACCAGGATCAGGTTAAACACATCAAAGCCCGATTCCGTGTGAGGCACGACAACCGCAAGCGCGGTGGATGCGCAGGTGACGAGGAGCGCGGCGGTGAGGATGCCCAAGGCGAGGGCCGCGGTATTAAGTGGCCGCGCTGCCCGTGGGGTGAGCCCCACGGTGCTGCCGGCGTGTAGAAAGGCGTGGGCCTTGTAGAGTGAGTGCGCCACCAGATGGAGCAGGGCCAATGCGAAGGCACCGACGCCGCATTGCAGCAGCATGAAACCCATTTGAGCCACGGTGGAGTAGGCGAGGGCGCGTTTGACGCTCGGCTGCGCGAGCATGACGACCGCCCCGAAGGCGGCGGTGACGGTGCCGAGGACCGCGAGCAAGGTCAGTGCACCAGGCGCGTGGACGAAAAGCGGGGCCAGACGAATCACCAGAAAACCACCGGCGTTGACGATACCGGCATGCATGAATGCAGAAACCGGCGTGGGCGTTTCCATGGTATCGGGCAACCACGAGTGAAACGGGAACTGGGCCGACTTGAGGGCAGCGCCCCCGGCGAGACAGGCGGCGATGGCCGGGAGTGGCGCGGTGTGGCCCGAGGCAGCGGCGGCGAACAGCGCGTCGAACTCCCACGTGCCGTAGGCGCGATAGGTGAGTGCGAGCGCCCCGATCAGGCAGAGATCGCCGAGCCGGCTGACGACAAATTTTTTCCGCGCAGAGAAAACGGCGCCGGCGCGGTCGGGGTAGTGCAAAAGCAGGCGGTGCAGGCAAAGGCTGGTAGCCAGCCACGCGGCAAAGAAGAGGAGGAGATTGCCGGCGACGACAAGCGTGAGCACGGCGGAGAGCGTGAGCCCCATCCAGCTAAAGAACCGGGCCTGGCCGGGATCGCCGGCGAGGTAACTCCGCGAGAAGCCGACCACCGCCCGCCCCAGAAAGGTGACGAGGACGGACATCACGGCCGCGACCAAGTCGAACCGCACCCCTAGGCCCACGATCGCATCGGCGCTGGCCGGCGACCAGCGCGCGGTAAGTGGTCCGAGGATGAGGAGGAGGACGGCCGACGCCACGGCGGCACCGAGGGCCAGCGAGGTGGCCGTGGCGGACAGCCGGGCCGCCGCCGCCGCGGGAAGGGAGCGGGCGCGAAGAGCGGCAGAGAGCAGCACAAGCGGCGGGAGCACTACCGAGCAGAGAAAAAACGGGCGCATCCCCTGTATCCTAGAGGAACCTTGAATTTTAGACTACTACACTGATTAAAATCTATCGTTAGATTTAACTTAACATGAATGCCCCCTTTCTGAACTACCATCATCTGCGGTATTTTCATGCACTGGCGCGCGAGCGCACGCTCACCCATGCCGCCGCCAAGCTGAACATGTCGGCACCGGCCCTGAGTATTCAGTTGCGCCAACTGGAGGAGAGCCTCGGGCACGCGCTGTTTCTCCGGGGCCGGCAAGGGGTGACGCTGACCGAGGCGGGCCGGTTGGCGCTGGATTACGCGGAGACGATTTTTAGCGCCGGCGAGGAATTGCAGGATGTGATGCAGCACCAGCCCCGGGGCGGTCGGCAGGTGCTACGGGTGGGCGCCGTGGCGACGCTCTCGCGCAATTTCGTGCTCCGCTTTCTGCGTCCGGCGCTGCACCGGACGGATGTAGAGCTCGTGCTGCGCTCGGGGGCCCTGCGGGATCTGCTGGCTCAGGCGCACGCGCACCAAATCGATCTCGTGCTGTGTAATCAGCCGGTGCGCCGCGACGCGGCGACACCGTGGCACAGCCACCTGCTGGCCGAGGAGCCGGTGGTGCTGGTGGGCGGAGCCAAGTGGCGGCGGCGGAAGTTTAAGTTTCCCGCCGACTGTGCGGAAGTGCCTCTGGTGTTGCCCAGCCTCGAGAGCGCGACGCGCGGGGCCTTTGATCGGGTGATGGATGCGGCCAATGTGCGCCCGCTCGTCGCAGCGGAAGTGGACGACATGGCCATGCTACGCCTACTCGCGCGCGAGGAAGAGGGCTTGGCGCTGGTGCCGCACGTCGTCGTGCGCGGAGAAATCGAAGAAGGGATTTTGACGGTGAAGCATCGCTTCGAGCAGATCCGAGAGACCTTTTACGCGGTGACGCCGAGCCGGCGGTTTCCGAATCCACTGGTGAAGGAATTGATCGGCCGAATCACGGCAGAGCGTTGAGGAGTTTGGTGGGGCGCTGGTAGCGGCCGATTAGAAACCACGGCACGCAGGGCGGCGCTAGGAGGGAGCGCCGGGAGTGTAGTCCGGCTGGATTTTTTGTCAGGAACTGACCGGCAATTCGGCGGTGAAGGTCGCGCCGAAACCGGGACGTGAATCGACCTTGAGGGTGCCGCCGTGCAACCGGACGATTTCGTGGGCGATCGAGAGGCCGAGCCCGTGGGAGGATTCTCCGGCGGTGGCGACGGAACCCAGGCGATCGAAGGGGCGGAAGAGTTTCGCGATGTCGTCAGTCGAGAGACCGGGGCCCTCGTCGCGCACGGACACGGAGAGATGGGTGGCGGTGCGGGCGAATGAAAGCGTGATCATGGCACCGGTGGGACTGAACTTAATGGCGTTGGAAACCAGATTGGCCACAACCTGATAGAGACGGGCGGCATCGGCGGTGAGCCGGCCGATGGCAGGCACCGCGGGCGTGCACACGAGGTGCTGGCGTTTGGCGGAGGCCTGCCAGCGGAGACTATCGACGACAGCCGAGGTGATTTCGACAAGATCAGTCGGGGCGGGGCGCAGCTCAAGTTTGCCGGATTCAAGCGCGGCGGTGGTGAGGAGGTCCTCGACGAGGCATAGCACGCGCTGGGCTTCGGACGAGATTAGGTCGATCCGCTCATCTGATGCAGTGTTGCCCGGGCTGGCACGGAGATCTTCGGTGAGATTTACTATATTGCCGAGCGGAGCACGGATATCGTGGGACGCGACGCCGAGAAAGCGCGTCTTGATCCGGTCGGCCTCTTCGGCGGCGTCGCGGGCGAGGCGCGTTTCATCGAGGATGAGACGCTCGGCGCGCAGGCGGTAGCGCTGGAGAACGATGATGGCACCGAGGGCCACGGCGAGAGAGATGAGGCTGAGGCCAAGGGCGAAACGGATGGCTTCGGCTCGTTCAAGCGCGGTCTCGGCGATTTGGAGTTCGGCGTCTTTGGCGCGGAGCTCGGCACCTTGGCGGGCGTGTTCGTGGCGGAGAGCAATGAGCTCCTGGGCGCGGCGCTCAAGTTCGGCCTGGTCTGGGGCGGTGGCAGGAGTGCCGGGAGGTTGCGGGGATTGGGCCGAGGCTGATACCAGAACCACGAGGCAGACGACCGTCGCAGCGAAGAACGCGCGAACGGCCCCGGGCCACGTGGTGAGATGCAACGGCATGGAGAGACGTTGGCGGCGCAAAGGGGCGAGGCAATGGGGTTTCGCGTCAGCGGGGAGGGCGAGCGCACGGCAGGCCCGATTGCCTCGATAGGGTTCGCCCTAATACGCGGTGGGCGGGACACGAGGCCGGGTTCGCCGGGGTTCGCTGCGACCATCGGCTGAGGCCGAAAACTTTACGAGGTGACCGGCAGATCGACGAAGAAAGTAGCGCCGCGGCCGGAGGTGGACTCGATGCGAATCTCACCGCCATGGAGGGTCACAATTTCGTGGGCGATGGAGAGGCCGAGGCCGTGGGATGACTCACGGGCAGTGGGCAGGGCGGCACGGCGCTCGAAGGGGATGAAGAGTTTCGCGATATCGTCCGGGGCGAGACCGGGGCCCTGATCTTGGATGCTCAAGGTGAGGACGGACGGCGCGCGCGCGAGACGGACGGTGATCGTGCTGTCAGACGGGCTGAACTTGATGGCGTTGGTGATGAGGTTGGCTACGACCTGGTAGAGGCGCGCGGCGTCGCCGACGAGGCGGCCGACCTCGGGGGCGGGCGGATCGAAGACGAGGGCCTGACGTTTGGTGCGGGCCTGCCAACGGAGACCGCTGACGACGGCTAGGGTGATTTCGGTGAGATCGGACGGCGTGGGCCGGAGGACGAGTTTGCCGGACTCGAGCGTGGCGGTGGCGAGGAGGTCTTCGACCAAGCCGAGGACGCGTTGGGCTTCGGCGGTGATTAGATCGAGGTCGGGAGAGGGCTGGCCGTCGCGGGATTCGGCGCGGACGGTATCAGTGAGATTCAGGATATTGCCGAGCGGGGCGCGGATGTCGTGGGAGGCGATCCCAAGGAAGCGAGTTTTGACTTGGTCGGCGGCGATGGCGGAGTCACGGGCGCGGCGGGTTTCGTCAAGGAGGCGGCGCTCGTTGCGCGCGCGGTAGCGTTGGAAGGCGAGGACGGCGGCGAGGGCGAGGATGGCGGCGCCGAGGCTGGTGCCGAGCAGGTAGCGGGTCAGACTGATGTGAGCGAGTTCCGCGTCCTTGGCGCGGAGTTCGGCGGTGTTGGCGCGGAGTTCGGCGGCCTGCCGGGCGAGCTGGGCTTCCTGGGCGCGCTGTTCGGCGGCGCGGAGTTCGTTTTCGCGGGAGAGGCGGGCGAGCTCGGCGTCTTTCTTGGCCGCTTCGAATTGGGTTTGCAGCTCGGCGGCGCGGGTCTTCGCGGCTTCGCCGGCCATCGCCTCGCGCTCGGCGAATTCGCGGCGTGTGGCAGCGAGTGCGGCGGCGAGATCGCCGCGGGCCTCTTGCACGGAGGCTAGGCTGCGGTAGGCATTGGCGCGGAGGCGGGGGGACTCGCCGGCGTCGGCATAGCCGCGGGCTTCCTCGGCGTGAGCGAGGGCCTCATCGAGGCGTCCGAGTTTTTGGCAGACGGCGGCCCGATTGAGGAGCGTGTTGGTGAGTTTGATTTTTCCCCGGAGTGTGCGGCGTTGCACGAGGATGGGATCGAGGGCGGCGAGGATGGAATCGGACTTGCCCTCGGCAAAATCGAGCATGATGAGACTCTCTTCAATGTCGGCGGTTTCGGTGCGGTTGCCACTGCGGCGAGTGAGAGCGAGCGCGCGTTCGTAGTGGCGGCGGGCGGCGGCGAGATCGCCGAGCTTTTCCTCGAGATTGGCGAGATTGCCGGCGCAGAGACTGATGGCGTGTTCATCGGTGCCTTGCTCAGCCAGAGCGAGGGCCTCGCGTTTGTAGCGGAGGGCCTGCGGGAAGTCGGCGAGCCGATCGTAGGTCATGCCGAGGCCGGTCAAGGCAAGGTAGCGGGCGCGAGGGGAAGGCTGACCGTCCGAGAGGCGGAGAGCGCGGAGGAGGTGGTCGATGGCGCCGGCGAGATCGCCGAAGACGCTGAGATTAATCCCGTGCAGGTAGTGGGCGTTGAAACGGATGAGATTGTCCGGGAGAGTTTCAGCGAGGATCAGGGCAGCGCGGGACTGAATGAGCGCGCCGGAGAAGTCATTTTGGCGGCGGAGCGCGGTGCTGATGATGTGGCGGGCGTAATACTCGGTGGCGCGATCGCCGGCGGCGAGGGCCGTGGCGAGCTTGGTCTCGCCCTCCGTGCGGGCGCGTTGGGAATTAGATCGGACGGACTCGGAAAGTTTGCGAAACCATTCCGGTGCGAGCGGGTTGTCGGTTAGATCTTCGTCTGCGGCGAAGGCGGGAGGCGAAAGTAAGGCAAGGACCAGAGCGGCGAATGCGGCGAGGCGGCGGATCGCGCAGCCGCAGCGAGGAGGGGAGCGTAGCGAACAGAGTTGGCTGGGGAGCACCCGCATGCGAATGTGTTAGACGAAGGAGCAGGTAGGCATGGGAGGCAACACGGTTCGTGGAGGGAGACGCGGACCGCGCCGTAACCGGCGCGGCTACGGTGGGCGCGGGGCAGGCGAGGCGGGCGCGCGGGTTGAGCGTGATATGGCAGGCATAATGCCTGCCCCACAAGAGAGGGCGGACTGAAGGCCGCCTGACTTTACTTGGTCTGCTCCAGCGGGAGGTCGTGGAGTTTTACGTCGGTGTTCTTGTCGAGGAAGTAGCGCATCGTCCATTCGTTAGGGAAGAGGACGACGGGTTGCTCAAGTTTGTCAGTGCCGAAGGCGACGCCGCTGGGGACGAGGAGGCGCGTGGTGTCGGGGGATTTTTGAGTGGGGTCGGCGGCGGTGAGCCACTTCATGAGCGTCCACGGCGCGACGTCGAGGCGGGAGGCGGCGTTGTATTCGGCCTGAAGGCGCCACTGCACGACTTCGAACTGCAGCACGCCAACGGCGGCGAGAAGAGTGGAGGTCGTCATGCCAGCGCGCAGCGTGATGGATTGGACAACGCCCTCTTGGAGGAGCTGCTCTAGGCCGGCACGGAATTTCTTGGCGTCGGCGGGAGTGGGATTGGCGATGAAGGTGAAGACCTCGGGCGGAAAGCGCGGGATCTCGTCGAAGGCGATGGCTTTGTCTTCCGTGAGGGTGTCTCCGATGCCGAGTGAATCGTGGCCGACGAGACCGATGACATCACCGGGCCAGGCGACGTCGACCGTCTCGCGCTCCTGGCCGAAAAGTTTTTGGGAGGAGGAGAGGCGCATCGTGCGACCGGTGCGTTGGTGGATGACCGTCATGTCGCGCTCGAACTTGCCGGAGCAGATGCGGACGAACGCGATGCGGTCGCGATGCTTCGGGTCCATGTTGGCCTGAATCTTAAAGACGAAGGCGGAGAATTTCGGGTGGGTAACTGGGATCTCGGTTAGGCTGGGCGCCGGCTCGGATGGGCTGAGCGTAACGGACTCGGCCGGCTTGCCGCTGAGGGGTGTGACGGATTTGCGGGAAGAGGGTGGGATGGAGTCTTTGAGGAAGCCGTCGAGGAGGAGCTGGATGCCGAAGTTGTTAACGGCAGAACCAAAGTAGACGGGCGTTTGCTGGCCGGCGCGGACGGCGGCGAGGTCGAACGGGTGACCGGCGCCGTCGAGCATGGCGAGTTGTTCGGTGACCTCGCCGTAGGTGTAGTCGTCGAGCTTGGTGCGGACGTAGGGATCCTCGAGCGACGTGACGTTGACCGGGGCTTGGTAGGCGCCGCCGGGGACGCGCTCAAAGAGATGGACCTCGCGGGTGCGGCGATCAAACACCCCGCGGAACGACGGGCCATTGCCGAGGGGCCAGATGACAGGGGAAGATTGGAGGCCGAGGACGGTTTCGAGTTCGTCGAGGAGTTCGAGTGCGTTGCGCGTGGGGCGATCGCACTTGTTCATGAACGTGAAGATCGGGACCCCGCGGCGGCGGCAAACTTCGAAGAGCTTGCGAGTCTGGGACTCGATGCCCTTGGCGGCGTCGATGACCATGACCACGGCGTCGACGGCGGTGAGGACGCGGTAGGTGTCTTCGGAGAAGTCCTTGTGTCCAGGGGTGTCGAGGAGATTGACGGCGTAGCCGGTGTAGTCGAATTGGAGGACGGTGGAGCTGATGGAGATACCGCGCTGTTTCTCCAGTTCCATCCAGTCGGACGTGGTGGCGCGCTGGTTTTTGCGGGCGGTGACGGCACCGGCGAGATGGATGGCGTTGCCGTAGAGGAGAAATTTTTCCGTGAGCGTGGTCTTACCCGCGTCAGGGTGCGAAATGATCGCGAAAGTGCGGCGGCGGGCGATTTCTTGGGCGGGCGACATGGATATGAAGGGGAGAGGGAAGAGGGAATGAGGGACGGAGGGAAGGGGGATTTTTGAGGGAGAGCGTGGTGGCAGATTCGGAGGTGGGCCGAAAGGCGAAGGGGTGGAGACTTGCCTGAGGGGGCCCGGAGGTGATCGAAGTGGGGGTATGAAGAAATTTCTCAAGATCGTGGGTTGGGGCGCGGCGGTGGTGGCGGCGTTGGGGTTGGTCGCGGCGGTGACGGTGCGACTCGTGAGTCAGGCCCGTCTGGAAAAATCGTATGCGGTGACAGTGCGGCCGGTGAAGATCAGCGGCGACGCGGCGATGGTGGCGCGCGGTAAACACATCGCAGAAACGCGCGGGTGTGCGGACTGCCACGGGCCAGACTACGGCGGCGGCAAAGTCTTCGACGATGGCGCCATGGGCCGGCTCTTTGGCTCGAATCTCACTCGCGGCACGGGTGGGCGCGTGGCCACGTGGAAAGACGAGGACTGGGTGCGGGCGATCCGGCACGGGATCGGCCCGGAGGGGCGCGGTTTGCTGTTAATGCCTGCGGAAGAATACACGCACCTCTCCGACGAGGATCTCGGGGCGGTAATCGCGTATTTGAAGACCGTGCCGGCCGTGAACCGCGAGCGGCCCGAGACGGCGCTCGGGCCGGTGTCGCGGGTGCTGCTCACGATCGGTAAAATGTATCTGCCGCCGGAGAAAATCGACCACAGCAAAACTCAGCCGGCGACGGTGGCTGCGGCGGCAAACGCGGAGTTTGGTCGCTACCTCGCGGCGGGCTGCACGGGATGCCACGGTTCGAACTACTCGGGTGGAAAGATCGAGATCGGGCCGCCGGACTGGCCGCACGCGGCCAATCTTACGCCTCACGCTGAGTCACGGATCGCGAAGTGGAGCGAGGCGGAGTTTATCGCGGTGCTGCGGACGGCGAAGCGGCCGGATGGCACCGAGCTGAATCCGGTGATGCCGCGGACCTTCGGGAAACTCGACGATACAGAACTCAAGGCGTTGTATGCCTTCTTCAAGACGTTGCCGCCCGTGGCGCAGGGCGTGCGATGACCGGGGCATGAGGTGGTGCGAGGACCGCCTCCTTTCGAGAGTGACCGGCGGTGGGAGTGTGGCTGCGTGGGTTCAACTACCCGGGTTTACGGCGACGGCGCGAGCGAAGGCGGACGCATGATTTGCCGGGCAGTTGAACGGGTCGCGCGCCCAGTGTGGATCGCCGGAAAACGGGCTCGCGCTGATGATCTCGAGGGTGGCAGCGACAGTCGGCGGGATGCAACTCCTCGGGAGGAATGAACTCTCGCCGGAGGATACCGTGATGGAAATCCGGATGGGCGCGGGCCACTGTAAGACGAGGGGCGATAGATTTCTTCTGCACAGCACGGCGGAGGGCTGGCAAGCGGTGCTGCCGGACCCGCTTCTGGAGCGCTATGCAAAAGCAATTGGCGCAAGGTGGTAAAGGCGGACGGAGGAGGCCGCGGGAAAACGAAAAGGCCGTCCCGCCGGTGAGGGCGGGACGGCCAGTTGCTTCAGTTTTCGACTCCGCTGGCTGAGGGCGGGCGAAAGGGGATGAGAGGCGGATGGCAGGCATAAAGCCTGCCCTACAGTGAGCGTCGGGCGCGGGATGCGCCCGCATTCCGGCGGCGGTCATAGACCGCCGATACAGGGGACGGAGTTTAGGGGACGTCGTAGACTTCGACGAGGGCTTCGCCGGAAGGGTTGGCGGCGGTGCCGCTGACCTGGATGGTGAAAGCGCCGGGTTCGACGAGGCTCAAGGTGGCGGCGTCTTTGCTGCCAGCGTCGAGGGCGAAGGCGCCGACGTAGGTGCTGGCGAGGGCGAGTTCGGTGACGAAGTCGGCGGAGGCCCAGTCGTCGTTGGCCAAGATGACGCGGCCCTGGCTATCGACGATTTGCAGCCGTGGATCGGGGACGGTGCCGGTGACGCCGAAGGAGGCGAGCTTGGGGCCGATGCCGCGGACGAGGAGGGTGCGTGGGCCTTGGCCGCCGATGACGAGGCCGAGGGTCAGGACATCGGCGCCGGGGGCGGTCTGGCCGCGAACGGAGACGTTGACGATGAGGCTGGTGCTGGTGCCGCGGAGGATGTCGGCATCGTAGACTTCGACGAGGGCTTCGCCGGAAGGGTTGGCGGCGGTGCCGCTGACCTGGATGGTGAAAGCGCCGGGTTCGACGAGGCTCAA
>CANGHW010000105.1 GCA_947453695.1 Opitutia bacterium
GCCCCGTCCATTCCCGTGGCGATCAACTCCCAACCCGCGCCTTATCTCGCGCCACTGGGCTACAACGGAGCCTTCGCAGTAAACGTCACCGGCACCCCGCCAATTTCCTACCAGTGGTCCCGCAACGGCACCCCACTCACCTTTCCCGGCGCCACGGGCACGCTCACCACTGAGACCAGCACGCCCTCACTCACTATTCCCGCGGCCACGTCCGCCGACGCGGGTCTCTACACCCTGACCGTCACCAACGCCTCTGGCACCGCCACCAGCGTGCCGGCCCAACTTTTCGTCGCCCCCATCTCGACGGCTGGTCACCTGACCAACCTTGCGATCCGCAGCGTCGCCGGCACCGCGGCCGACACCCTCATCGTCGGCTTTACCCTGGCCGGTGGCCGGGGCACTTACCAACGGCTCCTCCTCCGCGCCGTCGGCCCCGGCCTCGCCGCATTCGGCGTCCCCGGCACGCTGGCTGACCCGAAACTCGATATCTACCGCGACTCTACGTTCGCCGTTTCCAACGACGACTGGGCCGGCAACTCCTCCGTGGCACTCTATGGCACGCGCGTCGGCGCCTTTGATCTTCCGTCACCCAACAGCAAGGACGCGGCGCTGGTTTATGCACTCAACGCCGGGAACTATTCGGCCCAAGTGACTGGTGCCACGACGGGCGTTGCCCTCGCCGAAATCTACGATGTCGCCGACGCCTACACCGACAGCTCGCCCCGCTTCACCAACCTTTCAGCCCGCACCCGCGTCGGCACCGGCGGGGATGTGCTGATCGCCGGCTTCGCTCTTGGTGGCACTACCGCGAAAACCCTCCTCATCCGTGCGGTCGGCCCCACCCTCGGCGCTTTCGGGCTCACCGGCACGCTGGCCGACCCTGTGCTCGAGATTTATCGCAACTCCGACAAAATCGCGGAGAACAATGATTGGGGTGGCACCGCCGAGCTATCGGCCGCATCGGCCGTAGTCGGCGCGTTTGCTCTTCCGTCCGGCAGCCGAGATTCCGCACTTAAGATCACTCTGCCCGCCGGCGCCTATTCGGCTCAAGTCCGTGGAGCCAACGGCAGCACCGGCGTAGCGCTCGTTGAAATCTACGAACTGCCCTGAGACTCGCCCGATTGCCGCCACCCCCACCTTCGGCACACGAAGTCGTTAATGGCGGCGGCAATCGAAGCGCCAATCGCTCGGTCGTAGTGAGTCCGAGTTTGGCGACGCTTAGTTAGTCACGAAGGTCACGTCGGACGAGCTGACCTTCAACAACTCCGGCAAACTCGTCTCATCGAGGAGCAGCACGAGCGTATTGATGCCTGCCGCGGCCTGCACGGTGAACGACTCCGCGTGCTTCACGGGTTGCCCATTCAGCCACGCCAACTTCACCGTCCCCGCGAGTGCGAACGTGACCGCACCGCCCCGCGCCGACTGAAACCGCGTCGCCGCATACAAGCCGCGCGTGTTCATCTGCTGCTGGGGAAAGATCGCCGCGATTGCCTCCTTCGGCAGCACGCCGCTGACAAACGACAGCACCGGAGTCCATTCCGGCAAAGTCGTATCGCCGCGCACCACGCGATCGATTCCAGCGTTCTGGTTGCGACTAGTGACCTGATAGAAATCCCACGTGCGAGCGACGCCGCCCTTGGCCGCATCGAACGCCCCTGGCTTGCCGAGTTGCGCGAGGAACTTGATCAAATCCAAACGCTCGTCGGGCAGGAGCGAATCAATCAACCCGGCCGGCATGAGCGACCCCACGCTGGTGCGCTTCGCGATGTTCTGCACCGCCACGGAAATCTCCTGATTCGCGGCATTGCGCAGAATGATCTCGGTGGCATTTTCACGCACGACCATGCCGTTCAACTCCTGCTGATCCTTCGTGGAAATGAGCACGGAGTGATAGCCTTCCTTGATTTTGGCGCTCGGGTAGAGCAGCGACTCGACGAGATAATCGGTCGGCGCACTCGCGCCAATGCTGGTAAGATCCGGACCAACCTTTCCTCCCGCACCGCCGATGGCATGACACGACAGGCAGGCCAACTCCGCTCGGCGATAAATGCGTTCGCCTCTGGCGGCATCACCTGCCGCGATCGCCTCCCGGGCCATCGACTGTAGTTCTGCCGGGGAAAGTTGCGCCTCGGACAGCGTCAAACCGGCGCTCTTGATGAGCGCC
Source organism: Opitutia bacterium (assembly GCA_947453695.1). Lineage (GTDB taxonomy): Bacteria > Verrucomicrobiota > Verrucomicrobiia > Opitutales > Opitutaceae > GAS368. The sequence continues at coordinate 2,165 of CANGHW010000105.1, forward strand.
TGGACCAGCGGCTGGTTCTGCGTTCCTTCGCGGGCCGGACGCAAGCCGGCCCGAGCCACGGCCGCCGGCAGTTTGGCCTTCGGCAGTTCTACCGCTAGTCGCGCCCCCGCGCCGCGGATAGCGAGCAAGGCGCGCCATAGAGTAACCGCTTCGCTCTCGCTCTCGGTCTTCGACAAAACCGCCACCACATCGGGTAGCGCCGCCGTCAGATCTACCCCGGCGAGCGCCACCACGGCTTCACGTCGGATGGTGGCATCCGTCGCACCTCGGACGAGTTGGCGAAGTTCACCCACCGCGGAGGCGCCACCCATGTCGCGTAGCGCAGACAATGCACCGCTACGCACGGCCGGAGGCGTTGCACCCTGTCCCGCCAATGCAGCCAGCGCCGGAGCGAGTCGGCCCACTTTCCAAGCCCCCGTGAGCGTAAGGGCGGCGAGGCGCGTTTTCTGATTCGGCGCGGTCAGCCACCGCTCGACCCGGCCGAGATCGCCGGTTGGTTTAAGCGAACGCAACCGCGCCGCGTCGCTCAGCGCAGCCAGCACCCGCGGCAGAGCCGACTCGTCAAAGCCATCGGCCAAGGCTGCTTCAAAAACCGTGCTCAATTCCTTCGCACTCCCGGCGGCGCCAATGAGTTCGATCCAAGGCCCGGATCCATCCCGGGGGAGTGGACGCGCCTTGAGCAATTGCGCCAGCACCTCGGCCGCCAGCGGAGCATCCACCGCCTTGAGTCCGAATTCCAACTGCGCCTCGCGGCCCTCAATTTTCCACGCTCCGGACTTCACGGCGGCGAGCCACGGTCCGGCGAGTTCGTTAATCGTCAACCACAGCGCATAGTCGATGAACGGATCCATCGGATGCCCGAGGACCGACAGCGCCACCTCGGCAGCACGCGCGGTTCCCAGCTTGCCCAGCGCTCGCACCGCTTCGAGCCGCACCCGGGGATGGGCGTCTGCGACCAATTTTTCGAGCGCCCCGAGCGAGTTTTCGGTCGGCACTACGCGCACGGCAGCCGCCCGAATGCGGGGATCCTGGGCCCCGAGAAGTTCGGCGACCGTCCGCTCAACCGGCAGGTTGAAGGCTGCCTGCGTCCACATCGCCTGCATGCGAGCCGCGGGACTGGAGTTGCGCTGCATCCAAGATGCGAGATCAGCGGCGACTTTGGCCGCGCCGCGCTCGACGAGCACGCGCTTGGCTTGCGCCTGATCGTAGCTGTTCACCGACAGCAATCGATCCAACAGCGCGGAGTTATCGAGCTTGGTGAAATCCGTGCGCGGCAGCGGCGCCCGGCCCTTCGCCGCAATGCGCCAGATGCGACCATGCTCTTTGTCGCGGCGGGTATCGCGGAAATCGACCTCGCCGTGCTGGATGATCGGGTTGCTCCAATCCGCCAGATACAACGCGCCGTCAGGCCCAAGTTTAGCATCGAGGGGGCGAAACGTGACGTCGGTCGTGCGCATGACATCCGGCATCTCCCGCGTCACGAAACCCGCGCCTTGCTCCGAAACCTTGAAACGCACCACCCGATGCGCGCGAAAATCGCTGGTGATGTGATCGCCCTGCCAGTCATCCGGGAAGTGCGCACTGCGGATAATCTCCAAGCCCGAAAACTTGGGATATGCCCCGGGGCTGATGCTCTGGAGTTCGCGCCGGGCCGGCGCCAACGTCCGAAAGGTCGCGCCGAGCACGCCCCAGCTCACACCTTGAAAACCCGCTCCGTCCGTCACAAACGACTGCCCAAAGTCATCAAACTGATGCCCCCAGGCGTTGATCCATCCGCGGTAGAGAATTTCCATCCGCTGATCGCGGGGATCGAAACGGAAGATACCACCGGCCTTGAGGCGCACAATGCCGGTGGGTGTCTCGGTGTCCGTGCGCGTGTAGACGGACTGGTTCATGTAGAGGCGCCCATCCGGCCCCCAGCGCAACGTGTGCAAGTTGTGATGCGTATCTTCGGTGCCAAAACCGCTCTGCACAATCCGACGCACATCCGCCCGGCCATCGCCGTCAGTGTCCTTGAAGTGCAACAGCTCGGTGCTCTGAGCGACATAGACGCCGCCGTCACCGGGCTCCACCCCGGTGGGAATCAGCAATCCGTCGGCAAACACCGTCGCTTTATCCGCCCGACCCGCGCCCGTGGTATCTTCGAGCACGATGATCTTGTCCGTCGCCGCCTGTCCCGGCTCAATCTGGGGGTAGACCGCCGAACTCGCCACCCACAGGCGTCCGCGCGGATCAAAGTTCATATGGATCGGCTTGTTGAGCAGGGGGTTTTCCGCCCAGAGCGTGACCTCCAACCCCTCGGCAACTTCAAATTTCGGGTGCGGTTGCGGCGTAAGCTGCTGGATGAGATTCCCCACCCGCTGGGGCAACTCGGGGACATTGGCCGGACGTAGCGCGCGCAGCGCGGCGATACGTTGTTCCTCTTTCGCGATGAAATCGTCGAATTGAAACACCTCGGTGGCATTCTTGCCTTGTTCCTTTTTTCGGAACCCAAAAATATACGCCATGTTGGCCGGTCGAGAGCGGTGGAAGAACCATTCGTTCTTGCGGAGAATCGCCTGCCGCAGCGGCTCGGCCTGCGCGCTCCCCCGCCACGGCCCCGGTTGGCTGGCACCGAAGAGCGTGTCCTCAATCGCCTCGGCAGCGACGCGATAGCCATTCGCGTTTAGGTGGATACCATTATCGGTGAGTCGCGCCCCGCCTCCAGCGACCTGCTCCATCCGTGGACGCAAGGTGTCAAACAGTGAAACATACGTGGCTCCGCGCTCAACAGCCACGTCGCGCACCACCGCCGCGGTGCGCTCCAACGCCACGTTGTGCGCTGCCGGATCGGCCCACGGCGCACCCAACGTCTCGTGACGCACGGGGCTCAGCATCACGATGCGCGCTCCGGGGGAGATCTTGGCAATCGCATCGAGCAAGCGGCGATAATCCGAGCGGAACTTCTCGAGTCCTGCCGCCCCATCGAAGGAACTCGCCATGCCATAACCGAGCACGACAACGGTAGGCTTTGCGTCTTCGATCTGCTTCAAAAGCTGCGTCCAGCCCTCGTCCGCCGGCTCCTTGCCTGCTTGCAGCAAACTGAGACCAAACCGGGAGTCGCCTGCCGGGGTGTCGGCGCTCCATCCGAAATTCCGAAAGGTCACGTTGGCCGTCGGAAACCGCGACGTGAGCATAACCTCGACCCAACCGTGGACCTGTTCTCGCTCGATCAGCGTGTCGCCAATGAAGGCCACCCGGTCGCCATCGCGCAGCGCAAACGGAGCCGGCGCCTCGGCGGCGACCAGCAGACCCAAACCGGCCACGCTCAAAAAGCAGGCAACGACAATGCAACGCAGGTCAAAACGAGGGATAAACCGCATAGGGGAATCAGGGGAGACGTGGAGCGTCGCCGGGCGTTACTTCGCGGTCACGTCAAAAGATGCCGTCGATCGTGCCCAATTCACCCCAGCCGCTGCCCCGTCATGGGCCGCACGACTCTTCTCTTCACCATCCGCAGTGCGCCAACGCCAATCTCCCCTTCGACACACCAACCAGCCCCTCGCCAGCCTCGTTCCACACTCCACCAGCGTCGTCCGACACCTCGACAGCTCCGATTTTCACTTCGTCAGCCTCGATTTACACTTCACCAGCGTCGTCCGACACCTCGTCAGGGCTGATTTATCGTTCGCTCGCAGCTACATGGACTTCGCCAGCTCCGATCTACCTCTCGCCAGCTCCGATCTACCTCTCGCCAGCGGCGCTTTACACCTCGCCGAGGCCAATTGGCATCTCTCCCACCTCGCCGTTCGACTCGTCAAACCCGTCCTGACTGGCCGCGGCGGAGATCGCCCGCCGGAGAAGCTCACTCGAATCCTCCCCAGCCCGGCGCTTGACTCGCCGGTGACGCTCTGAAACATCGCCCCTTCACACTTACCAACACCATGGGCCAACAACTGAACAAGCACATCAAACGCAAACGCCGCGCCGCCTACCTCAAGCGCAAGAAAGAGCGCACCAAGCTCGCCGCCAAGAAAAAGTAAGCCCGCTCGCGGCTCGTTTCACTTTCTAACCGCGGTCATCTGGCCGCGGTTTTTTCATTCGCTGCCCTCGCCGCCCGTCGCCTTTTCTCGCTCATGCTTAAAGTCAGTCTCGTCTCTCTCGGTTGCGCCAAAAATCTCGTCGATTCCGAGATCATGGTCGGTCACCTCCATCAGGCCGGCATGACCGTCATCCCCGATGCGGAAAAGGCTGACGTCGTGATCGTCAACACGTGCTCGTTCATCGACTCGTCCAAAGAGGAGAGCATCGGCCATATTTTGGAAGCGCACCAAAATCGCGGCATGAAAAAACGCCGCCAGAGTCAGAAACTCATCGTCGCCGGCTGCATGTCGCAGCGCTTTTCCAAGGATCTCTCCACCTCACTGCACGACGAGGTCGATGCGTTCATCGGCCTCGACCAAGTGACCAAGGTCGCCCCGATTATCGAAGGTCTCTTCGCCAAGGAACGTTCCGCCACTGCCGGACCGCTGACGTTCATCGAGGGCAAGTCGACCTACATTCCGGACTACGACACCCCCCGGTTCCGCCTCACACCCAAGCATTTTGCCTACATCAAAATCGCCGAAGGCTGCAATCATCCCTGCACGTTCTGCATCATCCCGCAGATCCGCGGCCGGCATCGCAGCCGCACGGTCGAGAGTGTCGTTGCCGAGGCCCGCCAGCTCGTGAAGGAAGGCGTGAAGGAGATTAACCTCATCTCCCAGGACACGACTTTCTTCGGCATGGACACGTGGGAACAGCGCCCGAATCCGCGCACGCCCGTCGACTCGTCCCGCGGCACCGCCCTCACCACCCTCCTCCGCCAGCTCAACGCCATCGAGGGCGATTTCTGGATTCGTCTGCTCTACACCCACCCTGCGCATTGGAGTGACGAACTCATCCGCACCATCGCCGAGTGTCCGAAAGTCGCCCGCTACATCGACATCCCGCTCCAGCACATTAGCGATCCGATGCTCGAGCGCATGCAGCGTGAAACGAGCGGAGACTACATCCGCGACCTCCTCAAACGCATCCGCGCCGGCATCCCCGGCATCGCGATTCGCACCACGTTCATCGTTGGTTTTCCGGGAGAAACCGAAGCCGATGTCGACGAACTCTGTGCCTTTATCCGCGAGACCAAGTTCGAACGCCTCGGAGTTTTTCGCTACTCCCAGGAGGAAGGAACGCGCGGCGCCAAGATGGAAAACCAAATCTCGCCCAAGGTGAAAGAAGCCCGCTGGCACCGCGTCATGAAGCTGCAGAAGGAAATTGCCGCCGAAGTGAGCGAGAGCTTCACCGGCCGCACGCTCAAGGCGCTCATCGAGGAGCCCGGAGTTGCCCGCGGCGAGGCCGATGCCCCTGATATTGACGGCCGAATCTACGTGCCGATCACGTTGCCCGTCGGTGAATTTGTGGACGTGAAGATCACCGGCTTCGAAGACTACGACTTGCTCGCGCTTCCCGTCGGCCAGACTCCGACTACGCGTAAAGTCGCCAAACAAGCCCAGTAGGCTTGGCGCTCATCAAGTGCAGCGGGCGCAGTCCGCCCGTCAGTAACAACACGCAGCCGGCCACTAAGTAATTTATAAGTAAATCCGCCTTTTGTGCGGAAGAGACGGAGCCAGCAGCCTCGGGCCACATCACCGCCCCGATGCCCGCCGCCGCTCCCATGGACCTTTGGTTGTCCTACCGCCTTGATGCGGTGGCGCTGGCGGGGCTAACACTGCTGGCGTGCGTGCTTTGCCAGCGCGCCATCGTGAGGAGGCGCGCGGCCGGCCATCTCCCTCGATTTTCGTGTCTTGTGCTGGCGACCCTACCACCGCTCGGCGCCGGCGTAGCCGAATGGAGCACTCGTGCCCTGCACCTCTCGGACACGGATTCGATTGTTACCATCCGTGGACTGGCTCTCGGAGGAGCGGCCTTTTTAATTACAGTTGTTCTGATCAGTTCCACCCTCATCGCACTCATGCGTGCCGAGGTCAGGCAACACGCGGAAACCGAACTCAAGCTGAAAGCGGCCAAGTCCGCGGCGGACGAAGCGAACCGGGCCAAGGGTGATTTCATCGCGGTGATGAGCCATGAGATTCGCACCCCGCTCAATGCGGTGATGGGATTCGCCAATCTGCTTGCTGACACCAAACTCGACGACGCCCAGCGAGGCTATTTGAGCACGATTACCGGCGAAGGCGCGCGACTTAGTTCCCTCATTAACGACATTCTTGATCTATCGAAAATCGAGGAAGGGAGACTGGTGCTTGAGCGACTGCCGTTTGCCCCCGCAGAAATCGCGGCCGAAGTCCTGCGGCTGCTGGCCGCACGGGCGCTAGAGCGAAAGGTGGAGCTGCGCTTCGAAGCCCAATTGGCCGGCCCGCTCATGATCTCGGGTGATCCCCTGCGCTTTCGCCAAGTCCTCGTCAACTTGGTCGACAATGCGATAAAGTTCACCCCTGAAGGGACCGTAACCGTCTTCCTCCGGTGGCATCCGCCCGAAACCGCGGGCCAACCGGGCAAGCTGTCCGTGCGTGTGCGCGATACCGGAATCGGGATTGCGCCAGAAAAACGCAGCGGCCTCTTCCGGATGTTCGTGCAAGCCGACGCCTCCACCACCCGTCGCTATGGAGGCACCGGCCTCGGTCTCGCCATCTGCCAACGCCTCGTCGGCTTGATGGGCGGCCAGATTGAGTTAACGAGCGAACTCGGCCATGGATCGGAGTTCTTTTTTCATTTGCCAGCCATGGCCGTCGCGGTCCCGGACGAGGTCACATCGGCTCCGGCGGTGCCGCACGGCGATTTGGCGACCCCACCCCGCATTCTCATCGTGGATGATATGGAGACCAATCGTTTCCTCCTCGAAGTCTTCCTCGGAAGCCACGGATTCCAAGCCGATCTGGCCTCCGGCGGAGCCGAGGCTGTCCAGCGAGCCCGCGCGAACCACTATGATGCGATCCTGATGGATCTGCACATGCCCGATATCGATGGATTTTGTGCGACTGAGCAAATCCGCGCCGCCGAATCAGCGGGACAGCGGCGCACGCCCATCATCGCCCTTACTGCCTCGATTGCGAAGGGCACTCGTGAAAAGTGCCTCGCGGTCGGCATGGATGAATATCTCACCAAGCCACTCGACCTAAGGAAATTTCGCACGCTCTTGTGCAACGTCGTGGCCGCACATTCGCTGACAAACTCACGGGGGCGCAGCGCGGCCGGGCAGCTTACCAAGTCCTTAGACTCGGGATAAGGGGGCAGAAAATAGTTCAAAAAAAATTCGCCCGCGTCTGCGCCTCGCCGCGCCCCGCCGGCCCGACTCGCCCCTCCGTCAGCGTCGTTCCCGCGCACGTCAGCGCACATTATTCGTCTGTCAGCGTGGAATATTCGCCCGTCAGCCTGAATTATTCGTCCGTCACCGCCACTTATTCGCCTGTCACCCGCAAATATTCGTCTGTCAGGGTCGGTTATTCGCCTGTCAGCGTAGATTATCCATCCGTCAGCGGTGGTTATTCGTTCGTCAGCATCATTTATTCGCCCGTCAGCGTCGCTTATTCGCCCGTCACCGTCATTTCTCCCGCTGTCAGCCTCGTCTCTGCACCCGTCAGCGTCGTCTTTTCGCCGGTCAGCGCCCGCCCCTGACACGGACCATCCGCCCGCGCACCCGCGTGACCTTCACCCACGGTGATCAATCTCGTCTACGTCACCACTCCCCCGACCCGCACTCGCCACGAACTCGCTCAACCCGCGTCCTGCTGCCCGCTACGGCACCGCAGGGCGCTCCGATTTCGGCGTCGGCGGCATCTGCTACTTGCTCGCCCTGAGTCGGCCCAGACGTCGAGCCCAACCGCGGATTGCTCTTTCACCCGGGCGAAACCATTCGCGCGCCATGCAGCTTCAAATTGCTTCCTCCATGCCTCCCGCGACGGATCCGAAATTCTAATATTCGCAGTGCGCAGCGTCGCTCGCTGTTACCGCCCGGCCGCCGCCCGGCGTTGCGCCTCCGCCAGCCGTTCCCTCGCCACCGCCAGATCCGGCTGCAGCCGCAGCGCTTGCTCGAGCGGCACCACCGCCTCCCGGGCCCGACCGAGCACGAGGTAGGCCGTGCCCAAGTTTAGATACACGCCGGCATTTCCTGCGCCGTTTGCGCTGAGTTTCTCCAACTCCGCCGCCGCTTCCTTCGTCCGCCCGAGGTCCAGCAACACGGCGCCGAGATTCTCCCGCGCTTCTGTGTAATCGGGACGAAACCGCACTGCCGTCGCCCAAGCTTCGCGGGCACCGTCTTTCTGGCCAAGTTGGATCAGCGCGAGTCCGAGGTTGTAGTGCGCGAGCACGTAGTCGGGCTTGATCTGCACCGCGCGTTGCAGCGCCGCCGCCGCCTCGGCCGTCCGCCCGAGATCGAGGAGCGCGCTCCCGAGATTGTTATGCAGGTGCGGCCAGCCGGGCTCGAGGCGCAAGGCCGCCTCGTAGTGCCCCACCGCCTCCCCCGGCGCGCCTGATTCGGCCAACGCCTTGCCGAGATTGTAGCGCGCAAAGGCGTTGTCCGGCCGCTTCGCCACGGTGTCGCGGTAAAGTCCGAGCAACGTGTGGTAGTCGCCATTGCGACGCACCGTGAGCCCGCCCAACCCCACCGCCACCAAGCAGCCCACCGCGAGCGTGATGCGTCCGGCGCGGCGCGCTTCCCCGCGGCGAGCCAGCCACCACGCCAACCCCACCACGACGGCTACCACCACCGCAGCCAGCGGCAGATACATGCGGTGCTCGGAAATCGTCTGCCGGTTGCCGGGGATGAAGCTCGTCGGCGCCAAGATGCAGAAAAACCACATCCCCAGAAATCCCGCCGCGGGCCTTTTCACCAGCGCGATCAGCGTCCCCGCCACGAGCGCGACCAGCCCCAGCGCATAGGGCACCGCGTCGGCCGGGTCTTTCACCCACGTGGTCCCGTAGTCGAAGACGAGTGGTGCGGGCCACACCGCGAGGCCGAGATACCGGCAGATCGCCTCCGGTTGGGTGAGCGCATATTTTCCCCACGTCACATCGATCCCGAAGCCCGCCGTCCCACCGCGGCTCCCCGTGCCGAGCACGAGCCACGCGAGCAACGGCCACACCGTCGCAAGTCCCAGGTAAAAGCCGCGCCGCTCCTGCCACGCTGTCCGAAAACTCCCCGCCACCCACGCACGATCGTAGAGGAGCACGAGCAACGGCAGCGCCGCCGTGACTTCCTTCGTCCCGGCCCCGAGCAGCGCTGCGCCCATCGCCACGCCCTGCCAGGCCCGCCGCGCCGCCGCACCGGTCGCCTCCACCCCGCGCACGAAGCCGTAAAAGGTGAGCAGGAAAAATAATCCCATCAGCGACTCCGCGCGCTGGATCACATAGGTCACCGACTCTGTCTGCAGCGGATGCAGCGCCCAGAGTAGCGCCACCGCGAGCGCGAGGGGCGTGGCCGCCTCCGCTCCGAGGGGCGCGCCGACGCGGCGCAGCGTTCGCCGCACGACGCCGAAGAGCGCCAGCGCTGCCCCGCCGTGGATCAGCACGTTGAGCACGTGATACCCCGCCACCGCCGTGCCCCCGAGCGCGTAATTGAGCGCCAGCGAGGCGTTCAACACCGGACGACCGTCCACCGTGAGGCCCTGGCCCGCCGGCGGCGTCCACGCCGTGCTCCACTGCCGGATCGTAGGGTTTTCCGTGATCGCTCCGATGTCGTCGAAGAGGAAGGGCCCGGTCAGGCTGTTGGCATACGCCACGCCCACGGCCAACGCGATCACCAGCACGCTCGCGGCGATGGCGCCGCGCCCGCCTTCAGCCTGAGTGGCGCGGGCGTTCACTTCGCGGACGGCTGACTTTTCACTCCCAGCCGGGCAAAGAGAAAGTCCCGCCACGTCGCCGGCTCACCCGCCGCTGGCTTGACCCCGAGCGCCGGGATGCTCGCCACCACCGGCACGCCCACCGCCCGACAGCGCTCCATGATCTTCTGCGCATGTTTCGGATGATGCAGAAACTGATTGGTGTTCTCCAGCTCGAGTCCCGGCAGCGCTGCACTTACAAACACTGGCGCATCGTCCGCCGACAGCAGTCCCTCCATGTCCACGTCGGCAAGCGCCGCCCGACCCGATGCCCCGCGCAAGTCCGCCTCGGACTTCAGCCCCGCGAATTCAGGCAACAGGTAACGTCCGCCAAAGCGCTGCAAAGCGGCTTCGCCAAACACTTCCTGCCACCGGAAGATGTTGTAGGAATATTGCCCCGAGATCACTCCGGCGCACACGAGGCGCGACGATTCGCGGCGCACCGGATCGGCGTGCCCTGGCTCGGCCAGATCGTCGTGCGACCCCAGCCAGAGCGATGCGCCCGCGCCGGCCGAATTACCATAGGCCGCCACCCGTGCCCGATCGAGATTCCACTCGCCCGCCTTCGACCGGATAAATTGCACCGCCCGCGCGCAATCCCGCAGCACCTGCTGAATGGGCACATCGACCGCCAGAAACCGGTAGTTGATCGCCGCAAACGACACGCCGGCGTCGAGGCATTGCTGCACGAGCTTTTCCTCCCGCGCCTTGCTCTTGTCACCCGACAGAAATCCTCCGCCGTGGATGTAAACCACCACCGGCGTGGGCCGATCAGATTTCGCCTGCCAGAAATCCAGCACCTGGCGCGACGCCGGCCCGTAGGCGACATCGGCCTGCGTCGGCGCAGGCGCGATCCCTGCCCTGGCCGGGGCCGCGGGTTTCGCCGACCGCATTTTGGCGTAGTAGGCCCGTGCCTCCGCCTCGCTCAACACCCCGTCGCCGTTGGCATCCGCCGCTGGGAAGCGCTGCAGGAGCATTTGCAGCGTCTCCGGGGTCAGCGGGATGTCTTGCGCCCGGACGATCGCCAGCCCGCCGACCAACCCGAGCACGCACCAGGAGCGAAAAACAGCGGGGAGTTTCATCACGCCAAATCTACGCCGCGCCGCGCGTCCCGGTGCAAGACTCCGTTTGCCGGCCCGCCCCACAAATCCCCGACGGCGCGCTTGCCGGCCCGCACCCGCGTCCTCATTACCACTCCCTCTCCCTTTTCATGCCCACTACTGTCTTCACCATCGCCAACCAAAAGGGCGGCGTCGGCAAAACCACCACCGCGGTCAATCTCGCCGCGGCGCTCGCCGCGCAGAAAATTCACACGCTCCTCATCGACCTCGATCCCCAGGCCAATGCCACGAGCGCCGTCGGCGTCGAAAAGCAGACGGGCAAGAGTCTCTACGGTCCCCTCCGCGGCGAAGGTTCGATCTTCGAGATGATCACGCCCACGGCTTACGAGCACCTCGCCCTCATCCCCAGCGAAGAGGATCTCGCCGCCGCCGAAGTCGAACTCGCCCAGACCGAAAACTACCTCATGAAACTGCGCGGCATCCTCGAGCCGCTGCGCAAATCCAATGGCTACCGCGCCATCATCATCGATTGCCCGCCCGCGCTCGGCATGCTTTCGATGAACAGCCTCGCCGCCGCCGACTTCCTCTTCATCACCCTCCAGTGCGAATACCTCGCCCTCGAGGGGCTCGGTCAGATCCTGCGCAACGTCGAGCGCCTCAAGAGCGCCCACGTCAACGACGACCTCCAGCTCGGTGGCGTCATCATGACGATGTTCGACTCCCGCACCAATCTCGCCAAGCAGGTCGTCGACGAGGTGAAGCAACACCTCCCCGACATGATCTTCGCCTCGGTCATCCCGCGCACGGTGCGGCTCAGCGAAGCGCCCAGCTTCGGTAAACCGATCTTCGCTTACGACCCCAACGGCGTCGGCGCCACCGCCTACCGGAATTTGGGCAACGAGGTCATCGCCCGCTTCGGCCTCGCCGCCAAGTAAAGGGCCGCGAGGCGCAGATCAGACCAATTTACCTCCGGCTCCCGGCCTGCGCCGCCCCAGCCGGAGAAAATAGGGCCGCTTGCGGCGACCGTCAGTCACGGCGCCTCACTCGTGGGCTTTGGCCTTCTTCTGCTTCGCGAGCCCTTCCGAGCGGGCGGCGTTCTTGGGCGTTTTCACGACGGCAAAGTCCCGCGGCTTCACGTCGTCCGCCAGCATCTCGGCGACCAGCGGATCATGATTAGCCTCGCCCCACTTGCGCAGGCGTTCGCGCATGGCGAGCAACGTCTCACGCTGCGCTGGTTCGCGCGCGAGATTGGTCATCTCGCCGGGATCCTTCTCCAGGTCGACGAGGGATTCGCGGTTCTGGCCGTGGACGTAGACACAGTATTTGTAGCGGGCAGTGCGGATCATGCGGCCCTCGGTGGTCGGCACATTGCCGTCGACGGCGAAGGTTTGGGACATGTTGTTCTGCACCACGACATCGTCGCGCCAAACGGCCACGGGCTCTCCGAGCGTGAGCGGGCGGAGGCTGGCACCCGAGAGTTTCGCGGGGCGCGCCAGGCCGGCGAAGTCGAACATCGTCGGCAATATGTCGGTGCCGGTGTTGGTGAATTTTTCCGACACACGGCCCACGCGTTGGCCGGGGGCGCTGACGATGAAGGGCACGCGGGCTGACTCCTCATAGAAAACCGTCTTCTGGTTGAAGCCGTGGGCCCCGGCGCACTCGCCGTGATCGGCGGTGAAGACGATGAGCGTGTTGTCTTCGAGCCCGGCGGCCTTGAGTCCATCGAGGACTTTGCCGATCTCCGCATCGACCTTTTCGATGAGGCGGTAGTAGCCCCAGCGAAGCGCCTGCCACATCTGGGGATTGAAGTTCCCGACCGGGAACGCGGGGTTCGCATGATAGCCGGCGCGGATCTGCGTCATCGTGTCAGGCTCGTTGCGCGGCGCGGCGAGATTCGCAGGCGCGGGCGGGAGTTGGTCGACGGCCGGCGGTTGGCCGATCGGGCCATTGTTCAACTCCTGACCACGGGCGAGTTCGCAGACGTTGTGGGGATTGAGAAAACTGACGACGAGCAGGAAGGGCTTGTCGTGTTTTCCACTGAGAAACTTCGTGGCCAGCGCAGCGTTCTCCGCGTCGATGTGCCCGGTTTCGAGCGTCTCAAAGCCATGCGTCTTGGTGGCGGCCTCGTTGTAGGCCAAATGCCATTTGCCAAAATACGCGGTCTGGTAGCCGGCCTGGCGGAAATGCGTGCCCATCGTCACGAACTCCGCCGCATCGAGCGTCGTCTTCGTGTTGTCAGTGACGCCGGTCTCGTGGGGATAGCGTCCGGTGAAGATTGAATTGCGCGCCGGCATGCAGAGCGGATTCGGCGTGTAGGCCCGGCTGAAAAACGTCCCGCGGGCGGCGAGGCGATCCAGCGCGGGGGTCTTCAAGTAGCGGTCACCCATCCGACAGCTCAGCGCATCCGCCGAGTGCTGGTCCGTCATGATGAAGACGATATTGGGCTGAGCCGCGAAGGCCGCCGAGAAAGACCAGAGGAGGGCGAAGCACGCTGTGAGGAACAGTTTCATGAGGTAAAAGAAATGGCAGATGGACGGGAAAGTAGGGGCGCAAGGCAGCGAGCGCCTCAGAGATCGTCATCTCCGAGACCGGCCTTCTTGCGCTTCTTGGCCTCAGCCTTGTCCTTGCTGGGTGGCGGCAGGGACTTGATCTGCTCCAAGCGGTCGCCGAGCTGGCTCGCTGCGGCGGCCGGACGCCCCAGCGCTCCGTGGGCGCCGACGAGATACATCGGTCGATAAAGATGAGGTTCGTTCGCACTCCGTGACGCGAGGAGCATCACGGCATCGGGGTGAGCGTTGCGGATGATCGCCGACAAGTTGAAGGTCCGCTCCTTCGCGGTCATGAAGAGAGCGCCCTTCTGCCACGTTAGGCCGCCGTCGGCCGTGTTCCACCACGCGATTTCGTGGCCGGCCTCGGTCGATTCGGCCAGTAGCATCCGCACACTCGTCGGCGAATCGACGATGAAGTCGCCATCGTGCATGCGCGCACCGGATGCGCCCACCGCGACGGGCTTCTGCCAGGCTTTTCCATCCCAACGGTAATACCGGACCTCCTTGCCCGCCGGGAAAACCAAGTGCGGCCGGCCCGCGGAATCCACGTGAGTGGTGCCATGCGTCGTCCGCACTGTGCCGGTGTCTTCAATCCGCGTAAGCTGGTCAGCCGACTCCTTGGTCACCGGCAGCGTGAGGCGCGCCCCTTGGACATTCGACCACTGGCCGCTCGTAGCATCGAACTGCATGAAATAGGTATTCTGCCGGTGCGCACTGTGCTTCGGATTCGCGCAGGGATGATAGATATAGGAGGCAGTGATCGTGTCGCCCCGGCCGAGATCAAACCACGCATACCACGCGTCGTTTACCGTGGGGTCCGAGGCGCTGACCTTGTGCTTCAAGACGGAGACCGGCGCGGAAAAGGTCAGACCATCGTCGACGGATTTCTGGTAAACCCAATCGCTGCGGTGACCGCCGTGCCGGTAGAAGAGATACAGGTCACCGTTGGCGAGTTTGACCCACTGGTTGTAGGTGCCATTGACGGAGACATTGTCGACCACGCGCCACGCCGAGATGTCGCCTGGTTTGACCGACACGACGTGGGTCATTTTGCCCTTCGTGCCCATGAAGAACTCGCCGAGCGGATTCGGGCCGAACTTGGGGTCGCCACCGTGGGAGCCAAACATGAGGTGGATGTAGCCCTTGCGGTCCACGACTAGCGCGGGCTTGCCGTGGTTGTCGAGTTCCGCGGGGTCGATCTGGTCCGGGGATTTACCCATGGCGCTGACGCCCGCTTGGACCGGACCAATCCACTGGCCCGTGGCGTGGACATAGGCCGCGACGTAGGGATCCTCGTGCGGCCCCTGATAGGCCACATAGGTCACGCCCTGGTAGTGTTCGCCGGCGGGATGTTGCAGCGTGCTGATGGGGTTGCCGTAGCCGTTGTCGGCAAAATAATCGACGTTGGCGGCGGAGCCGACCAAGCCGACGGCGAGGAACAGGAGCAACCGGCCGAGGCGCCGGGGCGTGGGAAGAGAAGCGATCATGAGTGGGCGTAAAGAGGGATCAATGTCGTGCAGCCGAAGACCCAGCCCAGGCGTGACGACGGGGTGCGGGGGTGGCGGGGTAAATGCACAGCACCGGGCGAACGTGGGTGGGCGCAACGCCGCGAGCAAGGCCAGAGGGCGCTCCTGCGATCAGAAACACCCCACCATTCACCGCCTTCTTCTACCGCCCGCGGTCCAGCCCTTTAGGGCTCGATCGCCATTTAGGGAGGGAAACGTCACTCTCCCGCCAAGGTCGGTGGGCGAACCGAATCTTCCGAAGTATCCGACCGCGAGCGAGGGTGCTTCATTTCGAACCGACCACCCGCGGAGTGTATCCCGCGCCCGCGGCAGCCCTCGCAGCCCGCCTCCCATCCTCTTTTATCGCAGCATCCGGCTTGTTTTCCGTGTGCTCCGTGTGTTCCGTGAGCCTCTCTCGTGTTCGCCACTTTCGACAAATACCGCCAATCCTTCC
>CANGHW010000106.1 GCA_947453695.1 Opitutia bacterium
ACCAATGGCGGCGAGCGCACGGTAGAGCGCGGTGACGACACCATAGTCGCCGCAACCGGGACACCAGATGGGCTTCAGGTCGCTGCGAAAATCCTTGGCGGTCAGGGGCACGGCCGGGGCGGAGGGCGCCGTGGCAGAATCACAGGGGGAAATCATGGGAGAAGGGAGAGGGTGAACTCGGGGCGGGTTGGGTCAGCGTGCGCCCGCGGCGATGCGGCGGAGCGAGACCCGACGACTGGAGCCGGGGCGGGTCATGGCGTAGATCTGCTCGACGATATCGTCGGGCGAGATCGGGTTGGCGCCGCTCTTGGCGAGGACATTGAACTCGGCGGGGACATCGCACCACATGCGGATCAACCGGTGGAGCTGGCCCTGATGCGACTGCTCGATGACGTAGCAGCGCGAGAGACTCGCGAAGAAGTCGCGATAGATCTCCTCCGCGACCGGATAGATGAGCTTTGGGACGAGGAGCTTGATCTCGATGCCCTCGGCGCGGACGCGGCGCAGGGCCTCGAGCGCGATCCCCGCGACGCTGCCCCAACTGATGAGGCCGATCCGGGCATCGGGCTCGCCCTCGATGAAGAACAGATCACGCCGCTGCTGCAGCGGCGCGAATTTATTGAGCCGCTTGTCGTTCATCCGCGCGTGGACGGTGCCATTGGCCGTCGGCGCGCCGGACTCGTCGTGCTCGATGCCGGCCGCGAGGTAGTTGCCCCCGGGCATGCCCGGATGACTGAGCGGGCTGATGCCGGAGTCGGTGAAACGGAAGCGCTGGTAGTCGACGAGTTCCGCCGGCGTCGGCTCCCGGCGATCGATGATGCGGAAACGCGACGTATCGATCGGCGCGATGATCTCCTTGCGCTGCGCCAGTTCCTGATCGGAGAGGACGATGACCGGCGTCTGGAATTCCTCGGCGAGGTTAAACGCCTCGACCGTCACATCGAAAGTGTCGGCGACCGTGGTCGGCGCGAGCACGGGACGCACGGTATCGCCGTGCGCCGAAAAGACGGCGGCAAATAAATCGGACTGCTCACGCTTGGTGGGCATGCCGGTGGACGGACCGCCGCGCTGGACATTGACGCAGACCAGCGGGAGCTCGGTGACGCTGGCGAGCCCGAGCATCTCGGCCTTGAGCGAGAAGCCGGGGCCGGAGGTGGCGGTCATGGATTTCTTGCCGGCAAAGGAGGCACCGACGGCGGCACCGACCCCGGCGATCTCATCCTCCGCCTGGAGGAGCGAGCCGCCGTGTTTCCAAATATCGCGCTGGAGATGCTGCATGATCTCCGTGGCGGGAGTGATCGGGTAGCCGCCGAAGAACTTGCAGCCGGCGAAGAGCGCGGCGCGGGCACAGAGCTCATTACCATCGGTGAGCAACATTTTGCCGCGGGGCGGCGTCGCGGGGGCGAGCCGGCCCGCACCCGGGAGCGGATTGAGCGTGGCGTAGTCGAAGCCCGCGGTAAACGCGCGCTCGTTGCCCGCGAGGACGGCCTCGCCCTTCTTGGCGAATTTCTTGCGGATGCCGGCCATGATACTCTCGCGGGGCAGACCAAACCACGCCGCGAGCAGACCGAGGACCACGTTGTTCTTCGCGAGATTGGCGCCCGCGGATTTCATGGCCATCTCCTCGAAGGGCACGGCCAGCGCCACCGCCGGCGTCACCCCGCCGAGCGGCAGGTCATGCGGCAAGCGCTTCGTCTTCTGCTCGTAGATGACAAAGGTGTGCTCATTGACGGGGAGCTCGCCGCCGAAGCGGAGGAAGTCCTCCCAGTTGAGCACGACGGCGACATCGAGGGCGCCGCCCGGATTGAGCACGGGCGTGGTGGCGACGCGCAGCCGGCAGGACGACTCACCGCCGCGGATCTGGGAGCCAAAGCTCTTGGTGAGGATCGCGAAGTAACCGTCGGCCGCGAGGGCGTGGATGAGCGACTCGCCGGCGGAGACGATGCCATCGCCACCCGAACCGGCCATACCGATGATCAGGTCGTTCACGGCGATTAGGCTCCGTCGTTGCCGATCGAGGCGGTGGCGCAGGTGTTGAGAATGTCTTCGACGCGCGCGATGTCTTCGGCGGTCTCGGGCTGGCGCTGGAGGTAGGACAAACCACTGTCTTCGTGCCGGACGAAAAACTCGGGCGCGAGCGCGCGGCATTGGTCGCAGTCGATGCAACTGGAGTCGACGTAGTAGCGACCGGCGACATTTTCAGGAAGGCGATCAGTAAGCGTGGCCATGAGAAACGAGGAGTTGGTGGTTGAGGGGGAGAAGGGTTGGCTGACGGCGCCACTGTAGCGGCGTCACGCATTCCTTGCTCCCCAGATTTTGGCCGTTGCTCGCCGTTTGTTGCCGTTTTGCAGGCGCGCGCGCGGGCGCGGGCGCGGGCGTGCTCGGGCGCAAACCACCCGCTCTCCCCTGCCCTCGCCGCCGCGCGATCGGCGCGAACCGCCTACTTGCGCACGGGCGCGCCCGCCTTGCCACCGGCGCCGGGCGCATCGATCAGCAGCCGGGACGAAACTTCGAACGATCCCTGATAAACCGGCGGAAACAAAATCAGCAGCCCGCGCTCACCGCGGTTGAGCTTCACCGTATTCGTATACGAAGGATAGGCTTTGCCCTTCTGCTGCGAGACGAGGGCGACCTTGCCCCCTGTCGGGCCGAGGGCGAGGGCCGGATTGAGCCCGGCCTGCAGCGTGACGTTTTCTGCGCCGACCGTGCCGCTGAGTGCGAAGCCGCTGAGATTGATGATGCTCAATCCGCCCGGGGCGCGGGCGGACGGACCATCGTCCAACACGGCGATCTTGTAGCGGAGATTCTTTTCCGTGGAGGGCAAAAACAGCAGCAGGGCCTCGCGCATCTCCGGCGGCACCACGGCCTCGGCCACGACGGCGCCGGTCGCATCCACGAGGCGCAGCGGCGGAGCGCCGCGATACTCATACACCGGCGAGCGGGACGTAGTGGAAAACCCGAGCTTCTGCGCGGGCGCGCCGGCGCGGGGAACATAGGAGAGCCCCTCGATCGGCTTGGCGGAGAAAACCGTGAAGCGAAGGACCGGCGCCGTGGTCTGCGCCGACGCGCCGAGCACGACGACCGCGAGCAGCAGCCCAAGGCTCGTCAAATATCGGAGCGCGTGAGCCATCGGAAGGAGATCGTCTTGAAGCGCCGGCCATTGGCGCGATTGAAGGGACTCGTCAGCGCAGTGGGCGCAGTCTCCGCCGGCTCGGAGGGGTCGAAATACTCGGGCGTGCGCTGCACCAACGCCTCGCACCAAGCCTTGCCTTCGACGACGCCGGTGGCGGGATTTACCGCTTCGCCATAGGCGCGGACGATGAAGGTGTCGGACCGCGTGAAGAGCACGGGGGCGAGCACGGTCATGAGGTCGGCCTGCGTGAGCCACTGGGAGCTAAACTGGCCGGTCGTATCAGTGAGCCCGAGCGCGGCATCGGAATTGAGCGCGGCATCGGCGATGGCCTTGTCGAGCAGGCTCACCTGATTGCCCGCGGCATCGAGGAAGAGCGACGACGGCGAGAGAAACTCCTGCACGGTAAAGAACGGCCCGGAGTTCTCGTGCTTCACGCGCACGAGCGCCACGATGCTTTGCGCGAGGGCCGCGACCTGCGCGGAAGTCAGGAAGCGAATGCCGCGGCGGAACAGCGGAGTATTGGCGACGAATTGCGACGTGGTGGCCGGGTCGGACTGCAGGTAGCCATCATCGGCCCGAAACGTCTCCTGCGCCGACTGCGCGAAGCGTGGAAAGCCCGCGATGCGGGAATTGGTGAGGAACGGTTCCGGCAGCGTGGTGGTGGTGTCGGCCGCGGTGCCGGTCCCCGTGCTCGCGCTGAGAAAGGTAAAGTTGGTCGCCGCAGTAAACCGAACGCCGCGCAGCACGGCCGCCCACGCCGTCGCGGAGACCGAATTGAGATTAAACGTGCCGTGCTGCAGGAGGTATTTCGCGGAGAGCGCGTCGGTCTGACGATCGGCGCCGTTGAGGTCTTCGACGGCGACACTGTTGCCATCCGACTTGCGGCGGACGACGCGGAGCTGGGGATTCGGCAGCGGCTTGGTGACATCCGTCCACAGCGTCTCGGGCGTGAGGCCGCTGAAGAAATACTGGTCGAACCAGGCGTTGCGATCGCCGCCCCAAGAGTTGCCCACGGCGAAGGGCCGCGCACCGGGAATGAAGAGGTGCTGCAACGAACCGAGCGAGAGCAGCGGGCCGCGCGGGAGCTCAAAGACGGGTGCGTCTTCGTTGTAAGTGAGACCGGTGGTGTAACGGTCGAGGAGCAGTTGGGGGAAGCTCGCGTCGAAGCTGGAAGCGCCCTGATTGATGAGCAGCTCGGGACGCGGGTCCTGGCCACCGGCGACGATGAAGCCCTCCTGTGCGCCGGCCGGAAAATTGAACTCGCGCGGATCACGGCCGGCGGACTCCAGCCACGGGGCGGTCTCATTAAGCGGAATCTCCCCGCGGTCCGGGAGGCGAAACACGTAGGCGAAATCAGCGGAAGAGTCGCCGACCTTGCGGGCCGTCGGGCTCGTCACAAACGGTTCGAATCGGGGGGAACGGAAGCGGGCCAGCACCTCCTTGTTACTCGCGCGGCGCAACTCGAACGTCAGCACTTGGTGAAAGCCCACCTCGCACACGCGAAAATTCTGCGCCCCGGCAAGCGTGTCGGGACCGATCGGCGCCGAGGCATCGCGGATGATGCCCTGGCCGGTTTGGATGGCACTGCGGCTGTAAAATGCCGTGGCGTAACCGGAGCTACCGGGATCACCGGTCGAAGAAACGGCGGACCAGTTATAGACACGCCCGGGCAACCACGACGCGCGATCCGGGCGGGCGGTAACCGTCGTGCTCAGGGGATCATCGGAGGTAAAAGGCAGCGCAAACTTCACCTCGCCATCGGAATTCGCGAGGCGGTTTTGCAGCGGGACGAAGCGGCGCACGCCATCGACGGTGGACGTCACCACCACGAGCGGCAGGCCATCGACCACGAGTTCGAGATCTTCGGGCACGAGGGCCGAGCTGTAGGGATTCCACAATCCCACGACGCAGCGGGCGCTGAGCTGGAGCTGCGTTGGCGCGGTGGTCTGCGTATCGTTGCGGAGGCTGAAACTGATGCCGAAGAAACTCAGCACCGGCGCGATGCGATGGGCGATGCCGTCGGACTCGGTGGGCACCAGCATCTTGAAGCGGCGGCGCACGGGATCGGCGGTGTAGTCAGGCAACGGCGCGGGCGTGAGCGGCGCGGCCGGGTCTTCCATGTAGCCGCCGCGCGCAGGACTGTAATTGGCCCAGGCGGCGAAAGCGGAGCCGAGGAGATCCGGACGCAGGGAGAGGTCGCGGCGCAGACCGGCCGTGGCGGGGTTGGTGCTGGCGAGGACATTGGCATTGCCGACGGACCACGCGTGAAAATTGGTGCGCAGATTGGTGAGGCCCACGGTGCCGGTGGTGGCGCGGAAGTAAGCGAGTTGGTTGAGCGCCGTGGTATTGGCGGCGAGGGACGCGTTGGTGGGATTGCCCGTGGTGTCGCGCGGCTCAAATACGGCGGCTCCGGCGGCATCAGTGGCGCCGGCCCCGAGGGAGAGCTGCTGGCGCAGGCGGCGGCGCGACTCGGTGGTATTGAACGGCGCGTAGTCAAAACTGGTGGTGCTGGTGGTGAGGTCAGGCAGCGCTACGGGGGCTTTGACGCCCTGATCACCGACCCACCAGGCATAGCGGCCGATGGTGACGCTCCCGACCTGACCGGGCACGCCGGGCGCCGTGATCGGCTGGAGGGCGGCGGTGACATTGGACGGACCGGGATTGCCGTTGCCCGCGAAGGCCGTGCCATCGGTCGCCCGCGCGACGAGCGCGGCCTGATTGGCGGCCGGGATGGTCCGCTGCACATCCGGCGAAGTGCCGGTCTCCAAGCCGCTCGCCAGCCAGACCGGCGAGGCGCCGGGGACCGCGGTGTCCCAGACGCCCGTGTAGTGGATCTTCTGCGCGACGGCACCCGTCGTGGACTCGGCCGTGGCGGTCACACGGGTATCGGGGCCGGCGTATTTCTGGAGCTGGGCCACGGCGAGATTGAGGCCGACCAGAGCGTTTTGCCGGGCCTGGGCTTGGCGCTGGGTGTTGCCAGCGATGGACGTCTCGACCCGGGTGTAGACGCCGAGGCCGACGAGCAAGATCACGAGAAACGCGAGGAGCGTGATCGTGATTAGCAGGGCGAAGCCGGCGCGCGGACCGCGGCGGAGTCGAGAGTGGTGAGCTGAACGGGGAGAGACCAAAGTGGGAAAGAAAGTGGGACGAAGGACGGCGATCATAGACCGCCGCTACAGAGTTCAGAGCGGCTTGGTGTTGATCACGACGCGACGCGTGTAGACCTGCGAGTTGGCGGCGGCGATCTGCCACCAGTATTGCTGCGCCGTTAGGCCGGCCGGCACGGTGAGCGGGGAATTGGCCGTCTCGAAGGCCGAGATCAGACGCGCGCCTTCATCGGTGAGGATGCGCACCATGACATCGACGACGTCCGGCATGAGGAAGCGGTAGTTGTAGTTGGCGACGGTGTCGGGCGTGCCGGAGGGCAATTGCGCACGCAGGGGGGACGTGGTGGCGTTGGTGAGGGCGCCGGCGTCGTTGCCCGCGGGGAAAATGAGCCGGAGGCCGTTGGGTTGGTTGGCATCGCGGACGTAGCAACGCACGCCGAAGTCGATCACGTTTTCACCGATGACCGAAGCGAAGTTAGTGCGGGAGCCGGGCACTTGAATCGAGCGGGGATCGCCCGTCGTGGCGCCGTTGTTGGTGCCGGCGGTGCTGGTCGTGTAGGCTGCGGCCGTGATGTTAAAGCCAGACTCCAGGACTCCCGGGCGCCCACCAATCGTGGCCGGGCGGGATTCGGCGCGATGAAACAAGTAAGCCGTCTTTGTGCTCGTCGTGCTGGCGGCACTGAGGCGTCGAATGATTTGATAACCGACAGCGACGGGGGCGGAAAACGTCGTGGTATCGGTCGCGAGATTGTTGCCGCGCCGGGTGGTAAAGAAGCGCAACCACACACCCGCGGTGCCGAAGCGGGCATCGGCGAGGCTCGGCGTGGTCATGTTGAGCGAGCCCGTCGCACCGGCCGTGGTGGGCTTCGCATTGGCTGCGGCGGCTTGCCAGAGGCCGGTGGCGCCGCCCGTCGCGTTATTGAGCACGTCGGCGGCCATCCAGACATTGCCGTCGTCGCGGAATTGCGCGGACGAGAGATCGAGGGAAAGCTGATCGAGGATGTAGCGGGCCTGCGCCTCGCTGGAGAGACGTCCCGAGGTGCGATTCCAAAAGCCGGAAACGTTGCTCACGATCGTGACAATGAAGCCGACCAGCACGGCGGTGATGACCGAGGCGACGAGCAGCTCGATGAGCGTGAAGGCGCGCTGCCCCCAACGCCGTGGCGCCGCTCGCAAACTCGGTGAGGGAGGCTGAGGGATCGAGGGCATCAGATCAGCGGGTGATAGTGCCGGTGAGGAAGAGAACCTGCTTCTGACTATTGTCGAAGCGGACGCCACCGGCGGGGCTGAAACCGGCCGGCAAGGCGCGGCGGGGATTGGTCGGAGTGGCATCGGGCACAAAAGCGGGCCAGCGAATCCGGGCGGTGTAGGAAAGCTGGATCGCGGTGTCGTCGGCATTTTGTGCCACGGAATTGCCCTCGGGATCGGTCACCGTGGTCGTGACGGGCGAGAGGGTCTCGTTGCGGATCAAGGCGATCTCGAAAAATTTCTCGGTGTCGGTGGGGCCCCAAACGGAGTCGCCATAAAATCCGATCTTCGAGCCATCGCGACTGGCGAAGATCAACTGCGGGTCGCGCGTGGGATCGGCGGCCGGGGAATTCGGATTGTTGTCGGCATCCGTGAGTTGGTGCGTGCGGGCCCCGGTGGAGACCTTGAGGAGCTTGCCGACCTCGGACAGCGATTGCCCCTGGAGACGCGAGGCCAGAAGCGCAGCGACATTGGTGGCGGCCTCGGCCTCCTGCAGGCTACCGACCGACTTCGCAATGGGGGCAAACAGGCCGACGACCGCGACCATGCCGATGGCGAAAATACCGACGGCCACCACGACCTCGAGCAGGCTAAAGCCGAGGCGGCTCCGGATAAGCGGAGAGCGCAGCACTGAGGGCGAGGAGACCGTAGGGCGCATGGAGCGTCAGAAGCCGGTCGCCTCGTTGACAAACGAAACGGCGCCCGTGGGGCGGATCAGGACACCGCGGACCGCGAACGCATTGTTGAACGCAGGCAGATTGGTCGTGGCGAGCGCACCGGTCGTCACGACGAGCTTGATATAGGGATTGGCCGCCGGGTTGATCGAGCCATCGGCTTTGAACTCGACGAAAAACGTGGTGGAGGCGCCGTTGAACGCGGTGCCCACGGGCTGGCCGGGATTGGTGCCGGTGCCGATCGGCGTGGAGACCGGCGCGGGGTTGGTCGCCCACGTCACGCCCGCGGCGAGGAGCCCGGCGGTCGTGGCGGGCACGAGATAAGTCCCCCGCGGCAAATACACCGGTGCGCCGGCGGGCTGCCAGGTGGAAGAACCCTGCGGCACGGCGATGAACACCTGCATGAGGCGAAGGTATTTTTCGGGATCACCCCCGGGCGGACGCGTTGCGTAAATAAGGAGCCGCGCTTCGGTTTGGTTGACGGCGGCTTGAGAGCGCGCCTGACCGACGAGAGTCGCGAGGGTGTTTTGGGCGCTCGTGAGGGCGGCGCCGGCGGTGTCGCGCAGGGCAAATCCAGCGCCGACCACGAGCAGGACGATGACACCGATCACGACCATGAGCTCGATCAAGGAAAACGCCTGGCGCGACGAACGGGAATCGCGCAGAGCAAGACCGCGAGCGAGGCCGCCCGAGCGGCCGCCCGGACGCACGGCGGAAAGCGATGAAGGTGACGGGGCCAACCTCATTTCCAGCTCATGATGAGATCCGTGTCCGGGTTGGAGGCACCGGGAGGCGCGCAATAAAAGATCACCCCGGCATGAATGCCTCCGGTGGTCGCGGTGGTGAGTCCGGTGTTGGTCGTGTTCGTGCCAGTGCCCGTGGGCCGAATCGTCGTCGTCCCGCCAGCCACCACTACGCCCGGGTAACCACCGGTGGAGTCGCGACCATTGATCACGCCATCGAGATTGGAGTCGGTGATCACCGCGATCGAGGTGTTGAAGAAGGCATCGCGGATCAAGTTGAGCTGATTGGTCGCAGCGCGCCCGGCGGTGACATCGGCCTGCAGGACGAAGTCGGCATCGGTGAAGCTGACGAAGCGAATGCGGCGGGGATTTTGGGCGATCGCTGGCGGCGGATTTCCGGTGGTGGCGCCGGTGAGTTGGGAGCCATCGCGGCGGACGCCGGCGAGCGTATCGTGGAAGACGTGGTTGCCCGTAATGGCCGTGCTCGCGCCATTGTTGACCAGTTTGGTCGTGCCCGTGGTGGTGCCGATTTGCGGGTAAGCCCCATATTCCTGGCGGAACGCCTCAAAGGCGGCGCCCCATTGGCTAAATTGCGAACGCGTCTTCGCTCGATTGGCGGCGACGCGGGCGCCGGTGGCCGTCGGGATGATGATGGCCGAAAGAATCCCAATGATGGCGACGACGGTCAGTAATTCGATCAGGGTAAACCCCGCGTGGGACGAGCGACGCAGCAGACGAGAGGAAGGGAAAACAGAGCAACTCATTGAAGTTTGTCGGCGTAAATGTTGTCGGCGTTGTCACCGGTGGTCTGGGTCGTGCCCGTGAAAATCCCCAGGGCGTTGGGCAAGGTGGTCGAGGCGCCATCGGGACCGCAAGAATAGAGGACGTAGGCCGGGGCGCTCCAAGCGGCCGGGCGACCGCCCGCGGGCACGGCGGGCTTGTAGAAATACATGTAGCGGTTGCCCCAAGGATCGACGAAGGAGTTTGCCAAGGGCTGCTTGGACGGAGGGGAGCCGCTGGCGACTGCGAACGTATTTGCAGCGAGGGCGACCTCCGGCGTGACCTTGGTGACATCAACCAGAAGGGGGCCGTTCACGCGGGTATTGAAATTGGACGCGGCGTAGACCCCGACCAGGGCGTTGAACAGGCGGGCTTGTGCCGTGGTCTGGCCGGCGCCGGAGGTATTGGTAACGCGTTGGGAATTGGCGACCGAAGCGCCCGTCTGGGGGTAGTCGCCGTAGAAGCGTTTATACTCCTCCAGGGCCTGCACGAGGTGGGAAAGCTCGGCCTTGGAACGGGCGATATTCGCGCGCTGCTTCGTCCCACGGATCATGCCAAACGCAAAACCCGAGAGAATCGCCAGAATCGCAACCACCGTGAGCAATTCCAGCAGCGTAAACGCGTGCGTGCGGCGGTGATGGCGATCAGGCGGCATGGGGTGTGACGGCAAGGAGGACGCGAATGAAGCGGTAACGTTACACGTGCAGCAAATGGAAAAGTGTGCGGCCGATAGGACTGAGGGACGAGAGCGATGAAAGTTCCGGCCCCCACGCTGATTTCGCGGGCGTTTTTCGCGAAACACGCGGGAGGTTTGGGTGATGGCCTGCCCACACCCCACCGCACGCCGCTCCGCTCGGCGCGCGAGTGGTGTCGCAACGCCCCAAACCGCCGTCGCAACGGTCCAAATCGTGATCGCGACCGTTCGAAGCGCAGTCGCAACTCCCGGCAGCGTGCCCGCAACTCATCGAAATGCGCTCGCAACTTGCCGGCGCGTGGTCGCAACCCGCAGAAGCGCGGTCGCAACCTTCCCAAATGTGGTCGCAACGCTGCGCGACGCTGTCGCAACTCTGCGCAGCATACCCGCAACCCTGCAAAATGCGGTCGCAACTGCCCAGAGCATGCGCGCAACTCTCCGCAGCGCGGTCGCAAGTCGACGTAGTGTGCTCGCAAAGTGCGGAAGCGCGGTCGCAACACCCGGTGGCGCGCCAATCCATCAAACCGTATGGCGCGCGATCCAGCCGAAGAGCCGGCGACTGTAAGGTCCACTCTGCGCATCGAGCGCGCAAAGGCCCTTCCGACACCGACCTTACTCGCCTACGGGCAGAGCAGGAAGTGCTCGAGCGCCGGACGCCGCTGATTCTGGCCAAGGTAGATATGAGCCGGATCACCGTCGCGATCGATGCGAAGATCGAATTCCACGCACGCACTGCCAGTAAGCCGGAAATCGAAGCCATCGATGCCATTGCGGGTGCGAAAGCGAAACGTGAGCGTGCGTCCCGTCATTCCGAGTTCGGCCTTGGGACCGAGCCCGATGGGCTTCACGTCCGTGATCTCGGCCCCGGGTAAGGGACGAATCACGCCTTCATAGGCGCGCCCGGATTGCCCCGCCGTGGTGCGCAGGTGCCACACGCCATCCTGGTCTTTCCACACCCAGTAAGCCCGGCGGGCACCGATGCGGAGGGCCGATGCACGCCCCTCGGCCGCGCTGACGGCGATACGATCCGGCGTCGAGGTCGCCATCGGGATGGCGGGGGCGGTCGCGCACCCACTCAAGAAAACCAATGCAAGTAGAGTGAGGCTGAAGCCCCACGGGGCCGCCCAACAAAAACGCGATCCACGCCAGGGCATGGATCGCGTTTTCATGGTTGGGGCAGTCGAGGCAGACCGAGATTACTCTTCGGTCTGCAGCGCGGCCACCACGCTGAAATCTTCCAGGGTAGTGGTGTCGCCCTTCACTTCGCCGCCACCGGCGATTTCCTTGAGGATGCGGCGCATGATCTTTCCACTGCGAGTCTTGGGTAGGCTCGCGGCGAAGCGCACGGTGTCGGGTTTGGCGATCGCGCCGATCTCTTTGCCGACGTGGTTGCGGAGTTCTTCTTTGAGCGCGTCGCTGGGCGTGATGCCCGTCTTGACCGTCACGAAGACCACGAGGGCCTGGCCCTTGAGCTCGTCGGGGCGACCGACCGCGGCGGCCTCGGCGACCGCCGGGTGCGAGACGAGCGCACTCTCGATCTCGGCCGTGCCGATGCGGTGACCGGAGACGTTGAGGACGTCGTCGATACGGCCGACGATCCAGAAGTAGCCATCCTTGTCCTGCCGGGCGCCGTCGCCGGTGAAGTAGATGTCGGTCTTGCCGGGGAACTCGCTCCAGTAGGCCTTGACGTAGCGATCGTCATCGCCCCAGAGGGTGCGAAGCATCGACGGCCAGGGCTTGGTGATGATGAGTTTGCCACCGCTGTTGCGCGGGACCTCCTTGCACTTTTCGTCGACGACCTTGGCGACGACGCCAAAGAACGGACGCGTGCCGGAACCGGGCTTGGTCGGGGTGACGCCGGGAATCGGCGCAATCATGATCGCGCCCGTCTCGGTCTGCCACCACGTGTCGACGATGGGGCAGCGTTTCTTGCCGATCATGGTGTGATACCACATCCAAGCCTCAGGATTGATCGGTTCGCCGACGGAACCGAGCAGGCGGAGCGAGTCGAGGCGGTGACGGAGCACGTAGTTGTCGCCCCAGCGCATGAACGCGCGAATGGCGGTCGGCGCAGTGTAGAGAATCGTGATGCCGTGGCGGTCGATCATCTGCCAGAAACGATCCGGCTCGGGCTGGTTGGGCGCGCCTTCGTAGATGAAGACGGTGGAACCATTGGAGAGCAGGCCGTAGACGACGTAGCTGTGACCGGTGATCCAGCCGATGTCAGCAGAGCAGAAGTAACGATCGGTCTCCTTCAGATCGAACACGTAGTGCGAGCTGAGCTTGGCGCCGAGGAGGTAGCCAGCGGAGGTATGGAGCACGCCCTTCGGTTTACCGGTGGAGCCGGAGGTATAGAGAATAAATAGCGGGTGCTCGGAATCAAAGGCCTTGGCCTTGTGGGTGTTGGGCGCGCCATCCCAGGCGTCTTTCCACCATACGTCGCGACCGTCTTTCATGGTGACGGGGTTGCCACAACGTTTCACGACGATGACGGATTGCACCGTGGGCGTGCCCTCGAGGGCCTTGTCGACGCTGGCCTTGAGTTCGACGACCTTGCCGCGGCGGAAACCGCCATCGGCCGTGATCACGAGCTTCGCTTTGCAGTCGTTGATGCGGTCCTTGATCGATTCAGAGCTGAAACCACCGAAAATAACGGTGTGGATCGCGCCGACGCGGGCACAGGCGAGCATCGCAATCATCGCCTCGGGAATCATCGGCATGTAGATCGCCACGCGATCGCCCTCGCCGACTCCGATGTTGTGAAAATAATTGGCCCAGCGGCAGACGTGGAAATGGAGCTGCTTGTAAGTAATGGTGCGCACATCGCCCGGCTCACCCTCGAAAATAATCGCGGCCTTGTTCTCGCGGGCGGTGCCGAGGTGGCGGTCGATGCAGTTTTCCGAGACGTTTAACTTACCGCCTACAAACCACTTCGCGTGCGGAGCCTTCCAGTCGAGGACCTTCTTGTAGGGCTTGCGCCACACCAAGTGCTCCTTGGCCTGACGATCCCAGAATTTTTCTGGGCTATTGACAGATTCGGCGTAGAGCTTTTTGTAGGCGGCATCACTCCCAAGGTTGGCTTGGGCTTTGAACTCGGCCGAAGGCCTGAATAACCGGTGTTCCCGGGAAACTGAGGTAATCGTCTGGTCTGGCACGTTGTGTCGGATTTTAGGGTTAGGAACGCGAAACGCGGCTCTTATCCCGCCGTGAGTTTCAAGCGTCAAGCGCGGGACGTGATCTGTCTTCACATTATCTGTATGGAAAAGAAAACCCTGTCCGCTTCTGCGGACGTTCCCGTCGTCTCCGAGCCCACCGCATCGAGCGCAGCCCCTGCGCCCGCGCCTTCCGGCACCCCCGCCACTCCCGTTGCCCCGGCCACGGCCGCTCCCGCTCCGGCTCCGGTCGCCCCGGCCCCGGCTCCGGTTGAGAACACCATCCGCGTCGAGGGCGTGCTCGACATCGACCTCCAGCGCGGTGGCAACGGCCAGCTCCTCGATCTCAGTCGCGGCGGCAAACGCCGTCCGAGCGACACCTTCGTGCCCAAGGAGCTGATCCGGCGCTTCAAGCTTCGCACCGGCTCGATGATCGGCGGCACCGCCTTCCCGGCCGATGGTCGCTTCCTCAACCCGAAGATGCGCTTCATCGAGACGGTGGACGGCGTCGCCCTCGAAGACCGCCGCCAGCGCTGGGACTACACCACGCTCACCACGGTCTCGCCCAATCAGTTTTTGAAGATGGAGCTGAAGGACGGCCGTCTGACGACCCGGGCGGTCGATCTCTTCTGCCCGATCGGCAAGGGCACCCGCGGACTCGTGGTCGCCCCACCCCGCACCGGCAAGACCACGCTGCTCCGTGATATGGCGCTCGGCGTGCTCCAGAACAATCCCGAGTGTCACGTGATGATTCTCCTCGTGGACGAACGCCCGGAGGAGGTCACCGACTTCCGCCGCAGCGTGCCGGCCGCCGAGGTCTGGGCCTCCTCCAACGACGAGCAGGTCGAAAATCACATCCGCATCGCCGATCTCTGCATCGAGCGCGCCAAGCGCCTCGTCGAAGTGGGCCGTGATGTCGTGCTCTTCGTCGATTCGATCACCCGCCTCTCGCGTGCCCACAACACTGCCCGCAATTCCGGTCGCACCGGCACCGGCGGTCTCGACGTCCGCGCGCTGGAAAAGCCCCGCCAACTCTTCGCCTCGGCCCGCAAGACCGAGGAAGCCGGCTCCCTGACCATCATCGCCTCCGTGCTCGTCGAGACCGGCAGCCGGATGGACGACGTGATCTTCCAGGAATTCAAGGGCACCGGTAACATGGAGCTCGTGCTGGACCGCAAGTGCGCCGAAATGCGCCTCTGGCCCGCCATCAACGTCGCCGCCTCCGGCACCCGTAAAGAAGAGCTTCTCATCGACGCCAAAACTCTGGAGAGCATCCACTTTTTCCGCCGCGCCTTGGTGCAGCAAAAAATTGAGGAAGCAACCGACACGATGATCGCACGTCTCTCCAAAACCAAGACTAACGCAGAATTCCTCAAGCTCCTCGCCCGCTGACCCGATAAATTCGCTCTTGCCGCCGCCTTCCATCGGACCGCAATCTCCTCCCTCACGCCAGATCGTCCTCTCCGTCTCCACGCCAAACCCTCCGCATGCATAGTTTTTCCGAGCAATGTCTCGATATGGCCCGCTCAATGTTGGGCCACAACCTCGACTCCATCCAACCTGACGGCACCATCCTTCCCGCTCCCGGGGAGTTGCCTCGTCCCGACGAACCCGGCCACGTGGCCTACGCGCTCGGAGAATACTATCGCGCCACGGGCGAAACCTCCCTCAAGGGCCACGACATCATCGACCTCGCGGCTCGCTGTATCACCGCCCAAATGTTCACCGAGCCGCCGGCGGAAAACGGCCTGGCCTACGCCGCGCTCGGCCTCCTCTGCTTCGGTCCGTCGAAAGAACGCAACCCGGTCTGGGAACGCCTCGTGGAGGAAACCCAGCAGCGCATCGACAAATCGCTCCTCCATCGCAGCGACTACGACAATCACTGGCAGGCGTTCAACATCGCCAAGGCCGTGGCGCGGTTCAGCTTCGGCCTTTCCAAGAAGGACGAGACCTCCCGCCTGATCGAGCGCATGTGCGATCGCATCAACCAGACCAGCTCGGCCGGCTTCTTCGACGACGCCACCGAAGGGTTTGGCGGTAACTACAATCTCTACGGCGTGATGACCTTCGTGTTCGTCCGCTCCGCGCTGCAACTCCACGCCAACAGTGGCGTGCGTGACCGCAAGCTGCCGACCCTCCGCACCTACGCGGAGAAATATATCAAGATGATGCCGGACCTCGTCCGCGCGGATGGTTTGGGTTGGGCCTTCGGCCGCGCCGCCGGTGCCTACGGCCAGATGCACTGCATCAGCCTCATTCTCCAGGGCCTGCGCGACGGCTGGATCACCGATGATCAGAAGGTCAAATACTACGACATTCTGCGCCGGTTGTTCATGTTCTTCTACGAAACCTACCTCGATCAAGAGCACGGTTTCCTCGATCTGCGCGACGAAGAACGCACCGCCTACGCTCACCACACGACGCGCATGGCGAACTTCGACGCCGCACGCTACCTCTGCCAGTGGTCCCGCCTCGCGAAGACCGTGCAGATCCCGGCGGGCAACCCGAAGGTCGAGCCGCCGAAGACCTCCGGCCGCTTTGTCATCTTCGACAAGTCCAACCGCAAGGAGCAGGGCCTCTTCCTCTACCGCGACGCCGATACCGGCCTGCACCTGCAGGTGCCGCTCATCAGCTCCGGCAAGACCCTCACGAGCGACTCGCTGACCTTCCCGCATTGCCCCGGCATCTTCGATTGGCCGAACAATGTTTACGCGCCGATCATGCTCCCCGAACTCACCTTCGGCGACAATGTCACCCTCCCGGCGTTTTACGGAAAGAACTGCGTCACCGGTCTCGGCCTGCGCAACAGCTTCTACTTCCGCTACGACCAGCCCGAGCTGATCAACACCAAGGAAGAATTCGTCAAGGGTCTGGGCAGCGTGAAGGTCCAGTGGACTTTCTCGGGCAACAAGATCGGCTGCGAGTTCGCCTACACGGTGAAACAGCAGGTCACGCTCGACAAATTCCGCTACGCCCTCGCGATCGCGGCGCCGCACTCGAAATACCACGTCACCGGCTCGCTCGCCCTCGGCCCCCTCGGCCAACGGTGCAGCGTCGCCAAGGACGATTTCCAGGCGGTCTGGCAGGATACGGAAGTCGTCAGTGCCGACCCGACCTACCGCACGAACTACGGCAAGATCCACTATCTCCAATACCTCGTGCGCGATCACCCGCTGATCATGCGCCCCGGCCACATCTACCGCCTCGCGGTGAATTTCGAGCCGGACGTCGCGCATACGGAGAGCTGAGTCGCCGATCACATGCGGTGAACAAAGGGTAGCGAGCCTCAGGCTTCGCTACCCTTTTTTTTCGCCCGCACGGCGCGACCCCAAGTCGATCATGCGCTGTGCTCCTCGGCGGCATTTTTCTCCTCGCTACCCACTCCTCCCTCCTCGCAACTTTTCGCCGTGCTCTCCCGCCGCATCATCCCCTGTCTCGACGTCAACGCCGGCCGCGTCGTAAAAGGCGTCAAGTTTCAACAACTCCGCGATGCCGGAGATCCCGTTGAAAGCGCCAAGGCCTATGACGCCCAAGGGGCCGACGAACTTGTCTTTCTCGACATCACCGCCTCAAGCGATGGCCGTGGCATCATGCACGACGTCGTCGCGGCGACCGCGGAGCAGTGCTTCATGCCCCTCACGGTCGGCGGCGGACTACGCACCCTCACCGACATCGAGGCGATGCTCAAAAGTGGCGCCGACAAAGTTTCCCTCAACACCGCCGCGATCAAGAATCCCCAGCTCATCGCCGACGCATCCAACCGCTTCGGAGCCCAGTGCATCGTGCTCGCCATCGACGCGAAACGTGAGCCCGACGGCAAATCTTGGCGCGTCTACACCCACGGTGGGCGCAACCCCACTGAACTCAACGCCGTCGAGTGGGCCAAGCAGGCCGTGGCACTCGGCGCGGGCGAAATCCTGCTGACCAGCATGGACGCCGACGGCACACAAGCCGGCTACGATTG
>CANGHW010000107.1 GCA_947453695.1 Opitutia bacterium
CTCCATGAACTCGAAGTTACCCTTCGTTGGAGCTCTCTTGGTTTGCGGTTTGGCGGTGGCGGGCTGTCGGTTTCCCACCAGTGGGAGCGTCTATGATCGCCGGCAGGTGGGGCGCTCGATGTCGGTGGAGACTGGCGACATTGTGTCGATCCGCGAGGTGCAGGTTTCCGGCCGGACCACTGTCATCGGCGTGGGCGGCGGTGCCGTGGTCGGCGGGGCGGCAGCCTCCGGCGGTTCCGGCGTCGGTGGCGCCGTGGCGCAAGCGGCCGGAGTCGTGGGTGGAGCGATTTTGGGTGAAGCCGTCGAGGAAGCTGCCACGCGCAAGACCGCACAGGAAATTACGATTAAGATGAGCAATGGCAGCACAATGGCGGTCGTTCAGGAGACGGCCAAAGATGGCGGATTCCGCGTCGGCGAACACGTGCAGGTGCTCGAAGGTGGTGCCGGCACCACGGTGCGGCGACTCTACTGACGTGAAGCTGACGGTCGGAAACGGAGTGCGATTCGCGCTCGGCGTCTGCCTCGCGGCACTCCTGGCCGGCTGCTCGGTCGCACAGATGGAACCGGCGCCCGCGCGGCCCTTTGGTGAGATCGACCGCGAAGAGCGCGGCGTCGTGGCCGCGGTGCACGATACGATGCTCGATTTGCGCACGGGGCAGGTGAAGGGCCTGCGGACCTCGACCCCGACCGTGCCCGTCGGGCTGGTGGGAGTGGCGCTGCCGGTTACGATCGGCGGCGAGAAGAGGAAGGATGTTCCCGGCGAGGAAATCACGGTGCGCCTGCCCTCGGGGAAATTGGTGCTGGTGGTTCAGGAGTTGAGTCATCCGGCGTTCGCCGTGGGCGAACAGGTGCGAATCCAATACGAGAAACCCCACCACATCTCGGGCGAGTCGCGCACCCGCGTCACGCGCGTCGACTATTGAACGGGCGCGAGGCTGGCGGGGTGAGAGGCGAGGGGCGAAGGGCGAGGGGGATAAGGACCAAGGGCCAAGGTCTAATGACTCATGTCTAACTACTGGGCGGGGACGGATTTCGCGCAGTTCCTGAGAGGGGCGGGGCGCAAGGAGGCGCGTGAACCGGATCGGTCCTCGCTCCGCCTCCGGGAGTGAACTGCGCTACGCCCGGAAATGGGGTGTCGCGGGTGAGCTGCGGGGTCAGTCGACGATTAGCACGCGATCGCCGGCGCGGACTTGGTCGTAGAGCTCGATGATCTCGAGGTTGCGCATGAGCACGCAGCCGGCGCTCAGGGGCTGGCCGAGGCTGGCCTCGTGATTGGTGCCGTGAATGTAGACGTAGCGTTCGTAGGTATCGACCTCGCCGCCGAGATTCACGCCGGGCTCCAGGCCGCGCAGCCAGAGGATGCGGCTGGTGATGAGATTATGCTCCCGGTCGTCGTCGTTGCCGATGACTTCGGAGTAGTGCCGGCCCGTGGGCACGCGGGACTTGAAGACCATGCCGGGGGGCTGGCCGGCGCCGATGCGCTCGGCGATTTCGTGGAGCCCGCGCGGCGTGCCCAGCGAGTTCTTGATGTTCGAAGGGGGGCGCTTGGAGGTCGAAATGACGTAGCTCTGCACCAGCACACCCTGGCGAAAGAACTGCAGCGTGGCTGTGCCGATGCGGACGAAGAGAAGGCGTTCTCCGGGCTTGATGCCGAGGCGCGCGCAGGTTTTCGTGGCCGACTCCCAAGGAGATTCACTCGTGAAAAATGCATCCATCAATGTCGGTATCGTCGGCGCCACTGGTGCCGTCGGTCAAGAGCTGCTGAAGCTCTTGCATGAGCGCAACTTTCCGGCGGCCTCGCTGCGGCTCTTCGCCTCGGCTCGGTCGGCGGGCAAGATCATCGAGTGCGCCGGGAAAAAATACACCGTCGAAGAGGCCAAGCTGGGCGCCTTCGCCGGTGTGGATGTGGCGTTCTTCGCCGCCGGTGGCTCCGTGACCCGCGCCCTGGCGCCCGATGCCGTGAAGTCCGGCTGTCTCGTGATCGACAAGAGCTCCCACTACCGGATGGACCCGGACGTGCCGCTCGTCATCCCGGAGATCAATCCCGAGGGCCTGCGTAATCACAAGGGCATCATCGCCAATCCGAATTGCTCGACGGCGGTCACGCTCATGGCGCTGTGGCCCCTGCACAAGGCCTTCGGCCTGAAGCGTTATTTTGCCTCCACCTACCAATCTGTCTCCGGCACGGGCGCGGAAGCGGTGCAGGAGCTGGAGAATCAGATTCAGTCTTACGCCAAGGGCGGCACGATCACGAAGAAAGTCTATCCCTACCAGATCGCGTTTAACGTGATCCCGCAGGTCGATTCCTTTGGGCCCAATGGCTACACCGGCGAAGAGACCAAGATGATGCTCGAGAGCCGCAAGATCATGGGCCTGCCGGATCTGCGCGTCTCGTCCACCACGGTCCGCGTGCCGGTGGTGCGGGCGCACTCGGTCTCGGTGAACGCCGAGTTTGAGCGGCCGGTGAGCGTGGAAGCGGCCCGCGCCGCGATCGCCGCCTTTGAGGGCGCCGAACTCGTCGATGATCCGGCGAACAAGATCTACCCGACGCCGCTCGATTTCAGCCGCAAGGTGAAATGTGGCGTGGGCCGCATCCGCATCGATACCGCGCTGGACAACGGTCTGGCCCTCTGGGTGAGCGGCGACAACCTTTGGAAGGGCGCGGCGCTCAATGCCATTCAGAATGCCGAACTCATGGTGCGCGAAGGCTTGTTTAAGCCCCGCGCCTCCTGAGCCCGGCGCCGACCGACGCGGGGCGGGAATCCGGCCCGCCGCGCGTCATGGTCGAAATTGCGCCTTGTCATCGCCTTGGCCCGCACGTTTTGATTGCCCTTCGGCTTGGACGCTTAGCTCAGTTGGTTAGAGCACCTCGCTTACACCGAGGGTGTCGGGGGTTCGAGTCCCTCAGCGTCCACCATCTTTCTTTTTTTCACCACATCACTTTCCATGCGACACACGATCTCCGTCCTCGTTGAGAACAAGTTTGGGGTTTTGGCGCGCGTTTCCGGAATGTTTTCCGGCCGCGGCTTCAACATCGACTCGCTGAATGTAGCACCCACCCACGATGCGTCGCTCTCCCGCATCACCGCGGTGCTGAAGGGCGATGACGCCTCGCTCGATCTTTGCATCAAGCAGCTCCGCAAGCTCGTTAACGTGGTCGAAGTCGTCGACTTCAAGGACGGTCAGTCGGTCGACCGCGAGCTCATCCTCGTGAAGGTCCGCGCCGATGTGAAGACCCGCCCCGAGGTGCTGCAGATCGCCGACATCTTCCGCGCCAAGATCGTGAACCTCAGCCCCGACTCCCTCATCATCGAGGCGACGGGTGACGACGGAAAGATCACCGCCTTCCTCGGACTGCTCGAGCCCTTCGGCATTCTGGAGCTCGCGCGCACCGGCCGACTTGCTTTGAAACGTTAACCCTTACTCGTAACCGTTCATCCACCCCGCAACCCACCTTTTATCATGCCCGCCAAAGTCTACACCGACAAAGACGCCGACCTCGGCGTGTTTAAAAACAAAACGCTCGCCGTCCTCGGCTATGGTTCACAGGGCCACGCCCACGCGCTGAACCTCAAGGACAGTGGCTGCAAGGTCATCATCGGCCTCTATGCTGGTTCCAAGTCCAAGGCCGTTGCCGAGCAGCACGGTTTCGAAGTGTTCGAGACCGCCGAGGCGGTCCGTCGCGCCGATGTCATCATGGTCGGTCTCCCGGACATGAAGCAGGCTGAGGTTTACGAGCGCGACATCCTCCCGAATCTCTCCAAGGGCAAGACCCTCCTCTTCTCCCACGGCCTCGCGGTCCACTTTGGGCTCGTGAAGCTGCACAAGGACATCGACTGCATCATGGTCGCCCCGAAGGGCCCCGGCCACATGGTCCGCCGCCTCTACGCTGAAGGCAAAGGCATGCCGGCCCTCATCGCCGTCGCGCAGGACAAGTCCAAGACCGCCAAGAAGCAGGCCCTCGCCTGGGCCAAGGGCATCGGCTCGACCCGCGCCGGCGTGCTCCAGACCACTTACAAAGAAGAGACCGAGACTGATCTCTTCGGCGAGCAGGCCGTCCTCTGCGGTGGCGCCAGTGCCCTCGTGCAGGCCGGTTTCGAGACCCTCGTCGAGGCTGGTTACCAGCCCGAGATGGCCTACTTTGAGTGCCTCCACGAGCTGAAGCTCATCTGTGATCTCATGTATGAGTCCGGTATCGCCGGCATGCGCTTCTCGATCTCCGAGACCGCGAAATTCGGTGATATCACCCGCGGCCCGCGCGTGATCAACAAGAACACCAAGGCCGAGATGAAGAAGATCCTCAAAGAGATCCAATCCGGTCAGTTCACCAAGGAGTGGGTCAAGGAGCACAAGGGCGGTCTCAAGAACTACAACGCCCTCCTCAAGCAGGGCGAGAAGCACCAGATCGAGAAGACCGGCGCTTACCTCCGCAGCATGATGCCGTGGATGACCAAGAAGAACATCAAGGGCGTCCAGGCTTCCTACTCCTAAAGTCGGCGTAGTTGCCAAATCCTTCCGAGGCGCAGAAGCTTTGCTCTGCGCCTTTGTTTTTTCCGATGTCCAAACTCGTCCTCGTCACCCGCAAGAGTCCGCTCGCGCTCGCCCAGACCGAGATGGTCGCCGCGCACCTGCGCGCGACGCTCGGCGTCGAAACCGAGCTCCTGAA
Source organism: Opitutia bacterium (assembly GCA_947453695.1). GTDB lineage: Bacteria > Verrucomicrobiota > Verrucomicrobiia > Opitutales > Opitutaceae > GAS368. Next base: position 4,667 of record CANGHW010000107.1, read on the forward strand.
GATCGTCACCACCGGTGACAAACAGACCGAGTGGTCGCTCGAGAAACGCGGCGGCAAAGGACTCTTCACCAGCGAACTCGAAGCCGCGCTCACCCGGGGTGAGGCGGATGTCGCCGTGCACAGCACGAAGGACCTGCCAGGCGAAATGCCGGCGGGACTCGCGATGGCCGGCTACATGCCGCGTGCCGATACGCGCGACGTGCTCGTGCTCCGCGCCGGCGTGACCACGCCCGCGACGATCGCCACCGGCAGCCCGCGCCGCCGTCTGCAGCTCCAGCGCATGTATCCTGCGGTGCAGTTCACTGAGATCCGCGGCAACGTGGACACCCGCCTCCGCAAGATCGGCGAGCAACATGTGGCCGACGGCTCGATCCTCGCCGCCGCCGGGCTCGCGCGCCTCGGCTTTACGAGCTGGCCGGGCGTCGAGTTTCGTCCCTTCACCTTTGACCAGATGGTCCCGGCCGTGGGGCAGGGCGCCATCGGCATCCAATGCCGCGCAGCCGATGCGGCGAAGTTTGCCGCGGTCTTCGATGCGCCCACGGCGCGAGATGTCACGCTCGAGCGGGCGTTTCAAAACGCGCTCGGCGGCGGGTGTCACACGGCGTTTGCCGCGCACGTGGCTGGCGACGTCCTCTATCTCTTTCACGAAAACACCGGTGGCCGCAGCTTCCCGCTGACCGCCGCCGATTTCGCCGCGCCCGCCGCCACCGCGGCCCGGGTGCTCCGCCAGCTCGGTCTCCTTTCATGAGTTCTTCCTCCGTTTTGTCCGGCCGTCGTATCGCGGTCACCCGCGCCCGCGAGCAGGCCCCCGAACTTTCCGCCAAACTCGCCGCGCTCGGCGCCGAGGTGGTCGAGCTGCCGCTTATCAGCATCACGAAGAGCGTGGACAACCAAGCGCTGGCCGACGTGTTCCTCGAGCTCGGCAGCTACGACTGGGTGGTCTTTACGAGCGCCAATGGCGTGCGCTACTTCATGGAAGAGTGCCTGCGCATCTTTGACGACATTCGCTCCATCGGCCTGCTGCGCTTCGCCTGCATCGGCGACACGACGGCCGCGGCCATCCGCTCGTTTCATCTGAAGGTGGAGTGCCAGCCCAAGGTAGCCACCGGGGCGGCGCTCGCCGACGAACTCATCGCGACCGGCAGTCTCGACAGCGCCAAGTTGATCGTGGTGACGGGCAACATGAATCGCGACGACCTTGTGACGAAGCTCGAGGATGCCCGCGCCATCGTGGACCAACTGCAGGTTTACAAGACGGAGAAGACGGACCTCAGCGCCGATCCAGTCGCCGCGGATTTCCGCGAGCGTGGGGCCGATGCGATCCTCTTTGCGAGTTCCTCTGCGGTGCAGTCTTTCGTCGATCAGGCGGCCGCGCTCAAGCTCGCCAAGAAAGCGGTGCGCCCCCTCGCCGGCAGCATCGGACCGCAAACCAGCGAAACCATGAAGACGGTCGGCATGCCGATCGATTTCACCGCCAAGACCCCGAGCCTCGACAGTTTGGTCGACGCCCTGGTGAAGAAGCTCTCGAAATGAAAGTCCCGTTCCTCGATCTCAGTCTCCAGCACAAGGCCCTCCGCGAGCCCGCGCTCGCCGCGTTGACCGCGACTTACGACGCCACGCGATTCTGCCTCGGCAAGGACGTCGAGGATTTTGAGAAAGCCTTCGCGACCACGCTCGGCTATCCGCGGGCGCTGGGGATGAACAGCGGCACTGCGCCGTTGCACGTGGCCTGCATGATCGCTGGCTTCGGCCCGGGCGACGAGGTCGTGACGACCCCGTTTACCTTCATCTCGTCGGCGTGGGGCATCAACTACGTCGGCGCGACGCCCGTCTTCGCCGATGTCGAGGAAGGCACCTTCAACCTCGATCCCGCGAAACTCGAGGCGGTGATCACGCCGCGCACCAAGGCCATCATCGTCGTGCACCTGTTTGGCCAGCCGGCGCGCATGGATGAGATTATCGCAATCGCACGGAAACACGGCCTCTATGTGATCGAAGACTGCGCCCAAGCCGTCGGCGCTCGCTACAAGGGCATGCCCGTCGGCATAATTGGCGACGTCGGCACGTTTAGTTTTTATCCCACCAAGAATCTCGGGGGCTGCGGGGAAGGCGGCGCCTTCGTCGCGAAGGATGAAGCGGTGCACACCAAGGCACGCCACATCCGCGTGCACGGTTCCGACCGGCGCTACTACCACGACATCATCGGCGGCAATTTCCGCATGGATGGTTTCCAAGGCGCGCTGCTCAACGTGAAGCTGCCGCACCTCGCCGCGTGGACCGCGCGTCGTCAGGCGATCGCTGCGCGCTACCTGTCCGGAATCAAACTCGCCGAGGTGCGCCTGCCGGAGCAGCCGGCCTACGGGAAATCGGTGTTCCACCAATTTACGATCCGCCACCCGCGCCGCGATGCCCTGCGCGAGCACCTCGCGAAGCACGAGATCGGCACCGATCTCATCTATCCCGTGCCGTTGCACCTGCAGAAGTGCTACGCGAACCTCGGCAAGGGCGTGGGCTCGTTCCCCGTGGCGGAGCAAGCGGCGGCGACGTGCGTGAGCCTGCCAATCTTCCCGGAGCTCACCGATGCGCAGGTCGATCACGTGATCGCCTCGATCAACGCGTTTTAAGTCCCATGATCGACGGTGTCCGCCTCAAGGTTTGCGGCCTCACGTCGCATGTCGACGCGGAGTTCGCCGACCGCTGCGGTGCGGACTACCTCGGGTTCATCCTTTACCCGAAATCTCCGCGGCACATCGCGCTGGAGACCTATCGGGCGATGGCCAAACGCCTGCCGGAGCGACACAAGGTGGCGGTGACCGTCGAGCCCACCGTGGCCGAACTCACGGCGATGAGTGACGCGGGGTTCGATTTTTTCCAGATTCATTTCCGCCCCGAAACGCCGGAGGCTACGGTCGCGAGCTGGGCCGAGACGGTGGGGCCCAAACGCCTCTGGCTCGCGCCCAAATTACCGCCCACGGTCGACGTCTCCGCGACGCTGCTGCCGCTGGCGGAGCATTTCCTCTTGGACGCGTTTCATGCGGAGGGTTTTGGCGGCTCCGGCAAGACGGGGGATTGGGGTAAGTTTGCCCGCCATCGTGCAAACTATCCCGAAAAGACGTGGATCCTCGCCGGCGGCCTCAGTCCGGACAACATCGGCGAAGCGATCCGCCAAAGCGGCACGCGGTTCGTCGATGTGAACAGTGGCGTCGAATCCGCACCCGGCGTTAAGGACCAGGAGAAGCTGAAGCGTTTCGTCGTGCGCCTGCACGAGGCCCGGACGACCTAGTGGATCGCCGGGCGGCTTAGGCCGGACACACGTCAGGCTTTCGCTGGCGCCTTCTCGAGGCCGCGTCCGACCTGGGAGGCACCACGCTCGTGCGCGATCAGGTCGCGTTTCAAGTCCTCGCCGAACGCATAACCCGTGAGCGAGCCGTCGCCGCCGATCACGCGGTGGCACGGGATGATGAGACAGATGGGATTGGTGGCATTGGCGCGACCGATGGCCCGGGCGGCGTCGGGCTTGCCGAGGTCGCTGGCAAGTTCGCCGTAGCTGCGCGTTTCGCCCAAGGGGATGCGCTGGAGCGCGGCCCAGACGCTCTGTTGAAACGGCGTGCCGCTGGGCGCGAGCGCGACGGTGAACGTGGTGCGTTTGTGGCTGAAGTATTCGGTGATCTCGCGGCGCACGTGCTCGGCGCGGGCGGGATTGTGCTCGATCTCGTCGGCCATGAAGCGCTCCCGCAATTCGGGCAATCCGCCGAAGGCCGTGGCGATGACGGAGCCGCTCGTATTGAGCGCAACGGAGAAGTCACCGACGGGGGTGGAGAACGTGTCGTAAAATTGTCTCATGAGGGAGCAGGTTGAGTGAATTGCCAAAGGTGGGCCGTAGCGAGACTGCGATACGGAGAAAACATCGTCATGAGGCGACGCGTGGCATCGACATCGGGGCGTTCGTCGAGTTTGAGCAGCGCGAGCAGGCCGCTGGTCACGCCGGTATCGCCGAGCGGCACGCAATCCGGGAAGCCGAGGGCGCGCATCATGAGATAGTTGACCGACCACGGGCCGAGACCGCGGACCGCGAGGAGCGTGCGCTCGGCGCGGGTGGCGGACATCGACGTTAGCGCGGCGAGGTCGAGCTGGCCGGTGGCAATGAGGCGCGCGGTTTGGATGACGTAGTCGGCCTTTTGCCGGGAGAATTGGAGCGGGAGCAGATCGGCGGGCTCGAGCGCAGCGACGGCGGCCGGGGTGGGCGGCGCGAAGAGGCCGTCGGCGAAAGGCGTGCCGGCGCGCTCGATGAGGCGGCGCTTCAAGAGACAGGCGAACGGGAAGTTGATCTGTTGGCCGATGATGGACCACAGCAGGCCATCGAATACCGACGGCGTGCGGCTGATGCGGAGCTCCTCGCGCGTGGCCACGAGACGGGCGAGGCCGAGCTTCCGGGCGAGCCGGGCGAAGGCGGTGGCGTCTTGATCGAGACCGAGGAGACCAACGACCAATGCGTGGGTCTCGGGGCCGGAGTCGGTGGAGATCTCCGCGTCGATGCGGGTGGGCGAGAGTTGCAACGTGAGCCGGGCTGGGCCGGTGGAAAGGCGGACGACGCTCGTGTAAGTATCGCCGACGAGGCGCTCCGTGATGCTGTGGAGATCGCGACTCAGCGCCCGGCGCAAGTAGGGCAGTAAATACCCCTCCGGCAGTGTGAGGGAAAATGTGCGGGCCGTGCGCAAGTCGCGATAGGCGGCCGGAGTGAGGCCATTGAACGCGCGGAAGTTTTCGTGGAAGGCGGAGAGCGAGTCGAAGCCAAGGCCAAAGGCGAGGTTGGCGAGCGTTTCTTCGGTCGTGAGCAAACGCTGCTTGGCCTGGTCGAGGCGGGCGCGGAGGAGCAGATCGGCCGGCGTGGTGTGGTAGTGCTGGCGAAAGAGTTCAAACGCCCGGGTGACGCCGAAGCCGGAGCGCCGCACGACGGCGCGGGCATCGGCAAAGGCCGCGGGCTGGCGGCGCACCTCGGCGGCGAGCGCCTCGATGGTTTCGAGCACCGGATCGGCGCCGCGGGAAAAATCATCGGGGTGACACTTTTTGCAGGCGCGCAGGCCGGACTCGCGGGCGGCGTCGCAGCTGGGGAAGAAGCGGACGTTTTCCGGTTTTGGTTTCCGGGCCTTGCACGACGGCAGGCAGTAGATGCCGGTCGTGAGGACGCCGGTGAAGAAGCGCCCGTTGTAGGCGGCGTCGCCGGCGAGCACGCGCGCATACATGGTGGCATGGGTCATTCGCATGCGACGACGATAGCAGGAGGACGAAGGCGTGTCGTCCGGTTAATTTCGGGGCAATTTTTTCGCGGCCCCGCGGCGCGAGCGGCCGGAGCGGCTCAGAGCTGGGCCTTGATGGCGGCGATCACCGCTGCGTAGTCGGCCTCGGAGAGGAGCTGCTTGTTGGCGGGCATCATCTCGAACGGCGCGCCCCAGGCGACGCCACCCTCGAACTTCGGCACGAGGTGCATGTGGAGATGGGGGAGCTTGTCGGAGTAGGCCCCGTAGTTGATTTTCTTGGCGCCGACGGCGGCCTTGATGGCCTTGGCCGCGCGGGCCACGTCCTGCGTGAACAAAATCAGCTCGTCGTGCGGGAGCTCGAAGAGCTCGTTGACGTGGCCGCGGTAGGCGACGACGCAGCGACCGCGGTGGCTCTGCTCCTTGAAGAGATAGAGCGTCGAGGCGCTCAGTGTCGCGACCTCGATCATGAGGTCATGCAGGCGTTGGTCTTTGCGGCAGTATTGGCAGTCGGGGAGTTCGCTCATGGTAAAGAGAAAGGGGCTTAGTGTTGGAGATCGCGGAGTGTGCGCTCGATCACGGCAATGTCGCGCGGGGCGCGGGTGGGCAAGGGGAACTCGTCGTTGAAGACGTGCAGGGGCACATGGCGCTCGATGGTAACGCGTGATTCATCGATCTTGCCCGCCGCGTCGAGGGCCGGCGCGAGATCGAGCCCGAACTGGGCGGCGATGAAGCGGTAGACGGCCTCGCGTTTGGACGGACCGTAGTCGTGACCCTCGGTGGGCAGGTGGACGTGAGCGGTTTTTTGCGGGACGCCGTAGTAGCCGTAGATTTTCTGGAGGAAGGGAAACTCGATGGTGGGATTGTGCTGCGTCCAGTCCTTCCCGTCCGAGACGATGAGCAGCGGGCGCGGGGCTGCGAGGGCAGCGATCATTGCATTGTTGGCAAAGTGGTCGGCACTGCGGTGGATCGGGAGACCGCTCTCACAGGCGCAACCGCCGAAAAAGTAGGACGACACCATCACGACGGGCGCGGCGAGAGTGACGCGCGGGTCCAGGGCAGTGAGGAGAAAGGTCTGGGTGCCACCGCCGGACTCACCGCTGACGGCCACGCGCTTCGGGTCGGCTCCCTCGAGAGACAGCAGGAGATCGAGCGCGCGAGTGGTGTTCCAGGTTTGGAGCGTTTGGGTGAACGGGCGCTTGTGAGCGGCCTCGCCCACCTGCGCGATGGAATCGCCGTAGCCGACCATTTCGATGGAAAGCACCACGGCTCCGAGGCGGGCGAAGGTGCCGCCGCGGGCCTGCACGGTCGAAGTGAAGCGGCCCTGTTTCTCAAAATCCTCCGGTTGCTTGATCGCGCCGCCGTGGCCGTGCGTGGAGAGGATGACGGGGAAGGGCGGCTGGGCGTTGAGCGGACGGTAAAGATTTCCCGTCACGAAGTAGCCGGGCACGGATTCGAAGGCGACGTTCTCGACGGTGTAGCCGTCGAACGTGCGCTTGGCGCGGAAGATCGGATTGAGGGCCGTGCGCTTGGGCCACGGCGAGAGACCGACATTTTCTTGAATGCGTTTACGCAAGTGAGCCGCGTAGGCGTCCCACGAGGCGCGGTCGGGAAATTGGGTGAGCGCGGCGTCGAGCATGGCCTGCCCCTGCTCGGGCTTGAGGTAGGCACCGACACACAGGGCAGGGCCCTCGGCGGGCGCCGGCGGGAGGCCCGGCGGGTTCCACTTCACGTTGACGGGCGAGGAAGCAGCGACGGCAGAGGAGAGCGCAGCCAGGAAGACGAGAGCGGGGGTAACGCGGGGCATGGCGGAAACGTGGAGTCGCCGGGCCGCGGCGTCACTCGTTTTTCCACTGGCCCGGCGCGCGGGATTGACGCTTGCTCGCGCCGTGTTGCCACCGATCCCCGCCTCATGGCGTCCGCAGCTGGAGAACGAATGTGCGCAGGATTATTTCCGTGCGCTCGACGCCTTGCTCGACGCCGAAGTGGCCGCGGGGAAAACGGTGCTGCCGCCACGCGAGGATATCTTCACGGCATTGCGCCTCACTCCTTATGCGGCGACGAAGGTGGTTCTACTCGGGCAGGATCCCTATCCCACGCCGGGCGACGCCCACGGGCTGTGTTTTTCGGTGCGACCGGGAGTGAAGGTGCCGCGCTCGCTCCAAAACATTTACAAGGAACTGCGAGCCGATGTGGGGTTTGAGGTGCCGTCCCACGGGTGCCTCGAAGCGTGGGCGCGGCAAGGAATGCTCATGCTCAACACCGTGCTCACGTTGCGGGCAGGCGAGGCCTTTTCGCACCGCGACAAAGGCTGGGAGAACTTCACGGATCGGATCATTGCGCAGGTGAACGCGAAACCGACTTGCGTGGTGTTCGTGCTGTGGGGCAAGGCGGCGCAAGCGAAGCGGACCTTGATCACGGGAGCGCATCACCGGGTCGTGGAGTGTGGGCATCCCTCGCCGCTGTCGGCGCGCTACTTTCTCGGCTCGCGGTGTTTTTCGCAGATCAACGCCCACCTCGTGGAGGCCGGCCTCGCGCCCATGGAGTGGAAGTTGCCGCGGCTCCTGCCGGGCGGCGCGCAACAGGGCACGTTGTTTGGCTGATCGCTTCGGCCGGCCGGTCGGTGTTACGGCGCCGAAGGAAAATCCGTATGCACGAAGAGCTGCTCCACTTTCGTGCGGGCCCAGGGCGTTTTCCGGAGGAATTTCAGACTCGAGGAAATGCTCGGGTCGGAATTGAAGCAGCGAATTTCGATCCGCTGCCCCAGTTCTTCCCAGCCATAGTGGTTGACGAGGCGCGTGAGGATTTGCTCGAGGGTGATACCGTGGAGCGGGTCTTTGTGCGGGTGAGGTTGCATCGAGGACAAAATCAGGCGGTGGCGTGTTTTTGGAGCGTGGCAAGCGGCACGAGCTCTAGGGTGCGCTCATGGGTGGAGGCGAGGGCGACGGGGGCCCCGTAGCCGGCCTCGACGCATTCCAGCCAGCGCGACGCGCAGACGCACCAGCGATCGCCCGGCGAGAGGCCGGGGAAATTGTATTCCGGGCGCGGGGTGGAGAGGTCGTTGCCACTGGCAAGGCTGAAGGCGAGAAACTCGGCGCTGACCTCGACACAGACCGTGTGGCACCCCCTATCCTCGGCGCAGGTATCGCAGTGTCCGTTGCGGAAAAAGCCCGTGAGCGGCCGGCTGGAGCAGGGTTTGAGCGGACCGCCGAGAACATTGCGGGAAGGCAGAGGAGTCATCGCCTGCAGCCTGACGAGCGGGGAGATGACGTGCAACGTCGGGCTGGCTTTAGGGTGGGAGGTGGCCCCATCGTGAAGGGCTCCAGATCGATGAAACCGACCATCAAACTCGCCGAGGCCTCGGCTCCCGGCGGCGCCAAACTCTCGCTGCATGAACATGACGGTGCCTTTACCGTGCGGCTCAACGGTCAGGCCCTGATGGACTCCCGCGTGGCCGCCTCGGAGTTGATGATCGGTGAACTCGCCACTGAGCGGTTTCCGCGTTTCGGGAAATCCCGGGTGCTCATTGGAGGCCTCGGACTGGGCTTCACGTTGCGCAGTGCGCTGGAGGGAGTGGGCCCGCATGGCATCGTCGAGCTGGCGGAGCTGATCCCGGCGATGGTTGATTGGAACCGCACACACCTCGCCCGGCTAAATGGTGCGCTGGTCGACGACCGGCGGGTGGTGCTGCATGCCTGCGATGTGTGGCAGGTGCTGGGCCGGACCGATGGCGTGCGCTTCGATGCCGTGATTCTCGACACGGACAACGGTCCGTCGGCGATGGTGCAGCCGCAAAATGCCCGGCTCTACGACGAGCGCGGCATCGCGCGCGTCTTCGGCGCGCTCAAGGTGGGCGGCCGGGCGGTCATCTGGTCGGCGAGCCACGACCGGGCCTATGAGAAGCGCCTGACTCAAGCCGGCTTCACCGTGCGCGTAGTCCCGGCGAAGCTCCATGCGGCGGCGAAGCGGCCGGCGTATATCCTCTATGTCGCGGATAAGGTGCCGCCCCCGGCGCCCTGACGCTCGAATCTCGACACTGCGCCCCGGTCGCGCAGACTGCCGGCCATGGCCTCGACCTACGAAAACCTCCGCGCCGACATTATCACTGCCATGAAGGCTCGCGATGCCGCGACCACCACGGCTCTCCGCACCGCTGATGCGGCCATCAAACGTGCCGCCATGGATGCCAACAAGGAAATCGACGATGCTCTCTCGCTCGCGACCCTGCGCAAGGCGGTCAAGAATCTGACGGACGCGAAAGCCGAATTTGAAAAAGGTGGCCGGGCGGATCTCGTCGCGGCCAATGACGCGGAGATCCGCATTCTCGAGAAATATCTCCCGAAGGGTCTCGATGCCGCGACCGTTGACGCCCTGATCGTCGCGGCGATCGCGTCCACCGGAGCACAATCGAAGAAGGAAATGGGCAAGGTCATCGGTGCACTCAAACAGCACCCCGATGCCGCGCTGATCGATTTCGGGGCCGTGAGCAAACTCGTCCAAGCGAAACTGCCATGAGTGCGGCCGCGACGACACGCCGCTGGCTGGGAGTGCTCGTTTTGACCTGCGTGGGGCTCGGCGCCGCCGAGTTGCCCAAGACCGCGGAAGCGCCGCGCTACGAAACGCGGGCGGTCCACGATCGCGATGGCATTGGCAAATTCTACCTGGGCCGCGAGATCGCCCAGGTCATGGGCCATCAGGCGGCCGGCTGGCTCGAGCGTCCGACACGGCAGGAAGAGGAACGCACGGATTTACTCCTCACGGCGCTCGACCTGAAGCCCGGGATGGTCGTGGCTGACGTAGGAGCGGGGAGCGGGTATTTTTCGTGGCGCATGGCGCAAAAAGTCGCGCCCAACGGGAAGATCTTCGCCAATGATATTCAGCCCGAGATGCTGGAGCTGTTGATGGCGCAGATGAAGCGCCGCAAAGTCGACCAACTCGTGGTGCCGGTGCTGGGCACCGTGCAGGACCCGAAGTTACCGGAGAATTCCACGGACTTGATTCTGCTGGTGGATGTCTACCACGAACTCGATTTCCCCTACGAGATGACGCAGGCGATGATCCGCGGTCTCAAGCCTGGCGGTCAGCTGGTGCTGGTGGAGTATCGGGGCGAAGATCCGGAGGTTCCGATCAAGAAGCTGCACAAAATGACGGCGGTGCAGGTGAAAAAAGAGATGGCGGTCCATCCGCTGACCTTCGACCGCGCGATTGAAACGCTGCCGCAGCAGCACATTTTTATCTTCCGCAAGAATGCCGCCAAATAGGCCCGGCATTTAGTTCACGCCAAGCACGTCAAGATTGGCTCGGTCGCTTCGACTGCGTGGATCGTGCCCAGCCGGGCCGAGCCCATTGAGCGCGGCAAAATCCAGGACACTCTCCGCTGCGGCTGAGCGCGACGGCCAAGCCGAGCACACGATCGGCTATGCCGCGGGATTGATCCACGGCGCGGTTGGAGACGCACCACGTGAAGCCCGACGAACGCGGAATACGATCGCAGGTGACAAGGTGACCGCGGGGGGCGCGTCGCGGGTGGTGGCGACGGGTTGACGAGCGGAAAGATCCGACAGCGAAAAAGGCCCGCCGATTGAGCGGGCCTTTGGTTGCGCAGCGGGGACAACGCGAACGCGGCGGCGGGCGTCACGGGATCTCGTAGATTTCCACCAGAGCGGTGCCTGTGTTCGGGCCGTCGGGCGGCACCCACCTGCGCACGATAGGCACCGGGGGCGAGGGGGCGGATCAGGGCGGCGTCTTTCGAAGAGGAGGCGAGGGCGAAGGCGCCGGTGTCGCGGTCGGCCGGGTTTTTTCGGCCGAAGGCATCAGGGCTGCGAAAGTCGAAACGCCCATCCCGGACCTGGGCAGGAGGCTCAGGGCGCTTCGCCACCCGCGGTTCGCGATACCCCTTTTTCGCGCGACTATGAGGCCGGGACTTGAAGTGCGTCTCCTCTTGCCTAGTCTTTCCGCCATGGAAGCCGCCCGTGTTCTCCCGATGTCCGTCGCCGAATACCTCACTCTTGAGGAGACAAGCGACGTGAAGCACGAGTTTATCGGCGGAGCCATCCATGCGATGAGCGGGGCGAGCGAGGCGCACAATGCAATCGCGCTGAATATCGCTTCCGCCCTGCGCAACAAACTGCGGGGCGGACCGTGCCGGGCGTTCATCAGTGATTTCAAGGTGCGGCTCGAAGCGGGGCGCGAGGATATTTTTTATTACCCCGATGTGGTCGTCTCCTGCCAAAAGGCCGACATAGAGAAATACTTTCTCCGACTCCCCACACTCATCGTGGAAGTCCTCTCGCCCTCGACCGAGACGATCGATCGCCGCGAGAAAAAGCTGAACTACCTGCAGGTGCCGACGTTGCAGGAATATGTGTTGGTCGAGCAGAACCGCCGCGAACTGACGATCTTCCGTCGCGCCACCGGTTGGGCGGGCGAGATATTCACGGCGCCGGAAGCGCTCGTCGAGTTTCGCTCGATCGGGCAGGCGATGACGCTCGCGGAGATCTACGAAGACGTCGCGCTCTGAGCGCCGGAGCGCGGGACGCGGCTGGCGCAGTCCGCTGGCACTGACTCTTTTGCCCCGGGCGCTCGGAGAGAACCCGCGGATGAAAGGTAGGGACGGAGCTCCGAGGTGTGCGAACACGAGCGCGGACGCCTCGGAGAGGCGTCCCTACCGGCAGTGCGCACAGGGTGAGGCGCGGTCGCCGCATATGGGGCGGGGCGGCTTGACCTGTGGCGGTGGGGGCGGCGACGATGGGCACATGGCTACCGCTCCCTCCCTCAAGATCGAGAAACTCGTTACCGGCAACGGCGCTGCGCCGAAGAAAGGTGACGAAGTCACCGTGCACTACACCGGTTGGCTGACCACCGGTTCGAAATTCGACAGCTCAGTCGACCGCGACGAGCCGTTTACGTTTACCCTCGGAATGGGGCAGGTGATCGGCGGCTGGGATCTCGGCGTCGCGCAGATGAAGGTCGGCGACAAAGTGAAGCTCACGATTCCGCCGGAGTTGGGGTATGGCCGCGGCGGTTATCCGCCGGTGATCCCGCCAAATTCGACGCTGGTCTTCGACGTTGAGCTGCTCGCAATCGGTTGAGCCGGTGCGGGCGGGGGCGGGGGCTTTCGGCCCACGCTTACCTCCCGTAACCCGACAGTCTAACGGACGCGCAAGACGCTCCGACCAACCGGACCGCACCTCCGGCCAGCCGCCGAGCGCCCGCAAACGACAGGCAAGGGGCTCGGGCCGACGCGGGAGCGCCTCCGACCGGCCGCGCGGCGCCTTCGACCCAGCGCGGAGCGGCTTCAGCCAAGTGCTGAGCGGCTCCGACTAACTAAGCAGTCACGCCGACGGACCGCCAAGCGTCAGCAACCGACCGGCGAGATGATCCGACCAACCTCCCAGCGCCTCAAACCAA
>CANGHW010000108.1 GCA_947453695.1 Opitutia bacterium
CGCTCCTCGGCTATGAACCCGAGGAGATCGTGCCGGATGGGCCGGCTCAGCGCACCTCGTAGACTTCCACAATCGCCGTGCCACCGGCTCCCGTCGCCGCACTGAGGCGGGCGCTATAGGCTCCGGGGGGCAGGGTCACGAGCAACACGGCGTCTTTGGTCGTCGGGCCCGCCAATGCAAACGCTCCGGCGGAGTTCGAGACCGATGCGAGCTGCGTATCGCCGCCCCAGTTGTCATTTTCGCCAATCTTTTGGCCGGCATTGTCGTTATCGAAGAGTTCGAGCTTCGGATCGGCCATGACATCACTCACGCCGAGCGCCGTCAGCGAGGGGCCGACGGCCCGCACCAACACCGTGCGGGCCGAAAGCCCGCGCAGCACAAATCCGACCCTTAGTTCGCCGCCCGTGTCGATCGCCGCCCGGGTGGAAAGGTTGATGAGGCGCGGGGTTTCTGCCGTGCGCGCCGAGCCGGCCGCGTCGTAGATTTCCGCAATCACAGTGCCGGTCGTCGTGCCTTTACCGGAGACCTGCACCGTGTAGCCGCCAGCCCGGAATCCCGGCGCCGGGGCAAAGTAGGCACTATCCAAGCTGCCCGCCGTCAATGGAAACGCACCCACGGCTGAAAATGCCGAGGTCAGCTCGGCCGCAGTCGCCGTGGCAGGGGCAATCGGTGCCCCCCAGTTGTCATTGCTCGCCACCGCTGTGGCTGATCCCTGCGCAAATATGGTCATGACCGGATCGGCAAGCACACTCTTGATCCCGAAAAAGTCACTCAACGACGGTCCGACCGCGCGCATCACCATCGGCAGCGAGGTAGGCAAACTCAGCGGACCTACGACCGCTCCCACCGTGAGCACCTTGGCGCCCGTGCCGGCGGTCGTCAGAATCGAAAGATTCACCAACCGCCCTGCCTCACTGACACTGGCCGAATTAACCGACAGGAGGGCCGCGCTACTTGTCACCGCCCCCACGTCGTTCGAGGCCGTCACCGTGTAGGAGCCAGCATTGGCCGAAGTCGCCCCGGTAATGACCAACGACGCCGAAGTCGCACCGTCGACCACCACTCCGTTGCGCCGCCACACATAGCGCGGTGCACCGCTCGCTGAGGACGCGAAGACTACCGTGCTCCCGCTCGCTATGGTTTGAGAGACCGGCTGCGTCGCAAAGACCGGCGCCACCGGCGCCGCCGCTACGGACACGTTGACGGTTGCGGATACCGCGTTGCCGTTCGTGTCCGCCGCGCGCACCGTCAGCACCGTTGCGCCACCGGCAACTGGCGTGATCGTCAGGGTGGACCCCGCGATACTGCCCGTGGCAACTGTGGGTTCCGCGCTGGTCACGCTAAAAGCAAGCACGCCGTTCGCTGTGCTGGTCGGGTAGATCGGCATAACTGCTACCGACGCAATCTGCACTAGATTCGAAAGACCGATCGTCGTCTGCCCGGACGCGACATTGCGCAGGGGAATATTATCGAACGGCGACCCGGCATTGTAGGTTGGCACCGCGAAAATATTATCCACCACGGTCATACCCGTCCCGAGCACACGGCCAAACACGGCGTAACCACCGCCATTGCTCGTTCCAAGGACGCTCGTGTTATCGTCGACATTGAAAAACCACTCGCTTGTTCCGCTGTTCAAGTCCGTCGTGCGCGCCATGGCGAGGGTGCCGCGCACATTGGGCAGCTTATACTCCAGCACAATGGCCGGTTTTTTTGCCACCGTCGCAGGCGTGGTCGCGTAGGTGTAACCGCCACCTTGGATGATACCGTTACCCGTCGTATTCAGCTTCGTGGACCGATGGATTATCGTGCTGTCGAAGGACCGATCTGCGACGTAGGAGAGAAAGTTGGCCACCGAGATAGGCGCATCCGCCGCCAGCAACTGCACGTTAAATCGGCCGAGATCCGTGGAGAATTGCACCACCGCGCCGGTCACGTTCGGCACCTCAAAATGGTTCCGCAGGTCGACCGTCACCGTGCCAGTGACCGCCGAAAAGCTCCGATCCGGGATAGCCTGCGTCGCCACCGGCAACGTCGTCTGCGCTCGAAGCGATAGCCCTCCCAGCAAAACGGCAGCATACAAAATAAAGAGGAGTCCGGAACGGCGAACACAGATCATAGTGGGAAACGTGGCGGAGGGTGGACGGGGGCGCCAAGCCGATTGTTCCTCAAATCGTGTTTTGATCACATCCCCCCAATCATGCACTACCACCCCATTCCACCACCTTTCCCATCGCGTCCCGGCCGATCCCCTGGAACATTTCCTCGCTGCGCCGAGTCCGCGCCCGCTGGTCTCCAGCTGGTCCCCTCGGCCACCTATTTTCTAAATGATCTGTTACACTTCTCCCGTTGCGAGCCGTCCTTCCCGAAACGACCGTTTTAATGCCCACGTCTTTACTTCCACGATGATTTCCGCGTTTTCGCCCTCTTTCCGTGCCTTCGCGCTGTCGGCCTTGTTAGTCTGGCTCGCCCCGCGCGTCGCCCGCGCCGAAAACTCCGTCGCCTACAAATACCAGGACTATAAGGAAGACGACGGTCGCATCGCCATCCAGACTCAGGGCACTTACATCGAGAAGGACCTCGGGCCGGACATGCACCTTAAGCTGAGCGGGCTCATCGACGCCATCACCGGCGCGACCCCCTCCGGCCAGCCCGCCCCCGCCGGTAGCGATCAAGTCCCCCTCTCGAAAATCCACGAACGCCGCAAAGCGTGGAACGCCGATTTCTCGCGCCAGTTCTCCCGCGTCAACGTCGCCGTCGGCTTCGGCAACAGCCGCGAATCTGACTACGTGTCCAACGGTTGGTCCCTCAACACCCTCACGGACTTCAACCAAAAGAATACCACGCTGCTCGCCGGCGTCGCCGGCACCGAGGACGATGTGAAGGTGTTCTTCCAGCGCCCGCTGGTGAAGAAGCACAGCAACGACGTCATTCTGGGTGTCACCCAGCTGCTCGATCCGCGCACCTCGGTCTCGTTCAATCTCACGTGGGGCCGCACGACCGGCTTTCTCGCCGACCCCTACAAGCTCGTCCAAAAGAACACCGAGATCTTCCCCGGCGTTTCCCTTCCTCTCACCTTTGGCGAAAACCGCCCCAACGAGCGCAACAAATACATCGCGCTCGCTGCTCTCAATCGCTCCTTCCCGGAAGTGCGTGGCGCGGTCGATGCCAGCTATCGTTACTACCGCGACACCTTTGGCGCCGCGGCCAATACCATCGACGTCGCCTGGTTCCAGCGCCTCGGAGACCACGTCATCCTCCGCCCAGGCGTGCGCCTCTACGAGCAATCCGCCGCTGATTTCTACGCCTATAATTTGGATAACACCAAGATCGTCCCTGCTTCCGGCGGTCCCCGTCCCGACGGTCCGTTCTACTCCTCCGATTTCCGTCTCTCGGCCTTCCGCAGCTATACCTACGGGCTGAAACTCATTTGGAACATTACCGATGCTCTGGCACTCGACGCCGCCATCGAACGCTACGAGATGCACGGCCGCGATGGCGTTACCCCGGCGAGTGCCTATTGCTCGGCCAGGATCACTACCGTCGGCCTCAAATTCTCCTGGTAAGGTTCGCTCGCTCGCCCCGTGTCCGTCCACGCTCAAGCCCGTCGCGCCCCGCCTCCCGCCCCCAGCGGGACCGCGGCCGCGCTGCCCTTGCGCAAACTTTCCTTCCCCGCCCTCGGCACCCAATGCGAGGTGCAATACTCCGCCCCCGGCGGCGATACGCAGGCTGCGGACTTCGAGCGCCGCGCCACCGCGTGGGTCCACGCCTTTGAGGCAAAGTATTCCCGGTTCCGCCCCGACTCCCTGGTCAGCCGCATTAACGCCGCCGCCGGCCGCGACTGGATTGCCATCGATGCCGAGATGGAAGGTCTGCTCAAACTCTGCGACACCCTGCACTTCATGACGCAGGGTATCCTCGATCCCACCGCACTTCCGCTCCTGCGCCTCTGGAATTACAAAGCAGAAAATCCCCGCTTGCCCACCACGGAGGAAATCGCGGGCGCTCGGGCCCTCGTCGGTTGGAAAAAAGTCCAGCGCTCCCCCGGCAAGGTATTTTTACCCACGGCCGGCATGGCGCTCGACTTCGGTGGCTTCGGCAAGGAATACGCCGTCGATATCGTCGCCCAGCTCGCGCTCGACCACGGTCTCGCCGGCGCCTTGGTCGATTTCGGTCATGACCTCCGTGCCGTCGGCACCCCACCCGGCCGCCCGGCCTGGCACATCGGCCTGGAGGATCCACGCAAGCCCGGCACCGCCGCCGGAAGCATCGGCGTCACGGGCAAAGGCGTCGCGTCCTCCGGTGACTACCTCCGCCGCTTTGTCATCGGCGGCAAACGCTACGGCCACATCGTAGATCCCCGCACCGGCGCCCCCGTCTCCCACGGCTGCGTGCAAGCCACCGTCGTCGCCGGCTCCTGCCTCCAAGCCGGCGTGCTCTCCACCACCGCCTTTGTTCTCGGCGTGCCCAAGGGCCTTGAATTCATCCAGGCCTGCCCCGGCGCCGAAGGCCTCCTCCTCACCGAAAACACCCGTGCCCAGACGCGCGGCTTCTTTAACTATGTCGCTTCGTAATCTCCTCCACTGCGCCGCCGCGCTCGTCGCGCTTTCGTGCGCCACGATTTCCCACGCCCAGCTCAAGGTCGGTGATACGTTCCCGGCCTTCACGCCCAACGGCGTTGTCTCCCTCTCCGGCGCCCCCGCCCCCGCCACTGCCGGACAAGTCGTTCTCGTCGACTTCTGGGCTTCGTGGTGCGCCCCGTGCAAGGCCTCCTTCCCCGCCCTCGCGAAGATTCACACTGATTTCGCCCCGCGTGGTCTCGTCCTCGCCGCCGTCAGCATCGACGAGAAACCTGCCGCCGCCGTCACCTTCGCCAAGAAACTCGCCCCACCCTTCGCCACGCTCCACGACCGCGAGCAAAAACTCGTGAAACAAGTCGTGGTCCCGACCATGCCCACCAGTTACCTCGTCGACCGCAGCGGTAAGATTCGCTTCATCCACGAGGGCTTCCACGGCGACGCCACGGACAAACTCCTCCGCACCCAGCTCGAGACTCTCCTCGCCGAAAAACTTTAAATCCTCCCTTGCCCGCCATGCGCACCACCGCCTCCTCCCGCTCTCGTTTCCTTCGCCCCACGTTGCTCGCCGTAGGAGCACTCGTCGCCGCTTTCTCCACCGGCTGCACCAATACCAATCTCGTGCGCGTAAAACCGTGGGAGCGCGCCACGCTCGCCGACTACACGATGAATACCGGTCGCGATCCCCTCGCGACGGCCATGTCCGAGCATATCTTCTTCTCCCGCGAGAGCGCCACGGGTGGACGCGGCGTCGGCGGCAGTGGCTGCGGCTGCAACTAAGCCCCGCTCTCTTCAGTTAATCATCCGTGCGGGCGCAGAGAACATTCTCTGCGCCCGCATCGTTTTACAGCTTCTTCATCACAACTTCGGGGCACTTCACCCCTCGATAATTGTCACACCGGTCTACTCCCGCTGTAGTCGCCGCATTGCCAACGCTCATTCGATGAAAATCGTCCTCTCACTCCAACGCCACCTCGCCTGGCTCAATCTTCCCGCCGCGATCCTCGTCGCCCTGCTCCAACGCACGCCTGTAGTTCGCGTTGCGGCATCCGCCGGCGAGATTCTTACTTCGTCCCCCGCCGGCGCGGTCCTCAAGGCCACCGTCGCCGTCCTCGGTTCGCTCGGCGCCGTGCACTCCCTCGCTGGCGCCACCACTCTCGTCGCAACGCCTACGGCCAGCCCGCTCCGCGTCACCGCCGGCACGGCCATAACCAACGTCACCATGACGGTCACCGGGGCTCAATCCCAGCCGGCCTCGTTCAGCGTGAGCGGGACCATTGCTCCTGGCCTCACCGTCTCGGGCCTATCTGGCAGCGGGGGCACTGTAAACGGCAGCTTTCTTACCCTTTCCGGCACCCCGACCACCGCGGGCACCTTCAACCTGACGGTCCGCGCCTGGCAAAATCCCGGCGCAAAAGGCGACACTTCCAGCCTCTTCACTTACTCCGTCATCGTCGCCGCCGCCACTCCGGTCCGACCCGTCTTCACCCTCAGCCCAGCCAGTCAGACCGTCGCCGTCGGTGCCAACGTCACCTTCAACAGCACCGCGAGCGGCACCCCGCTGCCCACCTACCAGTGGCGCAAGGACGGCGTCGATATCCCCAATGCCACCGGCATCTCCTTCACGCTGACCAACGTCACCCTCGCTCAGGCCGGCGTCTACACCGTCGTCGCCACCAACTCCGCCGGCGCCACCACCAGCAACTCCGCCACGCTCGTCGTCAACGGCCCCACCGTCGCCGCCCCGGCCTTCACCACTCAACCTGCTTCGCTCACCGTCGCCGCCGGCTCCACTGCGGTGCTCAATTCCACCGCCACCGACGCCACGACCTACCGCTGGCAGCGCAACGGCACTGATATCGCCGGTGCCACGTCCCCCAATCTCGTGCTGAAAGAAGTCACCGCGCTCGCCCACGCCGGCACCTACCGCGTCATCGCCACCAACTCCACCGGCTCCACCACCAGTTCAACCGCTACACTCGTGATCAACACCGTGGCCGCCACGGACACTTCCCGCTTAATCAACCTCTCCATCCTCACCACCGCCGGCCCCGGCGCCAAAGTCCTTACCGTCGGTGCCGTCGTCGGCCCACTCAACTTTTCCGGCACTCTGCCGCTCGTCATCCGTGCCGTCGGCCCAACCCTCGGTGCCTTCGGTCTCAGCGATGTCCTCGCCGACCCGGTCCTTACGCTCAATGCCTCGGGCGTGAGCACCCCCGTCACCACCAATGATAATTGGGGCGGCGGCGCTTCTATGATCGCCGCGTTTAGCTCGGTCGGTGCCTTCGCCCTTAGCAGCCCGCTCGATAGTGCCGCACTCTCGAGCGCTACGCCCGGCGGCTACACTGTGCAGGTCACGGGCAAGGATACTGCCTCGGGCCTCGTGCTCGCCGAGATCTACGACAACAGCACCACCCGCACCGCCACCAGCCCCCGCCTCATCAATCTTTCCACTCTCACCCAGATCGACGCCGGCGCCACGCTCGCTGTCGGCTTTGTGCTCCGCGGCAACACCGCCCGCACCGTCCTCGTCCGCGGCATCGGTCCCTCTCTGGGCACCATCTTCGGTCTCGGCGGCGTCATGACCGACCCCAAACTCGAGCTCTTCAACAACGACACCGGCGCCAAGGTCACCGAAAACGACAACTGGGGCGGCGATGCTCAGCTGATGGATGCCGCCGCCAGCGTCGGCGCCTTCGCCTTGGCCGACACCGCGACCAAGGACGCTGTCCTTCTGGTGACGCTTCCCCCCGGCGCCTACAGCGCCCGTGTCGGCGGCGTCGGCACCAGCGCCGGCACCGCGATCATCGAGGTCTACGAGTTGCCCTGACCTGCCGCCCCTCTCGCCCGATCATACGCCCTCATGCGCCGGACTTCGGGCGCGGCTTCCCCGCGAACCGTGCGGTGATTACCCGCGGTTCGCTTTGCCCTTGGCTTGGACCCGGACCGTTCGCTTGCTCTTTCCGGCTTCTCTATGTCGCACGATCGCAGTCTTACGCTTCACGTTCCCCGCTCGGCGCTGTGGCTGCTCGGATTTTTCATTCTCGCCCCCTGGCTCTTCGTCGGCGGCTGGCTGTATTTCAATTCCTCCGCCACCCCGTCTCCCTACCGGGCCACGTCGTTGTCCGCGGCCACTGCCCCTCGGGCGACGCCCGCCAAAGCCGACGGGAAACCCAGCGACGTATTGAAATGCCAACCCGGTGCGTGGGGCGACCTCGAGTATTTCCGCACTCTGATCGAGCCGCCGGAAGAATACATTCTGCCCGACTTCACGGTCCCCGCCACCCAGCCGTGGATTTTCAAAGGCTACACCCCCGCGAAGCTCACCGAACTCTGGGATTCCGCTGCCCTCACTCCCGTCCAACGCCGTGCACTCGACCGCCCCGATCGTCAGCAAGCGACCGCCGATGCCATCACTGTGCGCACGGATGATGAGATCATCATGAGCCTGAGCCCGATTTCGCGGGCCAAAATCTACACCGCACTTTCCGAATTCCCGGAAAATGTGCCCCAGTCCAATCCCTACCGCCTTCGCACGGAATTCCGCTCAGACTGGCTCGCCTTTGCGGAACTTTCCGACGCCGCCATCGCCCTCACTCATCAGATGTTCTATGATCGCGGTATCACCACCTGCTTTTCGGACTACAACATCGTGCTTTCCTCGCTGCCCACCCCGGGCGAGCGCTTTCGCTACGTCAAAGCCCTCTCGCGCAAGTCCGCCCTGATCGTCCAGCTCACCATCGCTCCGGGGACGGATATTTCGGTGCTTGATCGCTATTGGGGCCGCGGTCGGCGCAGCAAGGATATCACCCCAATCTTACAATCGATCGCCCGCCGCCCCAACGGAGGCTCGATCGATATTATTCACCTCCTGCCCCCGTTCGCCCGGACTCACCTCAACACCTATCCCTTGCCGTCCGATCGCCCGGAAGACGTGAACCGCGATTGTCACTGGGCCTCCTTCAATTTTTTCCGGGAAACTCCCGACGAGCGTTTCAACCAGATTTCGCACATCCGGGAGACTCTAGCCAACGACTACTTCCCCGTCCTCGGCGAACCCGCCATGGGCGATATCATCATGCTGGTTCGCCAAGATGGCACCGTCGTCCACTCCTGCGTCTACATCGCCGACAACATCGTCTTCACCAAAAACGGCCCCGCCTTTTCCGTGCCTTGGCTCCTGGCCTCGCTCGATAGCGTCGTCGCTTACTACGCCGCCGGGCAACCGGTGGACCTTCGTCGCTATCGGACCAAGTAACGCCTGCCCCACTCTTGACCCCCGCCCACCCCCGGCGAGACTCCGCCCCCAAGGCGTCCGCCCCATCTCGCCATGCGCATTCTCGTCATTGAAGACGAAACCCAGCTCGCCGGTCACATCACCCGCGCCCTTGTCCGGCGCGGTCACACCGCCACTGCCCAGCACGACGGCGCGCTCGGCTTGCGTGCAATCGTCGACGAATCCCCCGACCTCGTCGTCCTCGATCTCGGCCTCCCCACGCTGGATGGTCTTTCTGTCCTCGCCCGTCTCCGTCAGGCTGCCTCCCCTACGCGCGTCCTGATCCTCACGGCGCGCGGCGAGGTCGAGCACCGCATCAAGGGGCTGCAGGCCGGAGCCGACGACTATCTCGCCAAACCGTTTTCGATGGATGAGCTCGTCGCCCGCGTCGAAGCCCTCGGTCGCCGCAGTGCCTCCGCTCCGAGTGGGGATCTGCTGAAAGTCGCCGATCTCTCGCTCGATATCCGCCACCGCCGCGTCGCCCGCGCCGGTAAGACCATCGCCCTCTCCCCCCGCGAGTTTGACGTGCTGCAGGTGCTCATGCAGGAGCCCGGCCGGGCTTTTTCCCGCACCGAACTCTGCGAGCGCGTCTGGCAGCGCGACCACGAATACGACACCCGCACCGTCGAGATTTTCATTACCCGCCTCCGCAAAAAAATCGATACCGGTTTCGGCGTTCCCCTCATCCACACCCTTCGCGCCGTGGGCTACACCATCCGCGCGCCGGAGTGAGTGGTGGCTCCGCTGTCGTCTTTCGTTCTCGTCCCCGCTTTCTCCCCATCATGCCCCGCCGCGCCGTCTCACTCTTTTTCGCTGCGCTGATCCTCCCCGCGCTTGCACTCGCGCAGGCCACTCTCGAAGGCCGCGTCACGCTCCCCAAGGCCATCACCGCCCCCGTCGTCAATCAGCGCTACGAAATCGTCTCCAAGGCGGGCGTCGTCGCCACCAATCCCCCGCTGGCCGTGGTCTTCCTCGCCGGCGACTTCCCCAAATCCGCCACGGTGCCCGTCACCCGACTCGTCCAAAAGGACCTCGCCTTCGTTCCCGCCCTGCTCCCGATCCGCACCGGCACCAAGGTTGAGTTCCCCAATCTCGACGAGCAGTTCCACAACATCTTTTCCTACTCGCCGGCAAAGCGCTTCGACCTCGGCCGCTACCGGCCCGATGAAAAGCCCGTCCCCTCCCAGACCTTCGATGTCGCCGGACTCGTCACGTTGCGCTGCGATATCCACGAGCACATGCGCGGTGCGATTCTCGTCCTCGATACGCCCCACTTCGTGATGACCGATGCCGCCGGAAA
Organism: Opitutia bacterium; assembly: GCA_947453695.1. Lineage (GTDB taxonomy): Bacteria > Verrucomicrobiota > Verrucomicrobiia > Opitutales > Opitutaceae > GAS368. Next base: position 10,154 of record CANGHW010000108.1, read on the forward strand.
TTTCCGCCTCACCGGCCTCCCTCCCGGGCGCTACACGTTGAAGGCGTGGCTCGACAGCAAGACCACCCGCGAGCGCGTCGTGGAGCTGCGCGATGGCGCCACCCTGCGCGTCGATTTTCCCGTTAGTCCGTGATCGCCCCGCGCGCCATCGCCCCGGCTCCTGCTGCGCGTCCCACGCGCTTCCGCACGAAACTGCTCGTGGCGATGATGCTGGTCGTCTCCGCTGTCACCCTCCTCGGCTTCATCCTCGCGCAACGCAATCTCACGGCCAGCGTCGAACGCGAGCTCGAGCTCAGTTTTCAATCGGAGCTCTCCGCCCTCGCCAACGCCCAGGCCGTCCGCGTCGCCGTCCTCACCGAGCGCAGCCGCGCCCTCGTGCGCCGGCCCCGCATCCACGCCGCCCTCGAGGACAACGCCCTCGATCTTCTCTACCCCAGCGCCAAGGATGAGCTGCGCGACATCATGCAGCGAGCCAACGAACGCGACCCCGCCGCCCCGGCCCTGCGGGCGCGTTTCTATCGGTTTCTCGATCGTCACGGCGCCGTCGTCACTCCGCCGAAGAACGCCCCCGATGTCGGCGCCTTGCCCGTGGCCGACGAAGCCCGTCTCGCTCTCCCCCGCCCCACCGACCAACCGCAGCTCGGCTATCTCGCCGTGGAAGGTTCCTCCACGCTCACCGAGATTTTCACTACCCCAATTTTTTCGACGGAATCAGGCGAGGTCATCGCCACCCTCGTCCTCGGCTTCGCGCCCCTTGCCAGCAAACTTGTCAACGCCGGCACGGGCATGAAAAACGCCCTCTGGCTAGCCGGCAATGAGCGCTCCACCCCGCTCGACGAACGCGGCTCCGCTGCCCTCGCCGCCGATGTGCTGCGCGCCGTCGAAGACCCCGTGCGCATCACCCTCAACGGCACGCCTCACCTCCTTTTCGCGAAGCGCCTCAATCCCGGTTCCCTCTACCCCGCCGCCCACGAGGTCTGCGTCTATCCCCTCACTGATCTCCAAGCCCGCCAGAGCGCCCTCCGGTGGCAGATTCTCGGCTCCGGCGCCCTCGTGCTCCTGCTCGCCCTCGGCGCCAGTCACGTGCTCTCCGCCCGCCTCTCCGCTCCGGTCGAGCAGCTCGCCGTCGACTCCGAGGAAAACCGCGCGCTCCGCGCCCGCGCCGAGGCGGCCCTTGAGCATACGCATGAGGAGCTCCAGCGCTCCGCCCGCTTCTCGGCCGACGCGTCTCACCAACTCAAAACCCCGGTCACTGTCCTGCGCGCCGGGCTCGAGGAGCTTCTCGCCCGCGACAACCTCTCGCCGCAGGAGGTTCAACAGCTCTCCGCGCTGATTCATCAGACCTACCGGCTCTCCGGCGTCATCGAGGACTTGCTGTTGCTGTCGCGCATGGAGGCCGGACGCCTCCGCCTCAACCTCGCCCCGCTCGATCTGCTGCAGTTGATCGAAGCTTCCCTCGATGACTTGGGCGCCGTCCCCGATTCGCTCGATCTCGCGATCGAGACCGACCTCCCGGCCGAACTCTATATTTCCGGCGAAAAGCGCTACACCACGCTCATTTTGCAGAACCTGCTCGAAAATGCCCGCAAGTATAACCAGCCCGGTGGTCGCGTCCGCGTCTCCGCCCGCATTGATGGCTCGCGCGTCGTCGTGACCGTGGGCAATACCGGCCGCCCCATTCCAGCCTCCGCCCACTCTCACATTTTCGAACGCTTCCATCGGGGCGGCATGGCGGAAAACGTCCCCGGTTACGGCCTCGGCCTCAATCTCGCCCGCGAGCTCGCCCGTCTCCACGGCGGTGACCTCAGCCTTGCCCGCTCCGCTGAGAATTGGACTGAATTCGAGGTCCGCTTCCGTCTTTCTCCTCCCGTGCCCGCATGACACCGTTGCGCCCGCTTTCCCTCGCGCTCGCCTTCCTCGCCGCCGTCCTCGCGGCGCGCGGAGCCACGGGTGAATTTTTCGAACGGCTCGAGTCCGCGCTCACCGTCAGTTCCGCCGATGCCTTCTTCCGCGCGCGCGCCAGCGGCACGCTCGATCTCGAAGCCTATCGCCTCCCCTCGCCCGCTCCGGCCCTCCTCGACACCACGCGCGACACCTTCATCAACCCGCGCCTCTCGCTCTACCTCGATTCCCACCTCGGCCCGCGCGCGTATTTCTTTGCCCAAGCTCGCTTGGACCGCGGGTTCGACGCCGGCGACGGCAGCGCCCACCTCCGGCTGGATGAATACGCCCTCCGCCTGGCGCCGTGGCGTGGCACCCGCGCCAGTTTCCAGCTCGGAAAGTTTGCGACTCTCGTCGGCAGTTGGGTCAACCGCCACGGTTCGTGGGAAAATCCCTTCATCACCGCCCCGCTTCCCTACGAGCACTTGACCGGCATGTGGGACAACGAGCCCCCGCGCTCCGTCAATCAGCTCCTCCTCTGGTCGCACGTCCGCCCCGGCTTGTTTCCCGCTCTCACCGCCGAGGAAAAACTCTTCCGCCTCCCGCTCATCTGGGGCCCGGCTTACGGCACTGGTGCCGCGGCCTCCGCCGCCTTCGGTCGCTTCATCGTCGCGGCTGAGGTAAAAAACTCCGCCCTCTCCTCGCGTCCCGATTCCTGGGGTCCCGGGGCCGACGGCCACCGCTACCCAACGCTCTCGTCCCGTCTCGCCTGGTCACCCAATGCCATGTGGCACGTCGGTCTCTCCGCCAGCACGGGCCAATACCTCCTGCCCGTCGCCCGTCCGCTCATCCCAGCCGGCGTCGGCCTCGGCGACTACCGCCAGCGCCTCCTCGCTGCCGATGTCGGCTTCGCCTGGCATCATTGGCAGCTCTGGGCCGAGTTCTTCCGCACTCGCTTCGCCCTGCCCCGCCTCGGCGATGCCACGACTGACGCCGCTTACGTGGAGGCGAAATACCGCTTCACCCCGCATTTCTCGGCTGCCCTGCGCCTCAACCGTCAGACGTTTGGCACGCTCGCCGACGGACCGCGCGGCCTCGTGCGCTGGGGCGGAGATGTCTGGCGTTACGATGTCGCCCCCGCCTGGCGGCTTTCTCCGCACCTCCAGCTCAAGCTTCAGGCCAGTTGGCAGCACGAGGCCAGCGTTCAGCCCGAGCACACCCGCACGCTCTCCAGCCAGTTCACGCTCCGTTTTTAGTCGCAGGGGCGTCGGTAACAACCCGGTTACTGCCACGCACTTGTCGGCGGCCCAAATCTAGCTTTCTTCCGCCGTCCCACCTCCATGCAATTTCCTGCCGTCCTCGCGCGTCGCCTTTCCTGGTTAAATCTTCCCGCCGTTCTGCTCCTTTCCTTCCTGCAGCGCACTCCGGCCGTGCGCGTCGCGACCTTGGCGGCGGAGCACGTCCTCGCGTCACCGTTCGGCCAGATTCTTCGCTCCGCCGGCGCCACGGCCGCCGCCCTCGGCGCCGTCCATTCCTTGGCCGGAGCCACCCAATTCGTCCAAAGTCCCAGCGGCACCATCCGCGGCACCGTCGGCACCCCGCTCACCCTCACGTTTACCATCACGGGCTCCCCCTTGCCGCCCAATTTCTTCATCCTCGAAACCGCTCTCCCACCCGGCTTGGCCTCGATTCCCGCCATCAACGGCAATCGCATTCAAGCCCAAGTCCCTGTGATCACCGGCACTCCCACCGTCGCCGGGACCTACGTGGTGCGCGTCACTGGCTCCGATGGTCTCTACAGTCAGACCGACACCATTACGTTTGTCATCGCCGGCGGCACCGTCGCACCCGCGATCACCACGCAGCCGGTCAATCAATCCGTCAACGCCGGCGCCACCGCCACATTTAGCGTCGTCGCCAGCGGCTCGCCCACCGGCTACCAATGGCGCAAAGACGGCTCCCCCATCGCCGGCGCCACCACCGCCACTCTCACCCTGACCAATGTCACCGCCGCCAACGCCGGCGTCTACTCGGTCGCCGTGTCCAATTCCGCCGGCACCGTGAGCAGCGGCAACGCCACGCTCACCGTCAATCCCCTCACCGCCGCACCCGCGTTCAGCACCCAGCCCGCCAACCAGACCGGCTCGCTCGGCGGTAGTGTCACGTTCTCCGTTGTCGCCACGGGCAACCCCGAGCCCACTTTCCAGTGGTTGAAAAATAGCGCCCCCATCGCCGGCGCCACGCGCAACACCCTCACCCTCGCTCCACTCACACTGGCCGACGCCGCCAACTACGTCGTCACCGCGACCAACTCTTTCGGCACCGTCAACAGCTCCGCCGCCACCCTCACGGTCGATGCCACGCGCGTCGCGCCCAGCATCGTCGCCCAGCCACCCGCCGGCCTCAGTCTCGTCGTGGGTCAGTCGCTCGCCCTCAACGTCGGCGCCACCGGCTCCGGTCTCACCTACCAATGGCGCAAAATCGCCGTCGGCGGCACCAGCCCCATCGCCGGCGCCACCAGCGCCTCCTTCACGATTCGCAATGTCACCGCGGCCGATGCCGGCATCTACTTTTGCACCATCACCAACACCGTCGACACCACCGATAGCAGCGGCGTGATCGTCGCCGTCGCCGCCTCCTCCACCAATCCCGGTCGCCTCACCAATCTCTCCGTCCTCACGTCGCTCGCCACCGTCGGGGATAACTTCTCCCTCGGCTACGTCGTCAACGGCGCGACTGCGACTTTGGCCAAGCCTCTCGTCATCCGCGCCGCCGGTCCGTCGCTGGGCGCCCTCGGCGTCGCCGGCACCCACCCCGACCCCAAGCTCGAGACGTTTGCCGGCTCCACCAAGACCGGGGAAAATGATGAGTGGGGCGGCTCTCCCGCCATCGCCAGTGCCATGGCCGCTGTCGGGGCCTTTCCCTATGCCGCTTCGACGTCGCGCGACGCCGCGGTCACGGCCAGCATCACCTCGCGCGATAACTCCGTGAAGATCTCCTCCGGTGCCGGATCGCCCAATGCCACCGGCACTGTGATCGGTGAGGTCTACGACGCCTCCACGTCCTTCAACCCCGCCACCACCCCGCGCCTCATCAATCTCTCCGTGAGCAAAAACGTCGGCAACAGCCTGACCATGGGCTTCGTGATCGGCGGCTCCACGGCGAAGACCATGCTCGTCCGCGCCATCGGCCCCGGCCTCGCCGTCTTCGGCGTTCCCGGCACCATCGGCGACCCGAAGGTCGAGCTCTTCAACGACAGCGGGAAAACCCTCGCCACCAACGACAATTGGGGCGGCACGACCGCGCTCTCCAACGCCTTCTCCGACACCGGAGCTTTCAGTCTCCCGCCCACGTCCAACGACGCCGCCCTCCTCATCACCCTCCCGCCCGGCAACTACACGGCCACCGTCTCAGTCTCCACCGGCTCCACCGGCCTCGCCCTCGTCGAGGTTTACGAAGTGCCGTAAGCCCACTGGCGGCTCCCCCACCCACGCTCGCCACCAGCTGAACTCATCCAGTGGGAGGCGGAGGAGCGAGGCGAGACGGAGAGCTGATATCAGTCGAGGAAGCTCGACGTAGGCTCGGAGGACCGGTGGATCGGCTTACGCTGGCGGAAAGCTGCCGCCGGATCCCCTCGATCCAAACCGATCAACTGCCTGCCCCCAGCTCAGCGCGCGATTTCCACCGCGCTCACCGTCAGTGCCAGCGTCAATAGATTGGGATCGGTCCGGTCCGCCTGGAGCGCGAAGGTTTCGATTCCGATATACGGCGACCGCGCCGAGAGCGCGACGTAGAATTTTTTCAACGAATCCCAGTCCGCTCGATTGATCTGATAGTTGACCGTGTGGACGGAAAACTGGTCGCCCCGCTGATCCTTAGGCGCACCGCTGACGGCGTTTTTCTTCACCCCAGTCTCATCGGCAAGTTGGCTGAGCGTCGCGAGGAGGCGGGTGCCATCCAGCGTTTTTGAGGCATCCAGCCGCTCGGCTGATTTCCGCGCTGAGTCGCTGATCGCCTTTTCATTCACCAGCCATCTCTGCTGCTCCGCGAGGCTGCTAGTCGTCGTGCGTTGCTCCCGCCAGAAGCTGCCAAATCGTTTACTGTAGCCCGATAGCCACATCAAGACGCCCAGCAGTAAAAAGCAGAGTAGCAGGAGCTTCTCCCGCAGGAGACGGCCGAGAAAGAGGGCTCGGAGGGTGCGAATCATAGCAGGGCCCCCGGCTTGATTGCGTCGGGCTTGAATGTCACGACCAGAACAAACGTCGCTCGATCGCCCACGGTCTGCTCGTTCTTGGTTTCAACGTTTGCTACGATGGGCAGATCCCGCAGCACCGTTTTGAAGGCGGCAATACTCGCGACGTTGTTCGTCTGCGCATCAAACGAGATCGTGTAGATCCCGCCTTGGGGTGTCGTAAACACCCGGCCGAAATAAATCTCCCGCGGCATCAAGTCCCGCTTCTCGCCGATCACCGCCATGATCATCTCCCACGGCAACAGACGTTTTGTGGCCAGGTCGTCGATGCGGTTGGCCAGATCCTGAGCCTGAAGAATCTTTTCCACCTTCGGCTGCTGCGCGCGGACTTTCGTCGCCCGGACCTTCTGCCAGGCCGCCCCGCCCATCAGCCCGATCTCGCCCAGTCCGAGCACGAGCAGCGCCGCCGCTGCCCCCAGCGTTACCCGCCAGAGCAGGACATCGCGGCGGCGCGAGGCGCGCAGCGCGGCGAGTTCCGCCTTGTCCCGCACGTCGAGCGAAGCGACGTCGCTAGGCGAAAATCGCGAGACGAGTTCACCAGCGCGGAAATTCACTTCGCGGTCCGTGCGCGTCGCCTCGGCGACCGGCGGCGCGGCGAGGTCGATCACGGTCTGGCTGCCGCCCGTCTCGCGGATCAGTTCTTCGCGCAGCTTGGCCCGCGCTTCGTCGAGTTGCGTCGCAGCCTCGGTCGATTTCTCCGCCGCCGAGACTAATTCAGGATCGAGGGGACGAAACAGCACCAGCGACGGCACTGCCCCGCTCGCCCAGTGAATTGCCGTCAGGCCATTCGCCGACGCGAGGATCACCGTTGTCGCCGGCTTCACGTCGGCGCCCAAAACCGTCGCAAAGGCGGGGAGCACCAGCTCCGCCCCTTCCCAAGCCCCAGTCTGCTCGGTCGTGAAGCGGCGGCGATACGCCGCAAAGACGAAGGCGGTCTCCGCTCCGGGTTTCCAGAAATAGCCGTAGTAGAGCTGGGTGAGCGGAAACGGCGACAGCGACTCCACGGCGAGCTCGATCTGCGCGGCGGCTTC
>CANGHW010000109.1 GCA_947453695.1 Opitutia bacterium
GCGGGGCATAGGCGGCGGCGACGCCGGCGCCGGTGCCGGCGCTGGAACCGCCGGGGATGAGATCGAGGCGGTGGGGATTGAGCGTCATGCCGCCGAGGGAGGAGACGCCATTGCCGCCGCGGGCCATTTCATCCATATTGGATTTGGCGATGATGATGGCGCCGGCCTCGCGGAGTTTTTTCACCATGAACGCGTCGGCGGCGGGAATCGCGCCCTTGAAGCCGATGGAACCGCCGGTGGTCGGGAGATCGTAGGTGTCGTAGTTGTCCTTCACGAGGACGGGAATGCCGTGGAGCGGACCGCGGATTTTTCCCGCTTTGCGCTCGACATCGCGAGCGCGGGCTTCGTCGAGGGCCTTAGGATTGGCGGCGATGATCGCGTTTAGTTTTGGGCCGGCCTGGTCGTAAGCGGCGATGCGCGCGAGGTAGAGCTGGGTCAGCTTCTCGTAAGTAAGCGCGCCGGCGGCGACGGCGGCCTGGATGTCGGCCGAGGAGGCGGACGAGAGCTCGAATTGCGCGGCGCGGACGAGCGACGGCGCGAGGGGGGCGAGGGCGAGCGCGCAGAGGGCGAGGCGGAGAGGGCGGAAGAGGCGAAGCATCGGAGAAAGGAGGAGGAGAATGGGAATGCGGAAAATGAGTGAGATGAGTCAGTAGGTGATCGTCTCGCCGGGAAGTGGTGGCGTGAGCGGGGCGGGCTTGCGGTGGTGCGTCGCGGCTTCGTAGCCGCTGGCGAGTTTGATCAGCACGGGTTCCGTGAACGGACGGCCGAGGAACTGAATGCCGAAGGGCATACCGTCGCTGGGGTAGAAGCCGCCGGGCACGATGATCGTCGGCAGGCCGGTGTAGGAACTGAGGTTGTTACGGTTGTCGCTCGTGAAGTAGCTCTTCACGGGAATCTCGGGGACGGTGGCGGTGGAGAATGGAAGAATGATCGCGTCGAGCTGGTATTTCTCCATCAGGCCCACGAGGGCAGAACGGATGGTGGCCTGGTGCTTGAGGGCGGCGGCGAACTCGGGGTTGCGATCGAGTGGGGCGGTTTTGAGCGCGGCGTTGGTGGCGACGATGTTCGGTTTGATCGTGGTGTCGCCGGCCTTGGCGATCATCTCGTCGACGGTGCGGATGGGGGCGTCGGCGGGGAGGCCCGCGAGGTATTTGTTGATTGCGGTGGCGACCTCGAAGCGGGAGGCGCCGGCGTCGACTTGGGTTTCGATCAAGTTGAGACCGGTGAGGACCGGATCGACGACGACCGCGCCGGCTTTTTTGAAATCGGCGATGGCCTGCTCGGCCAGGGCGTTGCCCTCGGTGTGCAGCGGGCCAGTGCGAAACATCTCGCGGAGGACACCGACGCGCGCGCCCTTGAGGCCGTCCTTGGAAACGAAACTCGTGTAGGGACGGTCGGGAAGTTTGCCGATGCTCTCCTGGGTAGGGAGATCCGCGGCGTCGTAGCCGGCGATGGCATCGAGGACGGCGGCGCAGTCGTAAACGCTGCGACCCATGGGCCCGCCGTTTTCCTGCGAAGGCGAACTCCACATCATGCCGGTGCGCGAGACGAGGCCGTGCGTGGTGGCGAAGCCCACGAGATTGCTGAGTGTGGACGGAATCGTGATGGAGCCGCCGGTGTCGGAGCCGAGACCGACGGTGCCGAACCACGCCGCCATCGAGGCACCAGTGCCGGAACTGGAGTAGCCGGTGAACTTTTTCAGGTTGTAGGGGCTGAGCACCTGACCGGTGAGCGTGCTGGCACCGGCGGGCATGACGGCATACCAGTCGGCCTGATTGAGCTTACCGAGAATGATGGCGCCGGCGGCGCGGAGGCGGGCGATGACGAACGAGTCGCGGGACGGTTGCGACTTGGCCATCGGCTTGAAGCCGCCGCTCGTCGGTATGTCCTTCGTGTCGAAGACGTCCTTGGGCAAGACCACGATGCCATGGAGGGGACCGCGGAGCTTGCCGGCCTTGCGCTCGGCGTCGAGGGCGCGGGCTTCGTCGAGGGCGCGCGGATTGAGCGTGATGATCGTGTTGAGCTTCGGGCCTTGCTGGTCGTAGGCGGCGATGCGCGCGAGGTAGAGCGACACGAGTTTCTCCGATGTCAGGGCACCGGCAGACATCGCTGATTGGAGGTCGGCGATGGTCGCGGTGGAGAGGTTCAGCTCCGCGGAGCGGAGAAGGCCCAAGGACCAAGGTCCAAGGGCCAATGTGCAGGCGACAAGGCGGAGAGGACGAAAGAAGCGCCGCGGAGATTTTGTGCGGTTAGCTTCGAATGTTGAACTTCGGGAGGAGGCGGAGATCCCGCCTCTCACGAGGCGGGCTACGAGGGAGAGGGGGGACATGGAGAGGAATCGCGGCCGATTATTGGGTTACGGTGTCGGTCGGGAGCTTGGGCGTGTGCTTGGGCAATACGCGGGCATGGGTGGCTTGCTCGAAATCGTAAGCGTAGCCGATGAGTTTGGCTTCGCTGAATGGTCGGCCAAAGAAGCTGACCGTGACGGGCAGGCCGCTCTTAGTGATACCGGCGGGAACGATCAGGTCGGGGAAGCCGGTGAGGTTTGCGATATTGGTCGCGGAATCAGTGGGCGTAAGCGTGCTGCTTGCGCCAATCGGACCGGCCGGGCGGGGCACGGTGGGATAAATAATCGCGTCGAGTTTGTCCTTGGCCATCACGGCCAGCACGAGCGCGCGAACGGACGCCAGACCCTCGTTCTTGGCGGCGAGGTAAACCGGGTCGTCGATCGGAGGAACGCTTTCGGCCGTGTATTTTAGACCGACGGCTTTTTCCGGGGAGCGGTAGCCGGTCTTGGGATCGTTGGCGCGAGTGGCCAAATCTTGAATGCTCTTGGGGAAGCCGGGCTTGGTGGTCTTTAGGTAGTCGGTAATCTGAGCACGAAACTCCGAGGTAGACACGACGCTGTAGAGCGCCTGTTTCGATTGCAGGAGATAGGCCGGATAGAGCACCGGGTCGACAATCTCGGCACCGAGTTGCTTGAGCGTTGCGAGTGCGGCTTCGAAGACCTGATCCGTGCCGGCGTCCTTGCCGGTAAAGTCACGGGCGACGCCAAGACGAACGCCTTTGAGCGAACCCTTTTTGAGAAATGGCGTGTAGTCCGTGAGGAACTTTCCTTCGCTTTTCTTCGTCGCGGCGTCGGCGGCATCGACGCCGGTCATGACGCCGAGAGCGATGGCGAGATCGGTGACGTTGCGTGCCATTGGGCCGCCGGTGTCGAAACTCAGCGCGTAGGGCACGATACCATCGCGGGAGAGAAGGCCATGGGTGGGTTTCAGACCGACGATGCCGTTGGCCGAGCTGGGATTGCGGATGGAGCCCCCCGTGTCGGTGCCGAGGCCAAATTGGGCAAACGCCGCGGCGATCGAGGAACCGGTGCCACCGGAGGAGCCGGCGGGATTGCGGGTGAGATCGTGGGGATTGAGGGTTTGGAGACCGAGGGAGCTGAAGCCCTGCGGCACGGCGCTGGCCTTGGCGAGTTCCGGGCTCGCGTTGCGCGCGTTACCCGCGCCGGCGAATTCAGACAAGTTGACCTTGGCGAGAATGATGACGCCGGCGTCGCGGAGTTTTTTAACGACGTAGGCATCGTCCGGCGGGATGGATCCGGCGAGGAGCTGCGAGCCAGCCGACGTAGGGAGATCGAAGGTGTCGAAGTTATCTTTTAGGACGATCGGAATGCCGTGGAGGGGGCCGCGGACCTTGCCGGCCTTGCGCTCCGCATCGAGGGACTTGGCCTGGGCGAGAGCTGCGGAGTTGAGGGTGATGACTGTATTGAGGGACGGCCCGGTTTTGTCGTAGGCGGCGATGCGGGCGAGGTAGGCAGCGGTCAATTTTTCAGCAGTGAGTGATCCGGACGCGAAAGCACCCTGAAGTTCGGGAATAGTAGCCGTAGTGAGATCGAGCGGCGCGGCGCGGAGCAGCGCCGAGGAACAGGGGCCGACCAGGAAGGTGCAGACCAAGAGACGGAGGGATAAGCGGGAGGACATCACGGCGGGAGGAGTGCGAGAGCGATCAGTTGGCGACGGCGTCGGAGGGAAGCTTGGGCGTGGTCTTCGGGAGCACGCGGGCATTGGTCGCCTGCTCGAAATCGTAGGCGTAGCCGAAGAGCTTGGGCTCGCTATAGGCGGGGCCGAAGAAGCTGATCGTGACGGGCAGTCCCTCAGGCGTGACGCCCGCGGGAACGATGAGGTCGGGCCAGCCCGTCATGTTGGCGATGCTGCTCGGGGAGTCGCCCATGGCCGTCGGTGTGAGCGTGGGCGTCGCGGGCCGGGCGATAAGCGCGGCCGGGCGAGGACCGGTCGGATAAACGATCGCGTCGAGCTTGTGCTTGGTGAACAGAGATTGGACGCCGGCACGGACCATCGCGAGGCCCTCGTTGCGGGCGGCGAGGTAGAGCGGGTCTTTCAGGTCGAGGGCGACCTTGTCGGTGTAGGCGAGGCCCTTGGCTTTTTCGGGACTGCGATAGTGGAAGGCTGCGTCGTTGGACTTGGCGACGATCTCGGTGAAGGTCTTCGGATAACCGGGCTTGGTGACGGCGGCGAAGTAATCGGTGATCTGGGCTTTGAAATCCGAGTTGAGGATTGTGAGGAAAATCGACGTGCGGGCCTGGAGGACGTAGGTCGGATAGGAGATCGGGTCGACGATGGTGGCGCCGAGGGCCTTTAGTTTGGCGATGGCAGCTTCGACGACGGCGTCAGTGCCGGCGTCCTTACCCATGAAGTCGCGGGCGATGCCGATGCGGGCGCCCTTGAGCGAGCCGACCTTGAGGAACTGCGTGTAGTCGGTGTGAAACTTGCCGGCGCTGGTCTGCGTGAGGGGATCGGCGGGATCGACGCCGGTCATGACGCCGAGGCTGACAGCGACATCGTAGACGGTGCGGGCCATGGGGCCGCCGGTGTCGAACGTGAGGGCGAGCGGGACGATGCCGGCTCGGGAGAGGAGTCCGTTGGTGGGCTTGAGGCCGGCGATACCGTTGACGGAGCAGGGGCCGCGGATCGAGCCGCCGGTGTCAGAGCCGAGGCCGAACTGCGCGAAGCCTGCGGCGATGGCGGAGCCGGTGCCGCCGCTGGAACCGGCGGGACCGCGGAGGAGATCGTGGGGATTCTTGGTTTGGCCGCCGGCCGAGCTGAAGCCATTGGGCGGGCCACCGATTTCGGGTGGGACGCCGACGCTGCCGCCGGCGGCGAACTCGCTGAGGTTGACCTTGGCGAGGATGACCGCGCCGGCCTCGCGGAGTTTTTTCACCATGTAGCCGTCCTTCGCAGGCACCCAGCCTTCGAGGAGCTGCGAGCCGGCAGTGGTCTGAAGATCGAACGTGTCGTAGTTATCCTTGAGGACGATCGGAATGCCGTGGAGAGGGCCGCGGACCTTGCCGGCCTTGCGCTCGGCATCGAGGGACTTGGCGGTCGCCAGGGCTTTTTCGTTGGCGACGATGACGGTGTTGAGCGTCGGGCCCTGTTTGTCGTAGGCCGCAATGCGGGCCAGGTAGGCCTGCGTGAGTTTTTCGGAGGTGAGCGTCCCCTTCGCCATCGCGGATTGGAGCTCGGCGATCGTGGCAGTGGTGAGATCGAGCGGTGCCGCACAGAGCGGCGCAGCGGCGAGGGCGAGGGCGAAGAGGAGGCGCTTCATGGGAGGTGTCGAAGAGCGGGACTGATCACTTGGCCACGATGTCGGACGGGAGCTTCGGCGTGGTCTTGGGGAGGACGCGGGCTTTGGTGGCTTGCTCGAAGTCGTAGCCGTAGCCGAGGAGCTTGGCCTCGCTCCAGGCGGGGCCGAAGAAGCTGATCGTGACGGGCAGGCCCTCGGCGGTCATGCCGGCGGGGATGATCAGATCGGGATAGCCGGTTTGATTCGCGAAGCTCGTCGGGGAGTCAGCGCCGCCGCCGGGCAGGGGAGGATTCGGAGGCGTAATGGGAGTGGCCGGACGCGGAGAGGTGGGATAGAGAATCGCGTCGAGCTTGTGCTTGGCGAAGACGGCGTTGATGCCGGCGGTGACGGCGGCGAGCTGCTCGTTCTTGATCGCGAGGTATTGTGGATCGGTGAGATCGAGCGAACGCGTGGAATTGTATTTAAGACCGAAGGCCTTGCCGGGAGAGCGGTAGTTGGTCTTCGGGTCGTTGGAGAGGGCGACGACTTCGTCGAAGGACTTCGGGAAGCCGGGCTTCGTGGTCTTCAAATACTCCGTGACCTGCGCTTTGAATTCGGCGGCGACGAGGGTGTTGTAGATCGGCTGCTTGGCGGCGATCAGGTAAGGCGCGTAGCGGACATCGTCGATGACGACGGCGCCGAGCTCCTTGAGTTTGGCGATGGCGGCCTCGACGACTTTGTCGGTGCCGGCGTCCTTGCCCATGAAGTCGCGGGCGATGCCGATGCGGGCACCCTTGAGAGCGCCAACCTTGAGGAACTGCGTGTAGTCGGTGGAGAACTTGCCGGCGCTCTTCTTGGTGGCGGCGTCTGCCGGATCGATACCGGTCATCACGCCGAGCGAAACAGCGACGTCATAGACGCTGCGGGCCATGGGGCCGGCGGTGTCGAAGCTGAGGGCGAGCGGCACGATGCCATCGCGGCTCATGAGACCGTGGGTGGGCTTGAGGCCGACGATGCCGTTGGCAGAGGAGGGGCCGCGGACGGAGCCGCCGGTATCGGTGCCGAGACCGAGCTGGGCGAACGAGGCGGCGATCGCAGCGCCGGTGCCGCCGGACGAACCGGAGGGGCCGCGGGTGAGATCGTGGGGATTCTTCGTCTGGCCGCCCATCGAGCTGAAGCCATTGGGAACGGCGCCGGCCTTGACGGTCTCGGGATCGGCGCCGCTGCCGGAGCCGATGCTGCCGCCGCTGCCGGCCCATTCGGAGAGATTCACCTTGGCGACGATGACGCAGCCGGCGTCGCGGAGCTTCTTGGTGACGTAGGCGTCGTCCGGAGGAATGGAACCGGCGAGCAATTGAGAACCGCCCGTGGTCGGGAGATCAAAGGTGTCGATGTTGTCCTTGAGGACGATCGGGATGCCGTGAAGAGGTCCGCGGACCTTGCCGGCCTTGCGTTCGGCATCGAGAGCCTTGGCGACTTCGAGAGCCTTGGGGTTTAGCGTGATGACGGCGTTGATCGCGGGGCCGGACTTATCGTAAGCGGCGATGCGCGCGAGGTAGGCCTGAGTGAGTTTCTCGGCGCTGAGTGTGCCCTTGGACATCGCGGACTGGAGGTCGGCGACGGTGGCGGAGTTGAGGTCGAGCTCGGCGGCGCGGAGCAGGGCCGGAGACCACAGGCCGAGAGCCAGGGCGATGACGGCGAGACGAAGCGGGCGGAAGGATTTCATAGAGTCGGAAAACGGTGGAAGAGAAGGTGGGAACCGAAGGCGTTACTGGCCGAGTTTGTCGGCGGGGAGGGCGGGGGTGTAGAGCGGGAGGCGACGGGCCTTGGTGGCCTGCTCGAAGTCGTAGCCGTAGGAGAGGAGCTTGGGCTCGCTCCAGGCGGGGCCGAAGAAGCTGATCGTAACCGGGAGGCCCTCGGGCGTCATGCCGGCGGGGATAATGAGATCGGGGAAGCCGGTTTGATTCGCGATGTTGGTGGGCGAGTCGGACGGCGGTGGGGTGCCGGTGGTCTTGATGAGCTGGGCCGGGCGGGGATTCGTCGGGTAGACGATCGCATCGAGTTTATCGCGGGTGAACATGGCCATTACCGAGGAGCGGGTGAGCGCGAGGCCCTCGTTGACGGCGGCGAGGTAGGCCGGATCGGTGAGATCGAGGGCGACCTTCTGCGAATACTTGAGGGCGAAGGCCTTTTCCGGGGAGCGGTAGCCGGTCTTCGGGTCGTTGGAGCGGGCGACGACCTCGTCGAAGGACTTCGGATATCCGGCCTTCGTGGTCTTGAGGTAGTCGGTGATTTGCGCCTTGAACTCGGCCTGCATGATCGTGCTGGAGAGTGCGGTCTTCGCGGCGAGGAGGTAGGCGGGGAACTTTACGTCGACGACGGTCGCGCCGAGCTCCTTGAGTTTGACGATGGCGGCCTCGACGACGGCGTCGGTGCCAGCGTCCTTGCCCATGAAGTCGCGGGCGATGCCGATGCGGGCTCCCTTGAGTGAGCCTACCTTGAGGAATTTCGTGTAGTCGGAGTGAAACTTGCCGGCGCTCTTCTGAGTAGCGGCGTCGGCGGGATCGATGCCAGTCATGACGCCAAGCGCGAGGGCGAGATCAGAGACGTTGCGCGCCATGGGCCCGCCGGTGTCGAAGCTGAGGGCGAGCGGGATGATGCCGTCGCGGGAGAGGAGACCGTGGGTGGGTTTCAGACCGACGATGCCATTCACCGAGGAAGGGCCGCGGACAGAGCCGCCGGTGTCGGTGCCCATGCCGAATTGCGCGAAGGTCGCTGCGATGGCGGCGCCCGTGCCGCCGGAGGAACCGGCGGGACCGCGGTCGAGGGCGTGCGGATTCTTGGTCTGCAGGCCCATCGAGCTAAAACCGTTGGGGACCTGGCCGAGCTTCGCAATTTCGGGTGGAGCGCCGCTGGTGCTGCCGCCGCCGCCGGCCCATTCGGAAAGATTTAGTTTGGCGAGAATGATGGCGCCGGCGTCGCGGAGCTTTTTTACGACGTAGGCGTCGTCGGGCGGGATATTGCCGGCGAGGAGCTGGGAGCCGCCGGTCGTGGGAAGATCGTAAGTATCGAAGTTATCCTTGAGCACGATCGGGATGCCGTGGAGCGGTCCGCGTATCTTGCCAGCCTTGCGCTCGGCATCGAGGGCCTTGGCCTCGGCGAGGGCTTTCGGATTCATCGTGATGACCGTGTTGATGGCCGGACCCTTTTTGTCGTAGGCCTCGATGCGGGCGAGGTAGAGCTGGGTGAGTTTCTCGGAGGAGAGCTCGCCCTTGGCCATCATGGCTTCGAGATCGGCGATGGTGGCAGTGGCGAGATCAAGCGCGCGTGCGGAGCACACGGCGAGGAGGGTCAGTCCAGCAAACAGGAGGCGGGGAGTCAGTTTCATGGTGGAGAAAACAGAGGGGAACCGAGCGCACCGTCCGAGTGGCGGGCTGGTTGTAAGGGAAAAAATTATTGCAACTTCACAGGAGGGCAGGCGTCGTAGGGGCCAACCTGATAGAGTCCGTGGCTTGCGTGAGCGGTTGAGTGATTGGCGTTATTCAGCGGCAGGCGTTACCCCGGGCTCTTTCAGGCCTTTTTATGTCCGTGCGTGGCGGGTTCTCGATGCGCCGGCTACGGGCCGAAGCCCACTCGTGGGCCCGGCGAAATGGAGGGGAGCGAACGAAGCAGTGGCGTGGGCCGCAGTCGCCTACAGTCGGTCACGAAACGTGACGCGGGCGAACAGGGAACAGCGATAGTCCATGGTTTGCGGTTTACGGTGCGGAGTGATTGGCGAGTTCCGTTTAGCACGCGCGATGCCATGCCGGGGTGGCCTTCGATCCATGAATTGTTTTCAAGTTTCGTTGCGGCGGAAGAAGCGCGCTGCGTGACCGGTTGGGGAGTGCGGGCAAAAAAAAGACCGGCTCGCGAGCGAGCCGGTCCGTAAGAGGCAGGATGACGTTAGAACTTCCGCGAGAACGTCACGTCGAAATTCTGGACGAACTTCGGGGAGATCAGCTTCTCGGTGACGCCGCGGGTGTAGACCTTCTTGCCGAGGACGTTCACGATGTTCGTGTAGAGTTCCCACTTCTTTTTCCGAATGCCGAAGGACATGTCCATCGTGTCGGCGGTGGGAATCTTGAGCGTCTGGAGGCGGTCGACGAACTGCGGACCCTGGTGGTAAACCGTGCCTTGGACGAAGTAGCCGTTGTCGAAGGTGTAGGTCGCGGTGCCGTTGGCGACGGCGGCCGGGAGGGACTCAACCTTGCGATAGCGGGTCTCGCTGTCTGGGATCGCGGTCTGGAGGCGGCCACCCCAGGTGAACGACTCGGCCGGAAGGACGATCTTGCCGGAGGCGTCGACGACATCGGGATAACCGGCGGCGCGGCCGTCGATATTGACCACTGCACCTTGAAGGTAGTGGGCGTAGGACCAGGTGGCGCTCGTGGAGAAGCTGAAGTTCTTGTTCACGAGGTAGCGGACTTCGACTTCCATACCACGGGTGAGCGTGGAGGAAGCGGCGCCGCCGACAGTGCTGAGGGCGTCGAACGAGGTGCGGGTCTGTTCGAAGGCGGCGACGGCGAAGAAGAACTTGCCGCCCTTGCCGATCGAGCCCTTGAGGCCGGCCTCAAGGATCTCGGATTTGCCGACGAGGCTGTTGCGGGCGGTGCCGACGTTCACGCTTTGGTCAGAGGCGTTGTTGATGAGAATCGTCTGCTTACCAGCTTGGACGTAGGGACGCAGGCCCCACGGCATCTTGTAGCCGATGTTGATCATGCCGGAAGGACCACTGGAGTTACCCTTGCCGGTGTATTCTTCCTGCGTGAACAGGCCGGTGCCGCTGTAGGGGAACGTGGGGCCGCCGACCCAGAGGGTCGCAGGGCCGCTGCCGCCGCCGCGATCATAGATGCCGGAACCAAGGAAGGCCTTGGCATCAACGTAGTCGTAACGGAAGCCGGCGAGGACGTTGAGCTTCTCGAAGAAGGTCTGGTCGGCGAGGATGCCAAGACCGCTGACCATCGTGGTCGACTTGGTGTAGTTGGAGGGCGGGCTGCCGTCGTAGCCGAGTTTTTGAATCATGCTATAGAACGTGTCGTTCGGGGTGAACGTGTTCTCGACGTTGGAGCTGTCGTTGAGCTGCAAGTCGCGGCGGAAATCGATGTCGGTCGGGTTGGTCGCGATACGGGAGGACCAGACGGTGTAGCTGTTGGCCGAGATGAGGGAGTCGATCTTCCACCAGGGCTTGGGTTCGAACTTGCGCGAGTAGGTAACCTTGTCTTCGAAGGAAGTGACCTCTTGGCGCTGCGAGAACGGATTGCGGCCGTCTTTGATCTGGCGGTGACCGTCGACGAGGATCTGGTTCTTGAGCGTCCACTCGGTGCTCGAGTCGTTGATCATATCGATGAAGAACGTGCCGATGTTGGCGCGGTAGTAATCTTCACCGAAGCCCATGCGATCATTCCACGGCTTTTGCACCCACGTGTCGACCGCGAGGTCGAAGGTGGGTGGCATCCAGAAGTTTTGCTTGGCGGCGTTCTTGTTCGGGACCTGGCCGGCAGCACCCACGGTGTTACCGTCAGAGATGGTGGGATAAACCTGGAGTTGATAACCGACGCGACGGCGGGCTGTGCCGGTGGCGGGATCGACAAAACCGGCGGTGCCGTTGGTGGAAGCGTAGAGGGCGGCGGCCTGCGTATCGAGATAGCCGGCGCGGAACTGCGCGATCGGAATGGTGCCACCGCTTACCGGGCCGCCCTGCCAGGGCAGGCGGCGGTAGAATGGATCGTTTTGCTGACCGAAGAAATATTCGCTCGGGCCGATGCCGGTGGTGCGACGGAGGGGATCGGTGGTCTTGGCGCTCTTCTGCGGGACGCCCCAGAAGTAGGAGTTGCGTGACTCGCGCTCAGAGATCTGGCCGTCGCGATTTTCATCGAGTTGGTAGCTGAAGGCGCCGGACCAGTAGGTGCGGTCCTCCATCTGCGTCTGGTGGGTGCGGTTGGTGCCACCGGGGAGGCCGCCGTTGCTCTTGTGGTAAACGACGCCGGCTTCGATGCGGAGCTTCTCGGTCAGATCGATCGTGAAGGTCGTCTGGATCAGCTTCTGTTTATCGAAGGTGTTCTGGAAGTAGTTGGCTGAGTCTTCCCAGTAACCGTAGACGGCGTAGCCGGCCTTCTTGCCCATGACATTGGACGGTCCGGCGACGTCGATCGTGGCGATTTTTTTGTCGTAGGCGCCCATGGTCAGGCGGACGGTGCCCTGTTCGGTCTCGAGGTATTTGCCGGTGGAGGCGCGGGCCGTCTTCGGGATGAAGTTAACGTAGCCGCCGATGCGGCCGAGGCCGAAAATCGGGGAGGCGGGACCGCGGACGATTTCAAGGCCGTCGTTGGCGCCCCAGATCGTGCGGAAGTTACCCTGCGGATCGATGCGCTTCATGCCGCGGAAGTAGAAGTCCGAGGTTTGATTGCGCACCGAGATGTTGCCTTGAAGGCCGTAGCGGAAATTCGAGTAGGTGGACGGAGCAACCTTCACGATGTCGTCCGAGTTGCGGAGACCGATCGTCTCCATCTGGGCGGTGGAGATGAGCGTGATGGCCTTGGGCGTGTCGCTGAGCGGCTTGTCGAAGCCGAACGCGGAGCCGACGGGACGATCGAGGAGGAGACCGGTCGGGTCCATCTTGGTTTCACCGGCGACGAATTTCTCGAGGACGATGACGTCATCCTTCTTGGCGTCGGGGGCGGCTTGGCCCGAGACGAACTGTGGTGCGCTGGCAACGACGCAGGCCAGCCATGGGGCGAGGCTGCTGCGTCGGAAGTGTGGGTCGGTTGGTTTGGCGTTCATGGAGGGAAAGAGAAGTGTGGGAAAAAGTGGAAGTGGATTGGCCAGTGCTCGTCGGTTCCGCGCTTAGTGGGTGTCGAACACGGCCTGGTAGAGTTTGAGTTTGTTGCGGATGGCGGAGAGTTCGGCGGGTGTGGGCTTGAGCGGATCCTTGGCGGGCGGCAGCGCGCCGAAGCGAAGAAGGCAGGCCATGAGCAAAATCCGGGACTTCGTGGACGTGAGATTGCCGGATTCGATGCGGAGATTGTCGTCGCTCGCGGCCATGAAGCCCGTGGCGTTGCCGCGCGGGGCCTGCACCACGGGGAAGCCGCTCAGCACGGCGCGATCCAACGCGGCCTCGACGGGCGCGACCTGGCTGCCATAGGGCGCAAACCCCTCACCCACGAAGCCGGCGAGGACGGGAGGGCCGGAGAGCAGGGCTTCGAGGCGAGAGACGATTTCGACCTGGCTCGAGGCATCGCGCGCGGTGTCGTTGTCGGTCTGCCAGCGGGCGGACTTGGCAATGGTGACGTAGGGAATGGCGGCAGGGAGGAGGTTGCCGTCTTTGTCTTTCACGGCGAACGGCACGGAGGTCAGACCATTGGCACCGCGGGTAACCGTCTCGACCGAGGCAGGGATCTGCGTGATGCGCACATCGGAGCGATATGTGCTCTTGCGCACGGAGAGGAAGGTGAGGCGAGGGAAGTAGTCGGTCGTGCCGACGAGGCCGCCGAAACCGCCGGTGGTGACGTAGCCGCCGGGGCGGGCATCGCCTTTTTGCACTTCGCGGGCGTTGAAGATCTGCTGGTCTTGAATCATCACCGCGCCCACGCGGTCCTTGCCGGAGCCGTCGTCCCAGACGTGCGTCGTGATGTAGCCGACGGAATCAACGATGTTGGCATCGCCGTCGGCGCTGAGGAGGCCGCGGGCGCGCTGGGCGGAATTGCCGACGAGAGGCTTCGACGTGTCGATAACGAGGCTGAGCCAGTAGATGGTGTCCTCGATGCTCGGGCTACCTTCGAGCCAGATGAAACCATCGTAGCCGGCGCCGTTATCTTTGGTCGCAGCAACGACGATGTTCGTAGCGCGGGCGAGATGCTGACGGGAGGGGGAGGCGTTATAGGGGCCGTAACCGTAGAAATCTTCGCCGCGTTTTTCGTTTTTCTTCGTGTAGCCGCCGGAGGGAGCGGGGCGGAAGAAATCGAAATCGGCCTTTTCCTGGATGCGGCCGCCGAGGCGCTCGATCTCTTCGACGATGCGGGAGGCGTCGGGGTAAAAGGTCTGGCGGGACTTTTCGAACGGGGCGCCGCGTTCGGTCGCCACGCCGTCCCAAGCGGAACCGTTGGTCTGGCGTGCCATGTAGGGCAGTGGGTAGAGGCCGTCCTCGGGTTTCAACGTGACCGCGTAGACGGGTTTGTCGGCGGGCGAGCGGCGGGTCTTCGAGAAAGAGCCGTCAGCGGCGACGAAGCCATCCGGTGCGGCGTAGAGCTCGGCGACATCACTCTCGAGTGGATGAGCGGTGAACTGCTCGACATAGACGGTGACCGGAGCGGCGAGGCGCTGCATGAATAACTCGTCGACGACGGGCTGGCCGTCGGCGCCGTTGAGCGGCGGCAGGCCGGCGGCGAGGCGGGCCTTGTTGCTGGTGACGAGCGGCCGGGAGTTTTGGATGGTCGCAGTGGGACCGGAGAAGATGGCGATACGGGGCTTGCGGTCGGCCGCCGACGCGAGGGTGGCGCTCAGGAGCGCGAGAGAAGAGAGATGAACGAGAGAGCGGAGGCGCATCAGCAAGAGTGGTGGGCTTAGACGGGGGGCTTCTGCCAACCGCCGGTTTTGCTTTCGACGAAGGCAGCGGCGGCGAGGACTTTGTCTTCGGTCCAAGGTTGGCCGATGATCTGCACACCAATGGGCAGGCCCTCGGGAGATTTGCCGGCGGGGACGACGGCGGACGGATAGCCGCTCGTGTTGTGGGCGCCCATGAAACTGTTGCCGGGGCGGCGCGCGTTGGGTTGCTCACCCAGATTGATGAGCTGCGCGGGCTTGGGCATGACGGGATTCAGGACGATGTCGTAGTTCTTCATCCAACCGAGGAGCTTGCTCCGGTTGGCGTCCTGTTTCTCGAGCAGTTCGGTGAGCTCGGCGGTGGAAATCATTTCCTGCTTCGCGCGGGTGAGGATCGTGGGCGAGACGGCCTTGGTGCCCCATTTCTCGGCGAGGCGGAGGAGGCTCGGACCGGAGGCCGGCGAGAGCTTCATGCGGATCTCTTCCAGCTCCATGATGATCGCCTTCGGGAAATCTTCCTTCACGGGGCAACCGAGCTCGCTGAAGTAGGTGGCGACTTGCTTGACGATCGCGATGGTCTCGGGGGTGACCTCGGCGACGCCGTTCTCAGCATAGAAACCGATGCGCAGGCCCTTCACGTCGATGCCGGCCGGGGCCTTCCACGGAATCGGGATCATGGCGGCGTCCTTGTAGTCGGGGCCGGAGATGATCTCGGTGATGAGATTCAGATCCTCGACGCGGCGGGCGAGCGGTCCGATTTCCTGCCACGAGTCGAAGATGCCACCGAAGTCCACGATGTGGCCGGTGCGCGGCACGCGGCCGAATGTGGGCTTGAGGCCGCAGCAGCCGTTGTTGTGGGCGGGCATGCGGATGGAGCCGCCGTAGTCGGAGCCGATGTCGAAGGCGGCGCCGCCGGCGGAGACGATCGAGCCGGCGCCACCCGAAGAACCGGCGGTGGAGCGCTTCTGGTCCCACGGATTTTTCGTGATGCCGTAAATAATGTTGGCCGTGGTGCCGACTCCCGCGATGCCACCACCGGCGAGGGTGAATTCCGGGGTGTTGGTCTTGCCGAGGAGAATGGCGCCGGCGGCGCGCACGCGTGCGACAACGGTGGCGTCTTCGGGCGGGACGAAGAATTCGCGGCCGACGGTGCCGCCGGTGGAAATCACGCCGGCGGTGTCGAGCGAGTCCTTGATAGTGAAGGGAACTCCATGCAGCGGTCCGATAATGCGGCCGGCGGCGAGAGCGGCGTCAGCGGCCTTGGCCTCTTCGCGCGCGCGGTCGAAGCAGGTTTGGACGACCGCGTTGAGCTTCGGATTTACGTGCTCGATGCGCTTGATGTAGGCCTCGACGGCCTCAGTGGCGGAAATCTTTTTCTCGCGGATCTGCTGGGCGAGCTTGGTGGCCGACATCCAGATGATGTCGCTCGAGGTGTCGGTGGACGTGAGCCAAGTCTTCTTCGCGGCTGCCGGGGCGGACTCGGCGAACGTGAGTGCGGGGAGAGAGGCGAGGAGGGCGGTGGTCGAACCGACGCCGAGCTGGCCGAGGAAGTCGCGACGCGAAGGACGGAGAGTAGTGGTGCGCATGGCGGGGCGATCAGACGGCGGTGGGTTTCTGGAAACCGAAACCGGCAGCGGCTTCGACGAAGGCGGCAGCGGCAAGCGAGACATCCTCGCGCCACGGCTGGGCGATGAGCTGCACACCGATTGGCAGGCCGTCGGGCGAGAAACCCGCGCGGACCACGGCGCCGGGCCAGCCGGTATTGTTATAGGTGGTGGTGAACCCGATGTTCTTCGGGTCGGGCGCCTGGGGCTTTAGCTCCTCAGGCCACGGTTCGGCGGGCGTGCGATTGGCTGGGCAGATGAGAAGATCGTAGGGCTTGATCCACTGAAGGAACTTCGAGCGGTTGGCGTCGAGGGCGTCGGCGAGACGCGTAAATTCCGAGAGGTCGCACTGCGGAGAATCAGCGAGGCTGATGACCGGCGAGACCTGAGTGGTGCCGTATTTCTTCAACATGCGCTTCACCCAGGCACGGCCATCGGACGAGGAGAGGGCGTTGCGGAGATCCTGGGACTCACGGATCAGAGCGGTGGGGCAGTTTTCGACGACGGTGACACCGAGGTCGGAGAACAGTTTGACGGTCGCCTTCACGGCGGCCTCGGTCTCGGGCGTGAGCGGTTTCTCCGAGCCGTTGTTCAGATAATAGACGACCTTGATTTTCTTCAGATCGACATCGCGCGGTTCGAGCCACGGCGCGGGGGCGATAGCGGCATCGATGTAGTCAGGTCCGGCAATGAGTGGCGTGATGAGTTCGAGATCTTCGACCCAGCGGGCCATGGGACCGATGACCTGGAAGGCGTCGAAATACCCACCGTAGTCGACGATGTGACCGGTGCGCGGCACGCGGCCGGTGGTGGGCTTGAGACCGGCGATACCGCAGAAATGGGAA
This sequence comes from Opitutia bacterium, assembly GCA_947453695.1. Classification (GTDB taxonomy): domain Bacteria; phylum Verrucomicrobiota; class Verrucomicrobiia; order Opitutales; family Opitutaceae; genus GAS368. The sequence goes on from CANGHW010000109.1 coordinate 16,613, forward strand.
GGGCCACGGATAGAGCCACCAAAGTCCGTGCCGATGTCGAAGGGCGAACCGCCGGCCGCGATGATCGAGGCGCCGCCGCCGGTGGAGCCACCGGGCTGGTAGCCGAGTTTGTAGGGATTGTGAGTCTTCCCGTAGATGAGATTGGTGGTCTGGCCGGACAGCGTGAGCTCGGGCGTGTTGGTCTTGCCGAGGATGATGGCGCCGGCGGCGCGGACGCGGGCGACGTAAGTCGCATCACGGGCGGGAATGTAGCCCTTGCGGCCGAGCGTGCCGCCGGTGGAGACGACCCCTTGGACCTCGTGCGAGTCCTTGATCGTGCACGGCACGCCGTGGAGCGGGCCGAAGGATTTGCCCTTGGCGGTGGCTTCATCGGCGAACTTCGCTTCGGAAAGCGCGCGCTCGAAAATGGGGAAAACGACGGCGTTGAGCTTCGGGTTAACCGCCTCGATGCGCTTGATGTAGGCGGAGACGACTTCGGTCGATGAGACTTTCTTGGCCTTGATCAGCGCGGCGATCTTCTTGGCCGAAGTGAAGAGGATGTCGTCGGGGATCTTGGA
>CANGHW010000110.1 GCA_947453695.1 Opitutia bacterium
AGCTCCTCGCGTTTTTCGGGGGTGAGACGGTCAAAATGATTATGCAGCAGCTCGATTGAGCCCATCGCGGCGGCCATCGGGGTGCGAAACTCGTGCGACGTCACGGAGATGAAGCGAGTCTTCATCTCGGAGACTTGCCGCTCGCGTTCGAGCATGGCGGCGATCTCGGCCTCGAGGTTCTTGCGGATGGTGATATCGCGCACGAAGGCGACAAACTCATCGGGCCCGACCGGGGCGGCGCGAACCTCGACCGTGAGATTGCCGGCCGGACTCGGCAGCAGAGTCTCCTGTGCGATGCTGGTGTTGGCGGCGAGTGCCTGACGCCCGACTTCGAGGGCTGCGGTGGTGAGGGCGGGAGCGGGATCATGCGCCGAGGATCCGACGAGCGAACCGGCCAGGGGGCTTGAATCACGCGACGGTTGGTAATTGAGGACGGTGCCATCGTGACGGAGGCGCATAACAAGGTCGGGGATGGCGTGGAGGAGCGCCTGGATTTCGCGGTTGCGATTGGCGAGGTCGAGGGTGCGGGCGGCGACCTTGTTCTCGAGTTCGGCATTGAACTGCTCGAGCGCGGCCCGGGCGCGACGGCGCTCGGTAATATCGCGGCTGATGCCGAGGAGCTGCCCCGGGCGGCCCGCGGCATCCGGCAGGAGGGTGGAGACGATCTCGGTGGGGACGATACTGCCGTCTTTGCGATACTGATCGATCTCGGCGATGACGGTGCAGGCCGCATCGTTGCCCGAGGCGAGGGCCTGGAACTGGCCGGGGAGCAGCTTGGCGATTTGGGCCATCGAAGCCGGAGTAACGACCTGCGAGATTTTTTGGCCGAGGATCTCTTCTGGCAGATAGCCGCGGAGTTTCTGCACCGACGGGCTGATGTAGCTGAAGCGCTCCTGGGCGAGGTCGTAGAGCCAGATCACATCGTGGGTGTGATCGGCAATCAGCCGGTAGTTCTTCTGGGCCTCCTGGAGTGCAGCAGCGGTGCGCTGGCGGTCGGTGATATCTTCCTTCAACGCGACATAATGGGTGACGCGACCGCTCTCGCCGACCACCGGGGCGATCACGGCGGCCTCAATGTAGATCTCGCCGTTTTTCTTGCGATTGTGGAGTTCACCGCGCCAGACGCGTCCGGTGGAGAGCGTCGTCCACATGTCGGCGTAGACTTCCGCCGCCGTTCCTCCGGATTTGAGGATGCGGGGATTTTGCCCCAGGACTTCGGCCGCGGTGTAGCCGGTGAGGCTGCAAAAGTAGGGGTTTACATACTCGAGGTTGCCGTTGAGGTCGGTGATGGCGACCGACAGCGGGGCCTGCTCGATCGTGCGGGACAGTTTGCGGAGATTTTCCTCGGCCGCTTTCCGCTCGGTGATGTCGAGCCAATATCCGACGAGCTCTCTCGGCCGGCCAGTAGCGTCGCGGATGATCTGCGTATGATCGTGCACCCAGCGGTAGGTGCCATCGCCGTGGCGGAAGCGATAGTCGCGGCTGATCGCAGTCTGCGAATCAAGGTGACTGAAGCCAAGGGCAGCGGTCGCTGCATCGTCGGGATGGACGTGTGCGAGCCAAAAGCGTGAATCGCTGATAAACGCCGCGGGTGGGTAGCCGAGCCGCTCCTTGACATTCTCGCTGATGAATTCGGTGACGATAACGTCGGTGACGCGCAGTGAGTAAAGCACGACAGGCGTGGCCGAGAGCAGGAAGGCCATCCGGCTCTCGCTTTGGCGGAGAGCCAGCTCCGCTTGTCGGCGACGCTCCTCGCCGAGGATGACATCAATCGCGAAGGACACATCGCGCGCGGATTCTTCCAAGAGGGCGATTTCCCGGGCGCCGAAGAAATGGACATCGCCGGCGTAGACGGTGAGGAGTCCGGCGGGGTGGCCTTCGCGGTGCAGGGTGAGGGCGATGGAGGATTTGATACCGCTGCGATTGGCGGCATCGCGCCACGGCACGGTGGCCGGGTCAGAAAAGAAGTCGTTGCAGACGTAGGTTTGATCGCGGTGAAAAGCCAGGCCGCTGGGGCCCTGGCCCGCGGCCACGGACGGGTCGGCCGAGATCTTGAGCTGGCTGACATACCCAAGCTCATCTCCGGCGACGGCGAGCGGTTCGAGTAAGTGGCTGACGGGATTATGCCACGCGATCCACGCGATCCGGAAGCCGCCAAACTCAACGAGAATGCGGCAAACGTGCTCGGAGAGCTTGGAGAGGTTGGTCGAGTGGGCGATGGCTTGGTTGATCTCACTAATGACGTGGTAAATGCGGTTGAGCCGGTCGATCTCGCGCTCGTGAATCTTACGCTCGGTGATATCGCGAACGATGGACAGCACGTGCGGGCGACCGTGGAGTTCAACTCGCCGCGCGCTGACTTCGACGGGAAATTCCGTGCCGTCCTTCCGGACATGGATCGTTTCGAAGAGCGTGCCGGAGGCTGTCGCGGCTGCGAATTGGGCGGCGACACTTGATCGCTGCGCGGGTGGGCGAAGAGCGGGTGCCGTGAGTTGGAGGAGTTCGGCGGACGGGCGGAGATAGAGCTCGGTAGCCCGGTGATTGGCTTCGACGATGCGCATTTGCTCGTCGAACAGGAGCACGCCGTCATTGGCGTGTTGCATCATGAGAGCGAGTCGCTCGGCCAGTTCGGCGCGGACGCGCTCGGCTTCCGTTTGGCGGGTAAAGAGCGCGTGTTGGTGGCTGCGCCACAGCAGGCCAAAGCCGAGGCCGAGGCTGACCAGAATGAGAAACGAGCCGGCTGCGAGACGGAGGGCCAGGGCGCGCACGGCGGCGAACGCTTCGCTGGCGTCAAGTTTCGCCATGATGAACCATGGAGAGTCGTCGATGCGGCGGGCGGCGCCGACGGCGGGAATGCCGCGGTAGTCGATCCCTTCCAGCAGGCCGGCGGGTGATTGGTTGATCACTTGGGCGGCGAGCAAGTTCTGCTCGCCGAGGGGGCGGCGGAGGACCAGGGCGGACTCCGGGTGGAAGCGCACGTCGGTCAGGAACAGGATTTGGTCTCCATCGCGGCGAAACAGAAAACACTCCCCCGTGCGGCTGCGACTGGTCCAGCGTTGCACGAGCCCCTCGAGTTGCTGGTGAGGATCGATCCGCAGCAGGAGTACGCCGCTTGGAGCAGTGGCAGTCTCCGAAAAGATAGGCGTGATGATATCGAGAATCTCTGCGCCGGAAGGTGTGCGGTAGAGTTCGGTGAGAACTACGCCGGGGGCCGCGGTGCGGACGCGGGCGGTGAGTTCGGCGTTCAGCGTCAGCGGCTCGGCTGGTTGGACCAAGATGGGACGAAAATCCGCATCGAGGACCGCGACATTGCGATAGCGGTAGTTTTGGGCGACGGCGTCCAAGTGGCGCGCGAGACGAGCACGGGCAGCGGTGGCCGAGGGCTCGGTCCCGGCGAGGCTCGGCAGTCCTTCAAGTCGAAGCAGGTGGGCGAGCGTGCGGGCGTCGGCGATGCGCTCCGCGCGCCAGTTACCAATGGCGGCCGCTTTGAGTTCGGCGACGACGGCGAGATCCTCGCCCAAGAGGGCGCGCTCTTGATTGATCAGGAGACGTAAATAGCCGACGCCAAGGGCCAGAAATCCGGCCGCGGTCACGATGAGCCCGAGGAGTGCCAGACGGCGCTTCCGCTGATTCCCGGGAGAAGATTCCGGGGTGGAGCGCGCGGATTCACCGAGCAGGAAGGTGACGATTGAGGTCCAAAGCCCGAGAGAGAGGGTGAGAGCAAAATTGAGTGTGGCCAGGGCGAGGGCGCCCATCAGGCCGGGGGAAAATGTCGCGCCGGTGAAAAGATGATACGTGGTGGTGGCGCGACCGACGACGGCGGAGGTGCAGAGCACGGCGGCGAGCAAGGCCGCAATCCGGGCAGTCCGTCGGAGCTCCACGCGCGCCGCCAGCAGCGGCGCGGCGGCGGCGACGGCGAAGGCAGTCAGAGTCAGAACCAGCGTGGAGAAGAGACGATCCACGCCAACGGTGCCGAGCAGGGAAAGCGGGACCAGGGACGTCATCGCCAAGAGAGGCCGCTTGAGTGAGGAGGGGAGACGGCGCAGCCGCGAAAGGCCAAAGACGAGCGCGAGAACGAGGGCCGCGACTCGGGGGGCGAGAGCGGAGTCGGAGGTGGTGGCCGGAGCTCCCACTACAATAGGCGAGACCAAGTCGAGGACCGCCAGGATTCCAGCGAGCAGGGCGAGCACCATCGTCCCCGCCCGCTCGGTGGGAGGAGGCAGTGGAGGTTGCGAGACGAGAGGGGAAGTGTTCACGGGCTGACGTGGGCCGCTTGCCGAAAGAGCTTAACGATAGGGGACCGGGGATGCTCCGCATTTCTTGACCGGAGCTCCGCACTGTCTCGGGTGGCATGGCGGCGGTCGAGGCTTAACCCGGCGGAGCGCACCGCGCATTTTCTCACATCGCTTATTAATTCTGCTGTAATACGGACGCGTGGAGGCGTTTTGCATACACGGGGTGAAATTTCGGCCGATCCCACTCGTCTTGCCGTTACCGATGTCACGCATCGCCGTTCGCTCTCTGATTAAACCGCTCGGAGCATGGAGCTATGCTCTGCTGTGGACGGGATGCATGGCCGCGTTTGGTTGGTTAGAGTGGGTGCGGATGGGGGACCGCTCAACTTGGGAGGCGATCGAGCACGTAGCCGTTTGGTTGGTGGGCATGTTGGTCGTCGTCGCTGTGCGAGCCCAGGCGGTGCGGCAGGTGCGGGAAAAAGAAGCGTTGCTCGCGCAAATCGATGTCAGCGACCAGCGCTGGCGCGCCGCCGTCGAATCGACGGGAGACGGACTATGGGATTGGAGGGCGGACACCAACGCATGTTTCTATTCCGCGACGTGGAAGGCGATGATTGGATATCAGGAGCACGAGTTTCCCGATACGCACGAAGCGTGGGTGGAGCACATCCATCCCGAAGATCGCGCGCGGGTGCTGGAGAGCGTCGCGGCGCACTTTGCCGGGCGGACGAAAACACACGAGGCGGAGTATCGTCTGCGGAGCAAGGATGGCAGCTATCGTTGGGTGTTGGGCCGCGGCCGCGTGATAACCCGGGCGGCCGACGGAAGGCCCTTGCGGGCAGTCGGGACGCATACGGACGTGACCGAGCGCCGCACGGTCGACGAGCGGGCGCGGTTGTCGCTCGAGCGGCACCGCTTTTTCCTCGAGCACGCGGCGGATCCCATGGTGGCCTATCATTTCCGGGCGGACGGGCTGCCGACGGCCTTCGTCGAGGTGAATGCAGCGGCGTGTCGCCTGAGTGGCCATACCCGCGAGCGGATGCTGACGATGTCTCCGCGGGATCTAGAGCACGGGGCGTCGCTCGAGAAAACGGCGCGACGACTGGAGGAATTTCGACGAAACCGGCGCATCTGCTTTGAGACCGACATCCGGGTGGCTGACGGGCGTCTGGTGCCGGTCGAGTTCGAAGCAGAGATTCGTGAGTTTGCCGGGCGTGCGATCGTGCTGGCTACGGCCCGTGATCTCCGGGCCCGGCGGGAAATCGAGGCGCAACAGCGGCGCGAGGCGGAGCAGTCGAAATTGCTCGTCGAGCTTTATAGTCGCGCGATGGTGCTGTCCGAGGACGAGACCTATGACCACGTCTTGAGCGTGGTGGTGGCGGTGACGCAGAGCCAGCGCGGAGTCCTTCGCTGGTATGGAGCCGACGGGCAAGAAGAGCGCCGCGCGGACTGGCCGGGTGATATGGCACGGGATGCGACGGGTTCCGGTGCCCTAGCGATCTCGGGCGAAGAAAGCGCCTGGCTTGAGTGCGGGTTACGCGCTCACACAAAGGTGGAGAACACTGCGGGTGTGACGCGATTTGTCGCGGTTCCGTGGTCGACGACCGAGGGCGGTGGCGTAATCGGGGTTATCGGCAAGGAGACCGACTACACCGCGGAAGACGTGGCCCGGGTGCAATTGATCGGAGAGGAATTGCGGAAGGTCGTATTGCAGCTCAAGGCCGAGCGTGCGTTGCGCGTTGAGCAACGGAGATTTCGCGCGCTGTTCGACCATGCGCCGCTGGGCATCATGGAGGAGGATTTCTCGCGGGTGAAGACACGGTTGGACGAATTGCGTCAGACGGGCGTGCGCGATTTTCGCGCCTACTTTGGCGCTAACCCGGAGGAGCTATTCGTGCTCGCGGATCGAGTGAATGTCCTCATCGCCAACCAGCGAAGCGCAGAATTGTTTGGCGTCGACCGCCCGGAGGATTTGCAGGGTTCGCTCCGGACGAACATGGCGGACGAGGCCTGGCCGGTTGTGCAGGAAGAGTTGATTGCGCTGGCGGAGGGTAGCACGCGATTTGCCGCCGAAATCCCGGCGACGAGCAAGCGAGGGGAAAGGTTGATCTTCGAGCTCTCGCTCGCGGTCGTGCCCGGTCACGAGGACAAGCTGGACCGCGTGGTGGTCTCCTTTGCCAACATCACGGAGCGGAGAAAATCGGAGGCGGCCCTGCTCGCCAGCGAGCGCCGGTATCGGCGGCTCGTCGAATTGTTGCCCGAGGCGATTCTCATCATCGCGCAGGGCAGGATTGTTTTTGCCAACCCGGCGGCGGCTTTGTTGCTCGGCACCGCCCGACCGGAGGAACTCATCGGCACCGATCCGTTGCAGTTGGTGCACGCGGATTCGCGGGCGCAGGTGCTGGAGCGAATTCGGCACTTGGAGGCGGTGGAGCGAAATCCCTTCGTCGAGCAAAAGTGGCAGCGGAAAGACGGTTCGACCATCATGGTGGCCGTTGGCGCTTCGCACTTCGAATTCGAGGGCGAGGCGGCACACCTTTTGATCGTCCATGACCTGAGCGCGCTGCGTCAGGCGGAGTCTGAATTGCGGAAGCTGGCCCGCGCGGTCGAGCAGAGCCCGGTCACGGTGATGATCACGGATGCGAAGGGGCAAGTCGAATACGTCAACCCGCAGTTCACGAAGGTGACCGGCTACCGCTTGGCCGAGGTGCAGGGGCAGAATCCGCGGATGCTTAATTCTGGTCTGCAGAGCAATGATGGGTTCCAGGAGCTTTGGTCGACCATCACGGCAGGCCGGGAATGGCGGGGAGAGATGTGCAATCGCAAGAAGGACGGTTCGCTCTATTGGGAGGAGGCCTGCATTTCACCGCTGGTCGACGGCGCCGGCGGGATCACGGGTTACCTCGCCGTGAAGGAGGATGTAACGGCGAAGCGGGCGACGCTGGCGGCGTTGCGTGCGAGTGAACAACGTTTCCGTTCGCTGGCCGAGGGACTGCCGAATATCGCCGTGCAGGGCTACGATCGGGAGCGGCGGGTGCTCTTTTGGAACGCGGCAAGCGAAGCACTCTATGGTTTCTCCCGCACCGAAGCCGTCGGAAGGCGCTTGGAGGATCTTATTGTCCCCGACAAGTTACGCGACCGCATGGCCATCGCCGTGGATCGTTGGGTGATGCATGGGGAGGCGATTCCGGCCGGGGAAATGGTGTTGCGCCGGAAGGACGGTAGCCCGGTGACGGTGTTCTCTAGCCATGTGATGCTCCAGCAGAGCTCCGGTGAATTGGAGATTCATCGCATCGATATCGATCTCACGGCGAGCAAGGCGGCCGAAGGGCAAATCCGCGAGCAGGCCGGATTGATCAATGCCACGCGCGATGCCTTCGTCGTCATCGAACTGGATGGGCGGGTGCGCTTTTGGAACCACGGGGCGGAGCAGGTCTATGGCTGGCAGGCAGCGGAGGTGCAGGGAAAAGACTTGTTCGATTTTCTCTACGATGCGAAGCATCCCGCACCGTTTGATGCCCGGCAGGCGGTGATCGAGAAGGGTGGTTGGAGTGGCGAGCTGCGGCAGCGAACCAAGGTGGGTCACACCGTGATTGTGCGGGCGCACGGGCAACTGCTCCGCGACCAGACCGGGACGCCAACTTCCATTCTGCTGACCGCGAGCGACCTCACGGAATCCAAGCAGCTGGATGCAAAGTTCCTGCGGGCGCAGCGGCTGGAGAGCGTGGGGGCGCTTGCGAGCGGAGTGGCGCATGACCTCAACAACGTGCTGTCGCCGATTATGATGTCGGTGGAGTTATTGCGGCCCCTGGCGGTCACGGAGCCGGACCGTGAAGTGTTGCGGCTGATGAGCGATTCGGCCCGCCGCGGGGCGGATGTAGTGCGCCAGTTACTGCTCTTTGGACGTGGGGCCGACGCGCCGAGCGAGACGATGGATCTCGCGAAAGTGCTGAAGGAAATCGTGCGGATGGTCCGCGAGACGTTTCCCCGCAATATCGCCATAGCGAGCCAGTGTCCGCGCGATCTCTGGGCGGTCCGCGGACACGCCACGGAGATTTATCAGGTGCTGCTCAATTTCTGTGTGAATGCGCGCGACGCAATGCCGCAGGGCGGTGAGCTCTCGATCGACGCCGCCAATCAGCATGTCGATGGTGCGTTGGCGCGGCAGAATCCTGGAGCGCATGCCGGACGATACGTCGTGCTCAGGGTCGCCGATACTGGAGTCGGAATCCCGGCGGACATCATCGATCGGATATTCGATCCGTTCTTCACGACCAAAGAGCTGGGGAAGGGGACCGGACTGGGGCTATCGACGGTCGTGGGTATCGCGAAGAGCCACGGTGGGTTTGTCACCGTGAGCAGCTGCGAGGGCCGCGGGACGGAGTTTCGCGTGTATTTGCCGGTCAGCGAAGTGAATCAAAACGGGGCAACGCCGACCTCGGGTGGGGCCAGTTGGCACGGGCATGGTGAGCAGATTCTCGTCGTCGATGATGAGCCGGCGATCCGCCAGGTGTTGAGCCGGGCCCTGAGCGAAAATGGTTATCGGGTGCTGGTGGCGTCCAATGGAGCGGAGGCACTGCCGTTGTGTGTGCAACACCGCACCACGCTCGCGGCGGTCGTGCTCGATATGATGATGCCTGGAATCGATGGACCCCAAGTCATAAAGTTGCTGCGCGAAGCGGCCCCCGCGCTGCCCGTGCTCGCTTGCAGTGGCCTGCACGGTTATGCGGCCAGCGTGGAGAAGTTGGGGCTGTCGCGAGTGGTATTCGTGCCAAAGCCCATCGAGATTCCGCGGCTGATGGAGCACGTGAGGATTCTCATCGACGCCCAGACGGACGATCTGCGGCCGGCGGCCGTCTTTTCACCATGACCTCGACTCACCTCTATTTGGCCGATGATCACCAGATCATGCGCGATGGTTTGCGCCTCGTGCTGACGCGGGAGGCTGATTTTACGATCGTCGGCGAGTCCGGTGACGGAGCGGTCGCGCTCACGGAAATCGAGGCGTTGAACCCGGACATCGCGGTGCTGGATGTGGAGATGCCGGGGCTGAACGGCATCGAGTTGGCGGAGCAATTACATCAACGCCGGCCGGCCGTGCGTGTGCTGATCTTGTCTGCGCATGCGGAGGCCAGCTTTGTGCAGGAGGCGCTGCGTGTCGGAGTAATGGGCTTTATGGTCAAGTCGAGTGCGGCTCTCGATCTGGTGCGGGCCATTCGGACGATTCGCAGCGGGGCGACGTTTTTTTGTCCGCACGTGTCGACCGTGCTCGCGGAGGAACTGCGCCGGCGTGGTAGCGAGGGTCCAAGCCAGGCTCACCTGTCGGAACGGGAAATCGAGATCTTGCGTCGGATCGCCGACGGACAGAGCACGAAAGAGATCGCCTTTGCGCTCGGCCTCAGCGGGCGGACCGTCGAAGCGCACCGGGCGCACTTAATGTCGAAACTGGGGATTTTCAGTGCGGCGGGCCTGACGAAATTCGCCCTCCGCGAAGGCCTGACCACATTGTAGCCGCGGCCGATGGGCAGGGGTGGGGTATTGCACCCAGGGAAGGTCAGGAAAAGCGCAGGAATTGGGCCGATTGAGCGGTTGCCCGCGGCGGTCGTGAGACGATGGGAGAGACAGGCAATTCGCCGCTCGCGCGCCGCCGGCCGGTTTCGGTCTGGCGAGAGCGCGGTGGTCGAACCTTGTCGAACCACAACACATACACCCATGAACAAGATCAAACTCGGCTATAAAATCGCCCTCGGTTTCGGCGCCTTGGTGGCGCTCGCGGCCGCCCTCGGCCTCCTGGCACTCTGGAACATGAACCTCGTCAAAGGCGAGGCCACGCGACTGCAGAAGGAGAATGTCCCGGAGGTGGCGGTGTCGAATAATGTGGAACGCTCCGTCCTGCTCGCGATGTATGAAGTGCGGGCTTATGGTCTCGCCGAAGACGACGCCGCGCTGAAGCGGGGGTTGGCACATCTGACCGAGGCCAAGACCTTTTTGGCCGAAGCCAAGCGATTGGGGGGCAGCGCGCCGTCACTCCAAGATCTCAAGGTTGCAGCCGAGCGCGCCGAGGCGCGGGTGGTTGAGTATGAAAAATTGATCCAAGAGACGATTTCCGAAGATCGGCAGATTGAGAAAGACCGCCAGAGCATGGATGTGGCCGCGCGCGAGTTCAGCAAAATTTGCGATGACTACATCACCAAGAAAACCGTGGTGCAGGCAGACGAGATCAAGTCCGGCAAGCCGGCGGAAAAGCTGCTGGAACGAGCGCAGAAATTGACGTTGGCGAATACCGTAAGCGATGCCGTGAGCGCGATTCGCCTCCTCGCCTGGCGCGCTCAGGCCGAGCGCAACATAGCCCGGCTCAACGACGCGAAGGCCCACTTCGACACGATCAAGACCTCCCTTGATGCGATGCGTCCGATCACCTCCCAAAAAGAGGACCTGGAGCAGATCGATGCGTGCCAGAAGGCGGCTAATGACTACCGCACGGCACTACAGGGACTGGCGGAAGATTGGGGGCAAAAAGATGCCCTGGCCGGCAAGCGTTCGGAGGTCGCCACGGCGGCGCTGTTGGAGGCGCGTAATACGGCGACGCTCGGCTTGGCAGACACGGCCAAGGTGAGCGAGCAGGCAACCGCGTCCCTCGGGCGGGCCGGCACGGTGCTGACCTGGGGCTTGATCGCGGCTGCAGCGCTCGGAGCCGTGACCGCGTTTTTCATCACCCGGTCGATCACGCTCCCCATCATGCGGGTGGCCAATACACTTTCATCCGGAGCTGATCAGACGGCGGCCGCGGCCGGACAAGTTTCCTCGGCGAGCCAGACCCTCGCAGCGGGCGCGAGCCAGCAGGCCGCCTCGCTCGAAGAGACCAGTTCTGCACTGGCCGAGATGTCCAGTATGACGAAGCGCAACGCGGAGAATGCCCAGAAGGCCAATGACCTCGCCCGCGAGGCCAATGAGACAGCGGCAGCCGGTGCCACGGATATGCAGGCGATGGCCTCCGCCATGAACGATATCAAACTATCCTCCGACGGCATCGCGAAGATTATCAAGACGATCGACGAGATCGCGTTTCAGACCAATATTCTCGCCCTCAACGCGGCCGTGGAAGCGGCCCGCGCGGGTGAAGCCGGCATGGGCTTCGCGGTCGTGGCCGACGAAGTCCGGAGCCTCGCCCAGCGCAGTGCCGTGGCGGCGAAGGAAACGGCTGAAAAGATCGAAGGCGCCATCAGCAAGACGGCGCTCGGCGTGAGTCTGACTGAAAAGGTCGCGCACACTCTGCAGGAGATTGTCACCAAGGCCGGTCAGGTTGACCGCCTCGCGGCGGAAGTGGCCTCAGCCTCGAAGGAGCAGACGCAGGGCATCGTGCAGCTCAACTCTGCGATCACCGAGATCGACAAAGTGACGCAGAGCAATGCGGCCAATGCCGAGGAGAGCGCGAGTGCCGCCGAGGAACTCAATGCTCAAACGGAGGCACTCAAGGAGTCCGTGTCCGAGTTGCTGGGCATGGTCAAGGGCAGCGGACGAGTCTCGGCGGGTCCCGCACCGGCGAAGGCCGACACCCCGCTGCGGGCGCCCCACAGCCACGGTATTGTTCATCACAACCTCACCCATGCTCCCAAGACGAACAAGGCGCCGGCGCGCATGCCGACCAAGTCCACGCCACCGCCGGCGCCGAGTGCAAAAGCGGCGAACGCTGATTCCGAGTTCTTCGCGGATTCGACGCACTAGGCGCCGGGCGGCAATTGCTTCGTCCGGTGCTCAGCAGGAAGGGGCCGGACGAAGTGGCAGGCTGCAAGTAGGCGACTTTCGAGCGGGCTGCAGCAGTAAATGCGCCCATCACAATGAGCGAAGCCCAGGCGATCAGGCGGAATTGGCGAACTTTGGCGTAGCGGACGTGCACCACGAAGGAGACAGGGTCACTTGGGGCCTAGGATTCACTCGCCGCGGAGGGGGCCGTGCCTATTGGGATCTGCCGGCAGCCCACGATTCAGTGCGGGAGGGGCGCTAAGGCCGTGGATTGTCGAAGCCTCGGTGTCGGATGGGGCATGAAATCAGGCAACTCGGAGGCTGGTAGGACTGCGGCTGACACTGATCAAACGCGGGGAGGGGCGCCGTGTAACTCATTCAACAAAAACGCCTCCCGAGCAGAGGGAGGCGTTTCAAATTGGGTGCAGGGGCTGGATTTGAACCAGCGACCTTCAGGTTATGATCCAAATTACTCCCTAGCAGCAATTTATGTCTCCTCTGAATAAACCGACAAGAGCCTCCTTGGGACGACAGGGAAGGGGTCTAAATGGAGAAGGAATGGACAGTGAAAACTGTGACGAAATCGGCCGCGATTTCGTTCGCCCGCAGTTCCAATTCGCACCGTGTTCTTGCGACCTAACCCGAAGGTGAGCCTGCAGGACAAAAAGGACGGGGGTGATGGGACCCTTAGGGGAATTTCATGTGGTCAATTTGTTCATTGGGAGATGCCTTAAGCATCACCCTTAACTTAATCGCCGCCGCCGAATCTGCTAGTGGACCCAGAAACGTCCGTTTCCAATACCGTGGCATCGGTCATGGCTCAATTATCTGTTTAGCGAATAATATCCGCTTGACGGATAGGCATGGCTAGTCGATTTTATCTCGTGCTCAAAAGCTTCGCCGACCGCGACACCGAAAAATTGTGGCTCACAGGGCGCTCTCGACGACTGCCAGGTGACATCTGGCAGCGAGCGCTCATCAAGTTACAGTTGATCGATGCCGCTGTTGAATTGGCTTTCCTCAAGTTGCCGCCAGGTAATCGCCTCGAGGCACTCAAGGGAGATCGGAGCGGACAACACTCGATTAGAATCAACGACCAATGGCGCATCTGCTTCCGTTGGTCCGGCACCGACGCCGAACAAGTCGAGATTGTAGATTACCATTAAGAACCAAGAGGCCATCCCTATGAATCAGACCGCTTCACGCATACATCCCGGCATCATTCTTCGCACCGAGTTCTTTGAGGCGATGAGCATTACCCAGGTCGCAGCTTCCAAGGCCACTGGTATTCCCCAGAGTCGTTTGAGCGAAATTTTGGCGGGACGGCGGGCGATCAGCCCAGATACCGCTGCTCGTCTCGGTCGGTATTTTCGGGTTGATCCACGCAACTGGCTAAACCTCCAAGTAGCCTTCGATCTATGGAAGCTTGAGCAGGAGTCAGGTCGTCAGCTCAACCATGACGTAAAACCGCTCGTTGCCGCCTGACGCGGTCGGGTGTTCCACGTCCCATACGTTATTGGCATACCCAATTTCGTGAAGCCGACGATCAACGAGTTGAGCGTTCGGTCAACTTGCGGAAGTCGTTGAATTCGGGATCTCACCAAAACGGGTGGATTCAGCAACGAAGCCAACGGATGTCGCAGTGGCGGCGAGGGCGGCGACTGCGCAGGAAATAAATTCGTGATGACGTCGGCTCCACATCACTGGCGTCTTCAGGGGAGGAACCGGAGTGGGGCCAATCAACCTCCCGCTCTTTGCCGTCCAAACAGTGCCGCCGCGAAACGCGTTTCGACGCCTAGCTTCGCGAAGAGGCTTCCGCAGTGCTTTTCGATGGTGCGTGGACTGATGCCGAGGATCACGCCGATTTCAGCGTTACTTTTTCCCTCGCCCAGCCAGTGAAGGATTTCCGATTCGCGTCGAGTGAGTCGCGGCAACGCATTCCTGGGCTGCTGTGATAGTTCCTGAAAAATTATCAGGGCGCTGCGATCAGCTGCCAGCCTGGTCAACGACGATCTGTCTCCGACCGTGACGACAATCTGATTTCGACCGTGTCGCTGAGGGCGCCGCAACGCGGCGCCGTGGGGATGGAGGTGTGGAGGAAGGGGGCAGGCACCTCTGCTTTGAGAGGTGCCGGCTTGGCCCCCTTCCTCCACCTCAGGACTTACGCACTGGTTTTGGCTTTCGCCGACTGGGCACGGTGGCTGTCGCCGTTAAACTCGAGGATCGTGGCGTGATGGACGAGGCGGTCGATGGCGGCCATGGTCGTCATCGGGTCTTTGAAGATCTGGTCCCATTGGCTGAAGACTAGGTTCGAGGTGATGACGACGGACTTCTTCTCGTAGCGCTCGGCGAGGAAGGTGAACAGGACTTCCATTTCCTCGCGGGACTGTTGGACGTAGCCGATGTCATCGAGGATCACGACGTCGAAGCGGTCGAGTTTCGCGAGCGCGGCCGGGAGCTTCAGGTCGCGTTTGGCGGCGAGGAGTTGCGTCACCAGTTTGAACGTCGGGGTGAAGAGCACCTTCAACTGGTGCCGCTGGACCCACTCGCGGCCGAGGGCGGCGACCAAATGCGATTTGCCGCGGCCGGGTAATCCGAAGCAGAGCAGATTGTCGCCGCGGCGCACCAGTTCGCCTGACAAGAGCGTCGGCAGTTGCCGCCGCACTTTGTCCGGCAGCTTTTTCTCCTCGATGGTTTCGATGGTCTTGCCCGGCGGCAGCCCGGACTCCTTCAGTTGCCGCTCGATGCGCCGGCGCAATCGTTCGTTGACCTCGTTCTCCACAAGGTAGCTGAGGAAGCGGCGATAGCCCCAGTTTTCCGCTTCGGCGCGGACCAGGACCTCTTCGTGCTCGCGGGCCATCGTCATGAGTAAAAGCGAGCGCAGCGGTCCGGCCAAACTTCCCCCGGCGCTCATGCACTCACCTCCGCGATCAGCGCGTCATAGCTGTGCAACTCCGGCGTAAACGACGCCAGTATCGGCGGCGCCACGTTACGACTGCCCAGTGCCGCTGCCACGGCGTGCGGCCACGGCACGCCGGCCTCGCGCAACACCACGCCAAGTGCCGCCGCCACTTCGTCCTCGCCGCGCTCAGCGGCCAGCGCGAGCAAGCCGAGGTAGTGCCGATCCGCCTGCGGTTCGTCGGCTCGCTTCAGTTGATCGTAGGCTTGTCGGAACGAGAGCCGCGGGAACAGCTCCTCCCGGTAAATATAGCCGGCGAAGGCGCCCGGCTTGCGCACCAATGACGCGATGAGATGACGATAGTCGATGCGCGCCTGGTGGCCGATTGTGCGCGGGTAACGCACGATTTCGACCCCGTCGTGCCGCACCGCCACCTCCGCCTCGGTGATCCGCACCTGCACCATCGCGCCGATCAGTTTCGCCGGCACCGAGTAGGCGCACTGTTTGACCCGCACCGTGCTGTAACTGGAGACGCGCACCCGCGCTTCGTCCGCTTCCGGATAACGTGTCGCCGGCAGCGGCCTCAACCTCGCTCGTTCCTCCGCGAGTTTCACCGCGCGCAGCGCGTTGATCCCCGTGCAGACTTCGGCGACGAAGCCGGCGAACGCCGCCTCGTCGGCAAACTCCTTCGAACCGCGCAACGTCAGATGGGTCGCCAGCCGCCGCTTCAGGTGACCGTTGGCCGACTCAATATCGCCGTTTTCATGCGGGCACGACGGATTGATCGTGCAGGGCTCCAGCCCGAGGTGGCCGCAGAGCGCCAGATACTCGACGTTGAAGCCGCGCACGCCGCTGCTGCGTTGCAGCACATGCGTTGCCGTCGAGCTGTGATCGGTCTGGAGCTTCAGGGGCACTCCGCCCAGCGCCCACAACGCCGCCTGCAATCCGTGCCTGAGCGACAACATCGACTCCGACCGGCACGGCACCGCCCACTCCCAATTGGAGTAAGGCAGCACCGCGTGACAGAGCAGTTGCCCCCATGGCTCGCCGGCGACAATCACGCCCAACTCCGCCGCATGGGTCCAATCCAACTGCAGACTCGCGCCTGGCTCCCGCGCCTGCGGAAAAAACACTTCCCGCGGTGGCCCGTGCCGACGTCGCCAGCCCAGCACCCGGCGCTGGAACGTCCGGAGCGCCCGCTGCGCTTGCGGCGCCTCACTTTTGGCCAGCAAGTGCTCGAAGAGCGCCTTCGCCTCCAGCTCCGGCGCGTCGACCAGCAGCCGTTCCGCTGCCGGCCAGATTGTCGCCAAGGGATCCGGCCGTCGCCGTCCCCGTTTCTTTTAGGGCTGCGGACCGTGGCCGACCACAAGGTATTTGGCTGCCGTTTCCCGGTGCATCCCCGCCTTCATCGCCGCCGTGCCCTGCACGCCGGTCTTCGCATATTCTTTCATCAGTCGTTGGTATTGTTGCTCGGTTATCATGGGCCCGCGTGGGCCCCGAGCCTCACCAACGTCAGACCAACGACGCTCTAAAAATCCCCAGCTTCACTGCTGGTTTCAGAATGTCGTCAGGCTGGTTTCTGATTGTCGTCCTACAGCCAGCCAGATCACGAGCGCGCTTAATCCGGTGGTGAGCAGCACCGACACGAAGAGCCGCCGCGGCCGTGCTCCTGCGCCGACCTGTAATTCGGTGCTGAGCGCCGAAAATAACCGGCGGGTACTAGGGTGGAAACCGCCTCCGAACCAACCTCACCGCTCGATTGGGCGAAGCCCAGCCTTTAGGGGGAACGTGGGCTTCGCGGAGGAGCGGACGAAACAGGGGAGGGGAGGCGGTCCGTCGCCGTGACGCGGTGACGCGCGTTCGGTCGCGCGGGGATTGCCGGGAGGGATGACGGGATGACGCCGGCTGGCATCTCCAGCGTAGGTTCGCCGCCACCACCACCGGGTACGTCCGCTGCACGCGGGGCGATCTGCGCGTAGTTTTCGAGGATGTCGGTAAGTCGCTCGGGCCGCTGGTCGTACCGGCCGCAGAATCTCTTTCCAGAGGTAGTCGGTTTTGAGCCCATGCGGGTTGGGCGGATAGCCGGCGCCGTCGTTCCGTCCCTGAATGAACGGCAGG
>CANGHW010000111.1 GCA_947453695.1 Opitutia bacterium
CTCACGCTCGTCTCCTCGAGCGATAACTCCGGTCCCGCCAATTCCCAGACGTCGTCGCTCTGCACCATCGATGCGGTCGCCGACACCACTTACGCGATCACCGTAGATTCGAAGAGCGCCAGCACCCTCGGCCAGTTCACCCTCACCGTGAGCGACGCACTATGGCAGGCCGATACCGGCGGCACGGGCATCACCGGCTCCGCTCTCACCGGCGCTCCGGCCATCGCCCCGGATGGCACGATCTACATCGGCAGCACCGATCGCTACCTCTATGCGTTTGCCCCCGATGGCACCCTGAAATGGTCCTATCTCACCGGCGGCCTCATCGACACGTGCTCACCGGCCATCGCCACTGACGGCACCGTCTACTTCGGGTCCAACGACGGCATCTTTCGCGCCCTCAATCCCGATGGCACCGTTAAGTGGGCGCACAGCTTCAGCACCGCCACTGTCACCAATCCCGTCTCGAATAGCCCCGCCGTCGCCGCCGACGGCACCGTCTACGTGAAGGTCAACGATGGCTTCCTCTATGCCCTCAATCCCGCCGATGGCTTCACGCTTTGGCGTGCCAACGTGAATTCCACCACGTCCTACGCCAGTCCGTCCATTGCGCCCGATGGGACCATCTACCAAGGCTCCGAGGACAAGAAACTCTACGCCTTCAACCCCGATGGTTCCCTCAAGTGGAGCTTCACCTCCGACAACGACATCTACGCCGTCCCGGCCCTCGATGCCGCCGGCAATCTCTACTTCGGCGTCATCAATTCCGGCTGGCTCTACTCCCTCACCCCCACCGGCACCCTGCGCTGGATTTACAAGGGCGCCTCGATCGCCACCACGTCCTCGCCGATTTTGAGTGCCGACGGCGCGACGGTCTACTTTGCCGGCTACGATAAGAAACTCCACGCCGTCGCCTCGGCCGATGGCACCGCCCGCTGGACTCACCTCCTCGGCGACGAGGTCCGCGCCAGCTCCCCTGCCGTCGATTCGCGCGGGGTCGTCTACATCGGTTGCTACGACTTCAAACTCTACGCCATCAATCCCGACGGCACGCGCAACCGCACCTGGTCCACCGGCAATTGGATTCGTTCCAGTCCGGCCCTCTTTGGCCGCACGCTCTATGTCGGGAGCAACGACCACAAGCTCTACGCCTTCGACCTCGGCGCCACCACCGGGCCCGGCTCCGGCCCTTGGCCCCAATACCGGCACAACGCCCGCCGCCTCGGCCGGGCCGTCACGCCCGTGCTCGCCATCACGTCCGCCCCCACCGCGCAGATCGCCGTGCTCGATCTCCCGCTTTCCCTCTCAGTCGTGGCCGACGGCCAGGGTCCGCTCACCTACCAATGGCGCAAGGATGGCGTCGTGCTGCCCGGCGCGACGAGTGCCACCTACACCGTCGCCACCGTCGTCGCGGCCACGGCCGGCAGCTACACCGTCTCGGTCGCGGGCCCGCAGGGCAGTGTCACTAGCGCAGCCGCCGTGGTCACCGTGCAACCGCGCCTCGCCGGCCGCCTCGCCAATCTCTCCGTCCGCACCACCGCCGGCACGGGCGCCCAATCGCTCATCGTGGGTTTCGCCGTGGCTGGCGGCGCGAAACCGCTCCTCGTCCGCGGTATCGGCCCCGGCCTCACGCCCTTCGGTGTCACCGGCGTGATCCCGGATCCCAAGCTGGATCTTTACGCCGCCGGTGCGTCCACGCCGCTGGCGTCCAATGACAATTGGCCCGCCACCGCCGCCGCCACATTTACCCAGGTCGGCGCCTTCGGGATTTTCGCCAACAGCCCCGATGCCGCCCTCCTTTCCACGCTCACTCCGGGGCCCTATTCCGCTCAGCTCTCCGACACCACCGGCGTCACTGGTCTGGCCCTGGTGGAGCTCTATGACCCCGAGTCCGCCACTGCGCCTGCCCGTCTCACCAATGTCTCCGCCCGCGCGCAGGTCGGCACTGGCGCCGGTATCTTGATCGCTGGCTTCGTCATCAACGGCAATGTGCCCAAGACCGTCCTCCTCCGTGCCATCGGTCCCGCGCTCACTGGTTTTGGCGTCACGGGTGTGCTCGCCGATCCCCGCCTCGACCTCTACCGCGGCACCACGCTCCTGCAGTCGAACGACAACTGGGGCACCACCACCGGTGGCACCGCTGCCCTCTCCGCCACGTTCACCGCCGTCGGTGCCTTTGCTCTGCCCACGACCACCAGTCGCGATGCCGCCCTGCTCGCTACTCTCTCACCGGGCACCTACACCGCCCAGGTCAGCGGGGTAAACAGCACCACCGGCGTCGCCCTGATCGAGGTCTACGAAGTGCCGTAGCCGACCCGCGCGAACCTCGTCGGCGTTCGTGCGTCCGCGCAACTTGAGGCTGGTCTCCTCCGCGACTCGCCCACGGAATCCGCCATGCCCCAACGCCGCCCCTTCGTTGCCGTCGCACTGGTCTGCACCGCCGTCGCCGTCTTCCTGTCGTTCCGTTCGTCGCTGCCGGAAAATCCCTCCGTGGCCCGCCCTCCCGCCGCGACCGCGTCGTCCGCTCCTTCCATCGTCCCCAACGTCGATCCGGCCCTCTGCGATCCTGCGCCCAATCCCACGGACACCGCCGCCCAGAAACTCGCCGCGCAAACCGCCCGCCGCGCCGCCCTCGCCCAGGTCGCCGCGTTCGACGCGTGGCTGACTGACTTTCGCCGCGCCGACCTTTCCGCTGCCGCCACCTCCGCCGGTCTGGAGGCCATCGGTTTGGAGCGGGCCGTCGCGCGTCGCGCGGGCCTAAAGCATCTGATCGAGACCGATCCGGCCCGCGCCCTCACCTCTGCCGTTCCCGTGGGACTCCGCGCCGAACTTCCTTCCTCTGTTCGCGACCAACTCGAGACTTGGGTCGACGACCGCGGCCGCCTGGAGGTCTCAATCTACCACCGCAATGGCGCTGCCGCCTACGACCGCATCGTCCAGGTCGCCGACCGCACTTACCGCGCCTTCGTCTTCGGCCGCCGCGAACCCCAGGCCACCAAATACGATCTGCCGCTGCACGGCATCGCCCTCGACGACTCCCTCGCCCTTGACGCTGCGCCCTATCGGCTCTTGGACGACACCGAGAAATCCGCGCGCGGAATCCCGGCCGACGCTCCCGCGCTGTGGGTCGGTCGCACCCTCACCGTGCTCCACTCCGCCGCGGAGCTCGCCCCCTTCGTCGAGCGCCTTGTGGCCGCCGAAGCCGGTGTCGGCCCGCACGTCGCCGATGCGTTCTCCGGCTCGCCTTCCCTCGACGCTCCCCCCGACGTCGCCGCCGTCACCTCTCCGCCCAGTTGGATCACGGGCCCCAAGCGCGCCTTGTTCCTCAAGATCGATTTCTCCGACGACAGCGGCGCCGCCGCCACCGACACCCAGATTCAGGATGTGGGCACGGCGACCGTCGATTACTACACCGCCACCAGCCAGACGAAGACCACGTTTGCCTTTAGTATTCTGCCCACCGTGCTGCGCATGCCGAAGACGAAGGCCTACTACGAGGCCTCTCAGTCGCTAAACAATGAACTCTACGTCGCCGCCCGCGACGCCGCCAAAGCCTACGACGTCGCCAACGGCGGCACCGGCACCTGGGACCCGGACAAGTTCGATCGCTACCTCATCGTTCACAAACGCATGGCGACCTACCTCTACGGCGGCGTCGCCCAAACCGGCGGTCCCCGCATCGGCATCAACAACGCCGTCAACCTCGCCACCGTCGGTCACGAGCTCGGTCACACGCAGAGCCTCGCGCACTCCCACTACTGGCTGCCCACCGGCTCGTCGCCCGTCGGGGCCGGCTCCCACGTCGAGTATGGCGATGTCTTCGACATCATGGGCGGCGGCACGCTGCACTTTAATGTCTCGCAGAAGGCCAAGCTCGGCTACCTCGACGCGGCCGCGATAACCACCGTCACGGCCAACGGCACCTACCGCATCGCCCGCCACGATGACCCCGCCGCCGCCGGCATTCGCGCCCTCAAGATCGCCCCGGCCGATCTCGGCTACGAATACTGGATCGAGCACCGGCGCAACGCCCCGTCTTCCTTCAACGCCGCCCAGCTCGACCGCGTCCGCAATGGCGTGCTGATCCACTGGGGCACGGAAAAATCGCCCAGCTTCACGACTGGCTCCGGCACCTACCTCCTCGATGCCACGCCGGGCTCCGGCGGCGGCGCGGCCGATGCCCCGTTCCGCATCGGCGAAACGTTTGTCGACCCCGACGCCGGCATCACCGTCAAGCCCCTCGCCGTCGGCGGCACCGCCCCCAACGAATACATCGACGTGCAGGTCGGCTTCGGCGCCATCGACGGCAATCGGAATCCCTCCCTCGTGGCCGATGCCCCCACCGGCGCCCTCGCCGCCCGCACCAATATTATCTTCAACGCCTCCGGCACCGATCCCGACGGCGACCCCGTTTACTTCCGCTGGGATTTCGGTGACGGCTCGTTTCAACCCAATCTCCCCAGCATCACCCGGCGCTTTCCGAAGGGCGGCAGTTACACCGTCCGCGTCTCCTCCCACGACGGCAAGGGCGGCATCGCCGTCAAAAATCTCGCCCTCACCGTCTCTGATCCGCTCACCACCTGGACGTCCCGCCCCTCCGGACTTACCGCCAATCTCTACGGCGCCATCTACGCCGGGGGAAAGTTTGTCGTGGTCGGTGACAACGGCGTAAACCTTTCCTCGCCGGACGGCGTCACGTGGACCCGCGGCACGGTCCCGAGCAACGCTCATTTCTACCGCAGCATCGCCCACAACGGCGCTCGCTTCGTCACCGTCGGCGTCGCCGCCGTCAATGCCACCCTCCGCGCCACCGGCGCCTACTCCACCGATGGCGCCACGTGGACAGCCGCGACGATGCCCAGCGGTGTCGGCACCATGGTCGCCGTCGCCTATGGCGCCGGGCGTTTCGTCTCCGTGGGTGAAAACGGCCGGATCTATAACTCTCCCGATGGCGCGACTTGGACCGAAGTCACCTCCCCCGTCACCACCTCCCTGAGCGCCGTCGCCTACGCTGACAATCTCTTCGTCGCCACCGGCGTCAGCGGTCGCATTCTCACGTCGGCCGATGGGGTCAACTGGACGAATCGCTCCGTCTCCACCGGCAACACGATCAACACCATCACCCGGCACAAGAGCCAGTGGGTCGCCGCCGTCTCGGCCTTCGAGTGTTTTGTCTCGGACGATGGCGCCACGTGGACGCGCATCGCCACCGCCGGTCGCACCAACAGCAACAATAGCCAGCGCATGATCTCCGCGGCCGGCGTGCTCCTCGGCTCCACGCTCGCCGGCGGGATTTCCTTCACCGAAGACCCCCGCACGTGGAATACCCAGCAGGTCGATGCCAACGCCGCCACGATCTTCTACGGCCTCGCCGAGGGCGCCGGCCAGATCATCATGGTGGGCCAGCGCGGCTTGATCTACGCCACCACCGCCACCCCGGCGAGCCCCGTCCTGCCCGCGCCCGCCCTGCGCATGGAGGCCGACTCCATCAAGGTCGCCGTCGGCAAGAAAAACGTCCTCGCCGCCTCCGGCCGCGGCTTCGTGAAGCTCGAGCTCTACGTCAACGGCATCAAGGTCAGCGAACTGGCCGGCTCCGCCGGCGCACTCACGTGGACACCCACCACGATTGGCAACTACCTGCTCACCGTTCGCGGCCTCGATGCCAGCGGCGCCAGCGTCGTCTCCGCCACCTACCCCGCCGTCGCCGCCTTCACGAATTGGAAATGGCTCAACCCCGGTCCGCTCGGGGCCGATCTCCGCGGCGCGACGCGGGCGGATGGCAAGTGGTGGATCGTCGGTGGTGGCGGCGCCCTCCTCACGCTCGACGATGCCGGCAATCTCACGCCCATCGACTTTCCCACGACCCAACAGCTCAACGCCATCGCCTACGCCAACGGTCGCTTCGTCATCGCCACCACCGATCTCGACGGCGGCAACAAGGAGGACATCGGCGGTCTCTGGACTTCCTCCGATGGTTACTCGTGGACGCCTTTCCTCTCCGGCACGTTGGATTCGGCGAATCTCAATACCGTCATCTACGCCGCCGACCGCTGGATCGGTCTCGGCAGCGGCGGCACCATTGTCACCTCCACGGACGGCGTGAATTGGCCCCGCGCCGTCAGTGGCCTCACTCAGGCCCTCTTCGGTGTCGCGACCGGCAAGTCACTTGTCGTCGCCGTCGGTGCCGCTGGAAAAATCATCACCTCCGCCGATGGCCTCACTTGGACCGAGCGCGCCAGCGGCGTGACCACCGATCTTCGGGCCGTCACCTTCGCCAGTGGCACCTTTGTCGCCGTCGGCGTCTCCGGCGTGATTCTCACCTCTCCCGACGCCGTCACCTGGACCCGCGCCACGTCCGGCACCACGACCAATCTCTACGGCATCGCCTACCTCAAGGGCGTCTTCCACGCCGGCGGTGACAATGGCACCCTCCTCACTTCCGCCACGGGCGCCACGTGGACCGCCGCGGGCTTGAACAACAATACCAGCGGCACGCTCTACCTCACCGCCGAGGGTGACAACGGGCTCCTCGTCGGTCGCGCTGGCGAGGTTTACGCCACGAGCGCCTCCACCGCCTGGCGTCGTCTGACCACCGGCACGAGCGACCCGAAGCAAGCCGTGCTCTACGCCGGCGGCCGCTGGATCTCCGTGGGCTCCAACACCGATGCCATCACCCGCGCGGCCGTCATCCCTATCCAAACCTCCACTGACGGCATCACGTGGAAACCCGCCGCCCCCAACTCCGCCTTCGCCCCCCTTACCGCCGTCGCGTATGGCCAGCAGCGCTACGTGGCGGTCGGCCCGGCCAGCGCCATCTTCACCTCCCCCGACGGCACCACGTGGACCCAACGCCCCATCTCAAATACCGCCGCGTTCTCTTCCCTGGCCGCCGGCCCGTCCGCGTTCGTCGCCGGCAGCTCCGGGAGTTCGATCTATTCCTCACCCGACGGCACCACGTGGACCCAGCGCGCCTTTGGCACTACGTTCCCCGTGCGCGGCGTCGCCTACGGCGCCGGCCGGTTTGTCGCGGTGGGCGACGGCGGCAATATCCGCCATTCGCCCGACGGCACCACGTGGACCGCCGCCACCAGTGGCGTCACCACCGCCCTGCTCGCCGTCGGCTACTGGGATGATGTCGGCTTCCTCGCCGTCGGCAGCTCCGGCGTCATCCTCAACTCCGCCGATGGCCTCACGTGGTCCCAGCGCGAGTCGGGTATTGCCGAAAATCTCGGCGCCCTCGCTCGCACGCCCCTCGGGTTCGTCGCCGCCGGCGGCACGCAGGGCACGCTCCTCATTTCCCTCGATTCGATCAGTTGGAGCCTCTCCGCTCTTCCCGCCGACAAGACCATCCGCGGGCTCGCCGCGAGCACCACCGCCATCGTCGCCGTCGGTGACAGTGGCGCCCACCTCGCCTTCGAGCTCGGTGACACCGGCACGCCGCCTACCATCGCCGCTCAGCCCGTGGCTCGCTCGGGCATTCCGGGCGAGACGATCCGCTTTAGCGTCAGCGCGCAAAACGCGTCCGGCGCCGTCTACCAGTGGCAAAAGGACGGCGTCCCGCTCCCCGGCGCCAACAGCCCCGTCCTCACCCTCCCGGCCGTCACCCTCGCGCAGGCCGGGTCCTACACGGTGAAGATCACCTCTTCAGCCGGCTCGGTGACCAGCACGCCAGCGGCCCTGCTTTTCGCCGCCCCGTCCAATCCCGGCCGCCTGATCAATCTCTCCATCCTCACGTCCGTCGACCCCGCGCCCGACTCCTTCACCATGGGCTACGTGGTCGGCGGCGCCGGCACGGTCGGTGCCAAGCCCCTGGTCATCCGTGCCGCCGGGCCGTCCCTCGGCGCCCTCGGCGTCCCCGGCACCCTCGACGATCCGAAACTCGAAACCTTCGCCGGCTCCGTCAGCACGGGAATCAACGACAACTGGGGCGGCTCCGCCACCCTCACCGCCGCCCTCGCCGCGGTCGGCGCGTTTCCCTACAGTGGCCCCGCGTCGAAGGACGCCGCCGTCACCGCCAGCATCACGTCCCGCGACAATTCGGTCGTCGTCTCCTCCGCCGGCCCGGGCGCCGGCACTGTCATCGCCGAACTCTACGACGCCACGCCCACCCCCGCGTTCACGGTCACCACCCCGCGTCTCATCAACGTCTCTGTCCGCAAGCACCTCGGCACGGGCGTCACGATGGGCTTCGTCCTCGGTGGCAGTGCCGCCACCAAAGTCCTCGTCCGCGCCATCGGTCCCACCCTCGGCGCCTTCGGTGTCCCCGGCACCGTCGCCGATCCCCAGCTCACGCTGTTCAACGACAAATCCGCCAAGATCGGCGAAAACAACGACTGGGGCGGCACCGCCGAACTCACCGCCGCCTTCAACAGCGTCGGCGCCTTCGCCCTCCCGGCCAACTCCAAGGATGCCGCGGTCCTCGTCACCCTCCAGCCGGGGCTCTACAGCGTCCAGGTTTCTGGCGTCAACAGCACCACCGGCGTCGCCATCGTCGAGGTCTACGAGGTGCCGTGAGGCGCCGGACGAGACTCGCCCCCGCTGCACGGGCCACCCTCAAGCCCACCCCGCTTCGTGCCGATGTAACAGGCACGCAGGTCACCTTGGTTTGGCTCGATGCATCTTCGGTTGCCTTGAGCCCAAATGGAGGCGGCCCCCGTCCATCCTTCGCCGCCATGTCACCTTCCGCTTCTCCCGTCGACGTTCCCGACGCCTCCTTGCCTTCCTATCAAAGTTGCGGTTCGGGCTGCGCATATGCCGCCGCCGGCCATCCGGCCTGGTCCGGCGACTGGGTGTGGTGCGAGCATCCCGACCGCAACACGGGGCGCCTCGTCCGGATCGATTCCGAGTGTCACCGCTTCCAATCGAAGCGACCTGCGTCCTCGCCGTGACTCTCGCCCTCCGGCCTAACGCCTTTCTCCCGCCTCCCGCACACCTGTAAATCAATTTGCCGCCCCTCCCTCCCTCTCTAACGTCCGCCCGTGCTCGGCTGGCTCTCTGATTTTTTCCGCCTCGCTTGGGGCCTGCTCTACTGGAACACGCGCAAAACCCTGTTCCGGCTTCGTCGCGGTCGGACGCGCAGTCCGTGCCAGAGCCCGAGCGATTCCGGTCGGGCGATGGAGACCCACTGCGATGCCTGTCTCAATTGGAACAAGCCGTCCCGCTTCCGCCGGGTCTGCCCCCTGCTGGTGGAGGTCGATGGCGGTCTCGTCTGCTCGGCGAATACGGCCGATGTGCGCCCGTTTTGGGGCCGCGTCGCGCGCTACTACGGCGGCTCGTTTCTCGTGATTTACACGGTGAGCGTCGTCACGGTGTTTGGTTTCCTGCGCACCGTCGGCTACCCGATCAGCATCGTGCACGTCGCCCTGCCGCCCCTGTGGTATCGCGTGCCCCAGGCGCGCAGTTGGTTCTTCGTCGAAAAATCCAACCAGGCCTTCGCAGCCGGCAAGACCTCCGAGGGCCTCCTCTATCTCAACAACGCCTACAATTTCGACCCCACCAACTACGGCGCCGGTCTGGCCCTCGCCAAACACTACCAGGCCGGCCAGCCGCGCGTCTCCGATGAGACTTACTCCCGGCTCCTGCGCGACCACCCCGACAAACACTCCCTGACGTCGCAGGAGTGGTTCCGCGCCCTGCTCGCGCGCGGTGATTTCGGCGCGGCCGCCCAGCTCGCCCGGGACGAAACCATCACCGATGCGGCCCATGCCCAGGCCTGGATGCGCGCCTTGCTGTTTACGACGCGCCGGCTCGGCAGCGATGCACCGCTCCTTTCCTTGCTCGCCGACAAATCCCCTTCGGCTGCGCTCTGGCATCCGCTGCTGGAAACCGAGCTGCTCCTGCGCGCGGGCCGTAACCGGGACGTCCGGGCCGCCTTGGATGCGCCGTGGCCCACCACCGGCCCCGCCTACCTCATCTATTTTCGGGTGGAGACGCTGGTCGCCCTCGGCGACACCTTCGCCGCCTTGGATCTGCTCGCCCGCCAACCCGCCGGCCGGATCGACGACGAGGCGGGCGTTACTCTCCGTCTCGACGCCTACGCGGCCGGCGGCAACAGCGGCCTGCGCCAGCGTGAATTCGACCGGCTCATCAATCAGCTGAACCTTCCGCGCATCAAGATCCTGTGCGCCCACCTGATCCGCTACCCCAGCCGTCCGCTCTTCGCCCAGCTCAGCGATCGCGTGGCCCTCGCTGATTTGCCGCTCAGCACTGAAACGGCCGGCATCTGGTTTTCCCTGCTCTGCACCGCGGGCGCCGTCGGCGACGACGTCCGCCTCAGCAGCTTGGCGAAGAAACTCAAAGGCGCCTCCAGCACGCCTTTCCTCGCCCTCGGCGCCATCGAGTCGTTTTTCCGCGGTGAAACCGTGGAGAAGCGCATCACCAGCTTCCTCCCGATTCTCCCGCTTCCTCTCGAGGTCAACTACGCCTTGATCGAGCGCTTCTCCGGCCCGCCCCGGGCCAACGCTCCCTCGGCCGCCAAAGCCCCATGAGCGTCGCCGCCTCCCCCGCGCCGCTTGCGCTCCGCCGCCTCGATGGCGTTGCGCTCACCCTGCTCGCCGCCCTCGCGGTCGCCGTGGCCATCATCTGCTGGCGCCTCTGGCCCGACTGGCGCACCAACCCCGATCTGTCCCACGGGCTGTTCATGCCCGCGATCTTCTTCCTGCTGCTCTACGATGCCCGCACCTCGGGCACCTTGCGGTGGATGCCCGCCAACCGCACGTCCACCACGGTCGTGGCGCTTCTTCTCTTGGGCAGCCTGCTCGCCTTGTTTGCCGCCGGACTCTACGCCGCCGCCCTCGGCTGGCCCCACACCGTCGTTGATTTTAGTTTGGTCGCTGCCCTCGTGCTGCTGTTGGGCGCCGGACTCGTCGCCTTCGCCGGCGAGCGCATCCGCTTCATTCCGCTCAACTGGACCGCCCTCGTCGCCCTCGCCCTCTGGGTGCTCTGTGCGCCCATTCCTCCCGGCACCTATTCCCGCCTCACCCTCAGTCTGCAGCTCTGGGTCAGTGAAAACGTCCTCCGCGCCCTCCACCTCCTCGCCGTCCCCGCGATCCGCCATGGCAATGTCATCGAGCTCGCCCAGGGCCGGGTGGGCATCGAGGAAGCCTGCAGCGGTGTGCGCAGCCTGATTTCCTGCGTCTTCGCCGGCCTGTTTTTCTCGGCGACCTTGGTGCGCCGTCCGTGGGCCCGCGCTCTTCTGATCGGCCTCGCCGCTCCGCTGGCCATTCTGATGAATTTCCTGCGGTCCCTCACCCTGACCCTTCTGGCCAATCGCGGCGTGGATATTTCCGGCACCTGGCACGACGCCACTGGCTTCGCCGTCCTCGGTGTCACCGCCGCGCTGTTGGCCGGTCTGGCGCTGCTCCTGGAATCCCGCGGTAAAAAATCCCCCGCCGCGCCCCCTGCCCCCGCCGTCCCGCCGGAGCCCGCGTCCTCCCCGTCGCGCCCCCGGATGGATCGCTCCCTGGTCTGTCTTTCGATCGGCCTCGGCCTCGCCACGGCCTTGAGCATATTTTTCGTGCTCAACACCCGCAGCTCCGCCCGCACCGGCACCCCGGTGCCCAATCTTTATTCGCTGCTGCCCCCGGCCGCCGCGGGTTGGCAGGTCGAAACCACGCAGGACCTCTTTCAATTCCAGGACGTGCTTCAGACCGAGTATCTCGCGCAGCGCACCTACCTGCGCGCCTCGGCTTCGGGCCAGCCGATTCAAGTCACCATCTACGCCGCTTACTGGCGTCCCGGCCAGGCCTCGGTGAGCCTCGTCGCATCGCATACACCCGATGCGTGCTGGCCGGGTTCCGGCTGGAGTCTGGAGCCCCTCGCGCCCAACACCCCCGCTCCGCCCACCGTCATCTCCGGCCGCCCGGTCTCTCCCCCGGAATACCGTTTCTTCAAGAGCGCCAACTTCCCCCAGCATGTCTGGTTCTGGCACCTCTTCGACGGTCGCCCCATCTCCTACCGCGATCCTTATTCCGCGACCGAACTCCTTCGCATCGCCTGGCGTTACGGCTTCCGGCGCGATGGCGACCAGCTCTTCGTTCGCGTCTCGGCCAACGTCCCGTGGAGCCAGATCGCCGACGAACCGTTCATCGCCCAATTTTTCGCCCGCACTCAAGCCCTCGGCCTCTAAAAGTCAGCCGCGACCCGCCCGTCTGCCTCGATCACCCGCCCATGCCGTTGCCCGTCACCAAACTGGAGAAACAAATTCTCGCTGCCCTCGCCGTCCTCGTCGTGCTCGGCCTGATTGGCCAGGCCGTCTTGTAAGGACTTCACCTGCGGTCCTCCGCCCCCCTCGCTCTCTGCGCCGGAGGCCTACTTTTGCCCTTTCCACTTTCCCTGATTCTGCCTGCATCTCTCTCTCGTCTCCGCGCGTATGATTAGGAAATGGTGCTCATGTTTCCCTGCCCGACCGCAGCCTTCGCGATTTCCCGCGATCAGGCCTCTGGCAGCTCGCGCCCGCCGGACCGCGTCCGCATGAGCGATCCTGTCGCCACTCCGCCGCCCGACGAGCGTCAGCAGGCTGATGCCCGGCTCGTCCGTCGCATCGCCGAGGGCGACAAAAACGCCCTCGCCGAGCTCTACGACCGCTTTTCCCGTCCGCTTTACGCCACCGCCCTCCGCGTCGTCCAAGACCCCGCCGAGGCGCAGGACGTAGTCCACGACGCCTTCGTCACCCTCTGGGAAAAAGCCGCCTCTTTCGAAGCCACCCGCGGCTCGGCGTTTTCCTGGGCCGTCACGCTCGTCCGCAACCGCGCCATCGACCGCGTCCGCATGCGTCGCCGCCGCGCCGAGCTCCTGACCGCCAGCGCCCCTTCCGATCTGGGTTACGACGAGTCCAACACCGGCCCGGGCGCCGACGACACCGCGAGTCTCGGCGACGAAGCCCGCGCCGTCCGCGCCGCCGTGGCCGCCCTGCCCCCGGACCAGAAACGCGCCCTCGAACTCGCCTTCTTCAGTGGTCTGACTCAGCAGCAAATCGCTGAGAAACTCGCCGAACCGCTCGGGACCGTCAAAGCCCGCATCCGCCGCGCCTTGCTCAAACTCCGCGACACCGTCGCGCGCCGGCTATGATCGACGAACGCACCGAAGACCTCGCCGCGCTCTACGCCCTCGATCTGCTCGAAGGCGCCGAACTCGCTTCGTTTGAATCCGCCCTCGCCGGTGATCCAGCCCTGGCCCACCTCGTGGGTGAGCTCCGTTCTTCCTCGACCGCCCTCGCCTACACCGCCCCGGTGGTCGCGCCTCCGGCCGACCTCCGTCGCCGCGTCCTGGCCTCCATCGACGCGCAGCTCGCCGCCGAGCCGGAAGACGCCCGCATCCTGCGCCCGTCGTTTTCCGTTTTCCGCACCCTCCTCCCGTGGGCGGCCGCCGCCTGTTTTGCCCTCACCGCCGCGTGGTTCGGCCAGCTTTATCTTTCTGCCCGCTCCGAGGCAGGACTGCTCCGTGACACCCAGGCCCTCACCGAGCTTTCCCTGAAGAGTGCGCAAACTCAGTTGGAGGCCGAGCGCATCCTCGCCCGCCGTCAATATGCCGATCAGGAAAAGATCGTCGTCGAGACCCGCGCCCAAGTCACTCAGCGCGATACTCAACTCGCCGCCCTCGCCGAGCGTGTGACATCCCTCTCGGCCCAGCTCAAATCCGAGGGCGACTTGGCCCAGCTCAAGATCACTGCCCTGGCTTCGATGTTGAAAAACTCGCCCCAGGCCCTCGCGGTCGCCGTGTGGAGCCCGGAAAAACAGGAAGGCATCCTGCGCGCCGAAAAACTTCCCGCCCTCGCCTCTGATCAGGACTACCAGCTCTGGGTCGTCGACCCGCAGTATAAGGACCCGGTCGACGGCGGCGTCTTCACCGTTGATCCGCAGACCGGCGAGGCTCGCCTGAAATTCAAGGGCAAGCAGCCCATCAAGGAAATCGCCGCCTACGCCATCACCCTCGAGCGCAAGGGTGGCGTCGCCAAGTCAGCCGGCCCCTTCCTGCTCCTCGGCAAGTGAGCTGAGTGGAGTAGGCGCGCCCCGGCGCTCCCTGCGTCGGGAGACCCTGCATTCACTGCGCTCACGGTGTTCCGCGTTCGACGTCGGTCCGGCCTCGCTTCACGTTGGGCTCTCACCTTCCGCCCTCCCTGCTCCGCCGCCCACTGATCATGCCGTCCTCCCACGCTCGCCCGCCCTGCCGCCTCGCGGCCATTGATCTCGATGGCACTCTGCTCGGCCCCGATCTCACGATCAGCACGGAAAATCATGCCGCCCTCCGGGCCCTCGACGCCGCCGGCCTCACCGTCGTCCTCGCCTCCGGTCGACACTACGACTCGATGCTGCCTTACACCCGCCAGGTCCCCCTGGCCCAATGGGTCGTCTCCGCGCAGGGTGCCGAGGTCGCCAACCGCGACCGCACGACCGTGCTCTCCCGTCTGTTTCTCGCCCCCGCCGCACTCCAAACCCTCCTCGCCCTGCAAAGCACCCTCGGTTTCACCGCCGTGCACTACACCCCCGACGGCGTCTGGACCGAGTCCGCCCCCAACCCCGAGCTCACGTTTTACACCAACCTCGCCGGGCTTCACCCCACCCGGGTCGACCGCGCCGCACTCTCCGGCCGCCCGGTGCACAAGACCGTCTGGATCGGCGCCCCCGCCGCCATCTCCGCCCTCCGCGCCGACGCCCGCGTCGCCGCGCTGCCCCTGCAAGCCCTGCAGACTCACGCCGAGCTCTTCGAATTCATGCCCGCCGAGACGACCAAGGCCAACGGCCTCCAAACGCTCGCCGCCCACCTCAACCTCACCGCCGCCCACGTGGTCGCCTTTGGTGACGCGGAAAACGACATCTCGATGTTCGACTGGGCCGGCCATTCCTTCGCCATGCCCCACGGCTGGCCCGCCGCCCTCGCCCGCGCCAGCCACATCGCCCCCGCCGGCCCACGCGCCACCGCCTTCGCCCGCGCCGTAAGCATGCTGCTCTCCCTCTGAAAGTGCCCCGGACTTTCCCGCCCGTCCGTCATTAGACCATAGTCCTTGGACCTTGGTCATTGATCCTTGGCCCTTGGTGCTTCCCACAATCCCCGCTTGCCCTCCCCCCTCCCCCCGCGAAACCATATTCCCCTCATGATCATCAAACCCAAGGTTCGCGGTTTCGTCTGCGTCACGGCCCACCCCGAAGGCTGTGCCGCGCATGTGCAGGAGTGGATCGACCACGTGAAGGCCTCCGGCCCGATCACCGGCGGTCCCAAGCGGGTCCTCGTCATCGGTTCTTCGACCGGTTACGGCCTCGCCTCCCGCATCACCGCTGCCTTCGGTTCCGGTGCCGCCACGATCGGCGTGTTCTTCGAGCGCCCTTCCGAGGAGGGACGCCCCGCCACCCCCGGCTGGTATAACACCATCGCCTTCACCAAGGCCGCCCGCGCCGCCGGCCTCTACGCCAAGAATTTCAACGGCGACGCCTTTTCCGCCGACATCAAAAAGCAGGCCCTCGACGCCATCCGCGCCGACCTCGGCCAGGTCGACCTCGTCGTTTATTCCCTCGCCTCCCCGCGCCGCACCCACCCGACCACGGGCGTCGTGCACAAATCCTGCCTCAAGCCCGTCGGCCAGTCCTACACCAACAAGACGGTCGACACCGACAAGGGCCTCGTCAGCACCGTCACGATCGAACCCGCCAACGAGCAGGAAATCGCCGACACTGTCACCGTCATGGGCGGCGAAGACTGGGAGATGTGGATGAATGCCCTCTCCGAAGCCAAGCTCCTCGCCCCCGGCGCCCAATCTGTCGCCTACTCCTACATCGGGCCGGAAGTCACCTGGGCCATCTACAAAAACGGCACCATCGGCCTCGCCAAAAACGACCTCGAGCGCGCCGGCAAAAACATCGACTCCCTCCTCAAACTCAACGGTGGCGGCCGCGCCTTCATCTCCGTCAATAAGGCCCTCGTCACCCAGGCCAGCTCGGCCATCCCGGTCGTCCCGCTCTACATCTCGATTCTCTACAAGCTCATGAAAGCCGCCGGCACGCACGAAGGCTGCATCGAGCAAATCCAGCGCCTCTTCGCGACCCAGATGTATAACGGCCACAAGCCCACCTTCGACGAAGCCGGCCGCGTCCGCATCGACGACTGGGAAATGCGCGCCCCCATCCAGGCCGCGGTCCGCGAGATCTGGCCGCAGGTCACCACGGAAAACCTTGGCGCCCTCACCGACATCGCCGGCTACCGCACCGAATTCCTCAAGCTCTTCGGCTTCGGCCTCCCCGGCATCAACTACGACGCCGACACCGAGCCCCACCACCCGATGCTCTGAGGTCGGGTCGTCTCTCCGCTGTGGGGCAGGCTTTACGCCTGCCATCCTTCACGCCGTCCGCCGGACTCCTCCTGTGGGGCAGGCTTTACGCCTGCCACCTTTCACACCCGCCCACGCCCTCGCGCCGCATCCGCCGCGCTCCGCTGTGGGGCAGGCTTTACGCCTGCCACCCTTCGCCCCCACCGCACACCCCCGCGCGCCTCTAGGCGCCCCTCCCATCCCCGCCTCGCCCTCCTCTCCTTGTGCCTTTTTGTGGCCAAAAACTCCCGCCCTCCGTCCCCTCACGTCCCCCGACTTCCCCTCACTTCCCCTCACACCCCGCACCGCCACCACCGC
>CANGHW010000112.1 GCA_947453695.1 Opitutia bacterium
ATCGTGCCGTCTTTGCAGAGCGGACGCATGAAGGCCTTGGGAAATGCGGCGAGGCGGGGCATGGTCAAAATCGATTACTTGGCGCTGCTCTTGTTCGGATTGCGGCCGATCACGGAAAACTGCTCGAGCTCCACCACCGCGCCGCTCACCGGCCGTGATTCGTCACCCAACCAGTAGACCACCGCCGACGCGATTTCCTCCGGCCGGATCAACCGTCCCGACGGCGCAAACTGCGCGGGCACCTGCTGCGGCCAGTCCGCCGGCATGCCGTGCTCGATCTGGTGCGCATACTCGCGGTCCGTGAGGACCCAGCCGACATTCAGGTGATTCACCCGCACGCGGTCCGTGCCGTGGGCATTGGCAAGATTGCGCGAGAGCGTCTGCAGGCCACCTTTCGACAGACTGTAGTCGAGGAGATTGGCCTGCCCGCTGTGGGCGTTGATCGAGCCGATGTTCACCACGCAGCCTTCGGTCGCCTTCAGGTGCGGAAACGCCGCCTGGATCAGCAACAGCGGTCCGCGGAGATTCACCGCGATCATGCGGTCGAAAAATTCCGCCGTTGTCGTCGCCAGGCTGCTGCGCGCCACGATCGCCGCATTGTTCACCACCGCGTCGATCTTCCTAAAGGCCGCGAGCGCCGCCGCCACGATGCGCCCGGCACTTGCCGGGTCGCCGAGGTCATCGAGATGGAGCGCGGCATGGGCCGCACCGAGTTTCGCCACCACGGCCTCGCCGTCGGCGCGCTCGATACCGTGCACGAGCACCCGTCCGCCTTCGGCGACTGTGCGCTCCGCGATCGCTCGACCGATGCCCGACGTGCCGCCGGTGACGATGACAACTTTATCTTTAAGACGCATTTTCGTGAGTATGTAAGCGGGAGCCTAAGCGATCAGCAGGGACTATTTAGACCGGCTTCAGCACGGCCTTCACGATCTCGCCCGAGTGCATCTTCTCAAAGGCCTCGTGCCAGCTCTCCAGCGACCACACGCCACCGAGCACCGGCCGCACGTCGAGCTGCCCCGACGCCAGCAGCGCGAGCACGCGCTCCCAGATGGGCCAGTTGTGGCTGAAGCTGCCCTGCAGCGTGATGTTTTTCTGCACGAGCGGATCGAGCGAGAAGTTCAACGGCTGCGGGCCCCAGCCCACTTTGCTGATCCAGCCCGCGGGACGCACGAGCTCCAGCGCGACCTTCAGCGCCGCCGAGGCTCCGGCGGCGTCGATCACGCCATCCACGCCGAGTCCGTCGCGCGCCTGCGCCCAAGCCGTCGCATCGCCAATGATCGTCTGGCAACCATAGGCCTTCGCCACGTCGAGCCGCGTCTTGTCGCGTTCGAGGCCCACGAGCGCCACTTCCGCTCCGGCGAGCCGCGCCATAGCCGCGCACAAAATTCCAATCGGGCCCGGGCCGAGCACGATCACACGATCGCCGGGCCGGATCTTGGCATTGTTGATCACCGCGTTGTAGGCCACGCAGCACGGCTCCGTCAGCGCCGCATGCTCGATCGCGAGCCCCTTGGGCACATGGTGCAGGCAGCGCGCGGGCACGCGCACGAAGCGCGTCATCGCCCCGTCGACGCCGTAGCCGAAGCCTTTGCGGGTGGGGTCGAGATTGTAGAGACCCGCCCGGCTCATCGGGTTGTTGGCGTCGATTACCGCCGCAGTCTCGCTGACCACGAGGTCGCCTTCGCTCCAGCCTTTCACATTCGCTCCGAGCTCCGCGATGCGCCCGCCAAACTCGTGACCGAGCACGACCGGATAGTTCACTTTCCAACTGTGCGACGCAGTCCACTGGTGCAGGTCGCTGCCACACACCCCGACGGCCTCCACCGCGAGGATCACATCGTCGGCGCCCGGCTCGGGACGCGCGAACTCACGCAATTCCACGCTGTGCGGCGTGGAGGAATAGTTGACGACAGCTGGGCTTTTCATCGGGGAAAGAATCAGGCTTTTTTTGCGCGGCCCACCGGCACATCGCCATGACCATGCACGCGATCGCAGATGATGCGCAGCGTGCCTTCGAGGTTGCCGTCCGCCGTGCGGAACGCATCGGAGTCCACCGCTAGCGGCGCCCCGATAACCACGAGCGGTGCACCAAACTCCGGCGCGCGCACCGCCTGCTCCAGCGTGAGCCCGCCCACGGCCTGCACCGGCACATTCACCGCCGCGACGACTTCGCGTAATTGATCCATCGGACTCGGCATCCGCCGTCCCGCTGCCGCAATGCCGCGTCGCTCATCGTAACCGATGTGGTGAATCACGTAGTCGCACCCAAAATCCTCGATCAGCTTGGCTCCCGCCACCATGTCCGGGCAGCCGAGATTATCGCCCATGACCTTCACGCCGTAGTCGCGGCCCGCTTTCACGACGCACTTCAAGGTTTCCTCGTGCGCGCGGGCCATCACCACCACGTGGGTCGCACCGGCCTTCGCCATCATCTCGGCCTCGAGGTAGCCGCCATCCATCGTCTTCAAATCCGCCACGATCGGCACGCCGGGAAAACGTTCGCGCAACGCGCGCACGCCGTGCAGGCCCTCGGCCAGAATAAACGGCGTGCCGGCCTCCAGCCAGTCAACGCCCGCGCGGCGGGCCAGCGTGGCCGTGGCCAGCGCTTCATTGAGATCAGTGAGGTCGAGCGAGATCTGGACGATCGGCAGCATGGGGTGAAGGGTGCGCGAAAATGCCGGTCGCCCCCCGCTCACGTCAACGCGCGAGCATCCGCTCCCCCAACATAAGACCAGGGTCGCACTGCTCCCGCTCCCCTTTACCGCACCTTTCTTCCGCTGCCCCGAGTGTTCGCTTTCCTGACCACGCGACTTTCGTAGCGTGGTGGCTTGCGCGCCACGTCGTCCCTTGCCTACCTGCCCGCTCCCGCTTCGCCCCCGGTATGGCGGCGCGCGCTCGGGCACCCGCTTGCAGCCGCCGTCGTGCTGGTCTTCTTCTACGTCGCACTCGTCGGAGGCATGCGGGAGAAATCCGCGACCTTCGATGAAACCGGCCACGGCGCCGCCGGCGTCAGTTATTGGAAACTCAACGACTACCGCCTCGATCCTGAGGGTGGGCAGCTCCCGAAACGCTGGATCAGCCTGCCGCTCTGGCTGGGCAACTTCACCTTTCCGGAGGATTCCCAGGGTTGGGCCTTCGCATCCAATTTCACCACCGGTGATGAATTCTTCCACCGGCGGGGCAATGATACCCTCCTCATGTTGGAGTTGGGCCGCGGTGCCAGCGCGGTGCTCACCGTCGCCCTCGGACTCGCCGTCTGGCTGTGGACCCGTTTCCTTTTCGGCGCCCCGGCCGGACTGCTTTCGCTCCTGCTGTTCGTCTTGAGTCCGCCGATCTTGGCCAACGGCGCCCTGCTCAAAGACGATATCGCGAGTGCGCTGATGTTGCTCTGCGCCACCACCGCCTTTTGGGCGATGCTGCGCCACTTCACTCCTTTCCGCATCGCACTCAGTGCCGCGACCACCGGCCTGTTGTTTGTTACCAAATTTTCCGCGGTGATCCTGCTCCCGGTGGCCGGCCTCCTCTTTGTGCTTTGCTGCGTGAAGGACAAAATTCTACCCTCCGCGGCCCTGCGGCGAGGCGCGCTCATTCTGGTCACGCAGGCTGCCGCCACGTGGGTGATCGTCTGGGCGATGTTCGGCCTTCGCTTCGAGGCCATCCACCCGCTCCAGGGCCCCGCCACCTCCTTTCCGCAAATGTGGGAGTGGGTCTACGACCGCCCGCACCAGTCGGAGTTACTCCGTCAACTGGACCTCACCGTGTCCCAGCAAGCCAAGGCCGACCTCATATTGGATCGTTGGAATGCCCGCTTGGAGCGCTGGATCCCGCAAACCGCCGGGGCCTTGACCGAGATTGGCACCGACGTGCTTACTCTGCCACAACGCCGCCAGCTCGATGCACTGCGCGCCGCTCCGCCGGAAAAGCTGTTTCCCCGCCTCGTCTACTACGGTCTCAAACACCGCGCGCTCCCGGAGGCCTATCTTTTCGGATTGGTCCACGTGTGGCGCACCTCGCGGGAAAAACCGGCCTTCCTCAACGGCGAGATCAGCGCGACCGGGTGGCGCAGCTATTTGCCGTTCGTTTTTGCGATCAAGACCCCGTGGCTCTTCCTACTGCTCGCGGCGGCGGCCGTCGCTGTGGCACTGCGCCGCGCAAGCCAGTTGTGGGACTTCGTGCCTTTGCTCGCGCTGTTTGCCGTCTACTGGGCCGTCGCCATCACGGGAAATATCAACATCGGGCAGCGTCACCTCCTCCCGATCTACCCGCCCCTCTATATTCTCACCGGAATCTTGGTGTCGCCTCTGGTCGCCGGGCTCGCACTGCCGCGGTGGCTGCAGCGGAGCGGGCCGTGGCTCGTGGGCGGATCCGTCGCCGTGCTCGCCGTGGAGGCCGTCCACTGGTTCCCGCATCACCTCTCCTACTTCAACGGCTTCATCTTCCCCGCGCGCGCCTACCGGCACGTCGTCGATAGCTCGCTGGATTGGGGCCAGGATTTGCCGGCCGTGCGCCGCTACCTCGATCACTCCCCTCCGCGCGGTCCCGTTTATCTCGCCTACTTCGGCGCCGGTGATCCCGGCACGTATGGGATCAAGGCCCGACCGATTTATGCGGCCTTCGACTACGACGCTTACCATTTCCCCGCCGCCACCTTTCAGCCCCAACTCGACTCGCAGCGCAACCCGGCCGAGCTCCAACGGTGGTTGGCACAACACCCCCGCTACGATCCGAACTTCGTTCTCAATGTGCCGTCCACCACCGGTCCGTCGTCCCTGTTCGTGCAACGACCGGCCGATCTCCGGCTCACGGGCGGCACCTACTTCATCAGCGCGACGCTCCTGCAACCGCTCAACCCCGCTTCATTTGGTCCGTGGAACGACACACGCGAGGCCAGCTACCGTTCGCTCGCCGAGCCGTTCCTGTGGCTGGCCTCCGACGATTCGGCCAACCGCCTGAAGGGCGTGCGCGCGTTGATCGACCGCCAAGCCTTGCCCCACTACCCTTTGTTTCGCCAGCTGCGCTTCGAGCGTCTCGCGTCCTATCTTCGCGCCCGCGAGCCGCACGAAACACTCCACGGCTCCATTCTGGTCTATCACCTGACCGACGCTGAGGTCGCCACCGCGCTCGAGGGCCCTACTCCGACTCGCTGACCGCTGCGGCGCGGGGCCTCGCCTAGGGTTTCATCGGGCCGGGCAGCTTTCCGCTCGTCGCGGCGCCGCGCCTTTGTTTGCGTTTCGCCCCATGCATTTCACGCACCTCGCCTGCACGCTCTGTGGTCAGAAGCACGACGCCAGCGTCCCTCAAAATGTCTCCGCCTGCTGCGGCAAGCCCCTCTTCGCCCACTACGATCTCCCC
This sequence comes from Opitutia bacterium, assembly GCA_947453695.1. GTDB lineage: Bacteria > Verrucomicrobiota > Verrucomicrobiia > Opitutales > Opitutaceae > GAS368. The sequence continues at coordinate 5,356 of CANGHW010000112.1, forward strand.
GCCGCTGCCCGCACCCTGACGCGCGAATCCCTCCGCACTCGCGGCAAGTCCCTCTGGCGCTATCGCGAAGTGCTCCCGGTCCGCTCCGACGCCGACATCGTCACCTTGGGCGAGGGTTGGACGCCCCTGCTTCCCGCCCCGCGCCTCGGCGCGAAACACGGCCTCACCCAGCTCTTCATCAAGGATGAGGCTCAGAATCCCACTGCCAGTTTCAAAGCCCGCGGCATGACCACCGCCGTCTCGATGGCCAAACAATTCGGTCTCAAGAAACTCGCCGTTCCTTCCGCCGGCAACGCCGCCGGTGCCCTCGCCGCCTACGCCGCCCGCGCCGGCATGGAAGCCCACATCTTCATGCCGCGCGACACGCCCAAGGCGAATATCATCGAGTGCGAGCAGATGGGCGCCCATGTCACCCTTATCAACGGTCTCATCACCGATTGCGGCGCCGAGGTCGCAAAACGCAAAGCCGCCGAGGGCTGGTTCGATGTCTCCACGCTCAAGGAGCCCTACCGCGCCGAGGGCAAGAAGACCCTCGGCTACGAACTCGCCGAGCAACTTAACTGGACGCTCCCCGACGTGATTCTCTATCCCACCGGCGGCGGCACCGGACTCATCGGTATGTGGAAGGCCTTCGATGAAATGGAAAAACTCCGCCTGATCGCCCCGGGCACCAAGCGCCCAAAGATGTTCACGGTGCAGGCCACCGGCTGTCAGCCGATCGTCCGCGCCTTCGATGCCGGCGAGAAATTCGCCGCGGAGCACCTCGGCGCCCAGACCCGCGCCTCCGGCCTCCGTGTGCCTAAGGCCATCGGCGACTTCATCATGCTCGACGCCCTGCGCAGCTCCGGCGGTGGCGCCATCGCCGTGACGGATGAGGAGATGATCGCCTGCACGAAGGAAGTCGGCGCCGCCGAGGGCGTCTTCGTCGCACCCGAGGGTGCCGCCTGCTACGCGGCCCTGAAACGTCTCCTCGCGGCCGGCACGGTCACACCCGACCAAACCGTCGTGCTCTTCAACACGAGCACCGGCCTCAAGTATCTCGAGTGCTACGGCGGTTGAGCCGCCGGTCACCCCGGCTCAACGCACTTGCAGCGTTGAGCCGTCGAAGGTGATCCCGAGCGACGGCACCGTCACAGCCTTGCGTGTGCCGTCTTTCTTCACTTGTCCCGCCAGCCATGCGTCGTAGCCCGTGGCCTGCGCTGCCGCGAGGACAGCTGCCGTGTTTTCCGGCGCGACGTAAGCCGCGAAGCCCACGCCTTGATTGAAGGTCGCATACATCTCGCGGCGGTCGATCGGTCCCGCCTCCTCAAGAAACTGAAACAAGGCCGGCGCCGGTCGTGGATTCGTGATCTCGTAGATGAACGGCTCGTCGAGCCGCATCAGTTTGCGCCAGCCATGCCCGGTCACGTGCGCGACATAGTTGAGTTTCAATCCGCTGCGCTGGCACTCGCGCACAAACGCCACGTAGATCACCGAGGGAGCGAGCAGCGCCTCACCATAGGTGCGAAGATCGCCATGCCCGATGGGCGTCTGGTAGCCGAGCGGCAACTGCGCCGCGACCTTGCGACACAGCGAGAGTCCGTTGGTCTGCACTCCCGAGCTCGCGAGGAAAATGATTTGGTCGCCGTCGTGCACGTCGCCCGTGATGCGCAGGTGCTTCGGCGAGATTTTTCCGATGGCCGAGCCCGCGAGCACGATCGCCTCCGGCTCGACGATGCCGCCGAGCGTCGGCGTCTCACCGCCGCCCCAGACTGCGCCCGCGGCGCGACAGCCTTCGGCAAAGCCGGCCACGAGCGCGTTCGTGCGCGTCTCATCGGCAAACCAGCCCGAGTCGCCCACCGCCGCATGCATCGCCACCGAGATCGGCAGCGCGCCGCAGGTCACGAGGTCGTTGACCATCGTCGCGACGGTATCGATCGCGATCTCGTGGTAGAAACACTTCCCGGTCGCCGCATACACCGCGTCGGCCACGAGATTCTTGGTGCCGAGACCTTCTTCCACGTGAGCGAGGAAATGATCCGCCGCCTCGATGAGGTAGGCGCTCTCGCCGCGCGTCGTCGCCGGCTCGGCATAGCCGTGATCCGTCAGCACACCCGCCGTCGTGCGCGCCGCTTTCTGGCAGGCCCGCTTGAAGGCATCGAGTTGGTCGTAACGGACTCCGGAGGATTCGTAGCTCAGCGACATGTTCAGTAGGCCCGTCCTTCGGACTTCTCGTAATAGTTTAGAAACGCTTGGTTCACCACGCGGTAGCCACCGGGGGTCGGATACTTGCCGGTGAAATACCAGTCGCCCGTGTGCTGCGGCACCGCGGCGTGGAGATTTTCGATCGTTTGGAAGATGATCTCAATCTCACCTTTCCACTCGATGCCCTTCGGCCGCACGCGCTCGACGATCTTCGCGGAGATTTCCTCGGGCGTGAAGGGTTCGTAGATGCGCCGCACCTGGTTCACCGAGCCGCCCCGGGCCACTTCGTCGTGACAGGCTTTGTAGGTTTCCTCGATCACATCGGCCTTGCCCCGTTCGCGCAGCAGCTCGATCGCCGCCTCGAAGGCGATGAACTTACCCAGCTCCGACATATCGATGCCGTAGCAATCGGGATAGCGGATCTGCGGCGCCGTCGAGATGATGATGATCTTCTTCGGCTGGAGCCGTGCAAGGATGCGCAAAATCGATTTCCGCAACGTCGTGCCGCGCACGATCGAGTCGTCGACGCAGACGAGATTGTCGCCCTGCTTCACCGAGCCATAGGTGATGTCGTAGACGTGGCTCGCGAGTTGGTTGCGCAGGCTCTCCTGCCCGATGAAGGTCCGCAACTTGATGTCCTTGCTCACGACTTTCTCGCCGCGGGGCCAGTTGCGCAGAATGAGATCGTCGAGCACCGCCTCCGTCAGGGTGCCTGCGGCCGAGGCTTTGAGGATCGCCGCCTTCACTTCGTCGCGGCGTTTCGTGCGCAGCGCCGACATCAGGCCGTAGTAGGCCACTTCCGCCGTGTTGGGAATGAAGCTGAACACGGTGTTCGCCCAATCGTGGCCGATGGACTTGATCACCTGATCCGCCAGCCCACCGCCCAGCGCCTGCCGTTCGCGGTAGATATCGAGATCGTTGCCGCGGGAGAAATAGATGCGCTCAAACGAGCACGAGGTGCGCGGCAGCGGCGCGGTAAACTGCACGGACGTCACCGTGCCGCGCTTCTTCATCACCACGACGTGGCCCGGCGCGACTTCCTTCACGTCTTCGACGGCGAGATCGAACACCGTCATAAGCGGCGCACGCTCGCTGGCAAACGCCACCACTTCGTCGTTCTGGAAATAAAAGGCCGGCCGGATGCCCGAGGGATCGCGCGCCACAAAGGCGTCACCGTTGCCGATCAGGCCCGCGATCGCGTAGCCGCCATCCCACTTCTGCGACGCACGGGTCAGCACCCGGGCCACGTCCAGGTCTTCGCTGATCCGGCGTGAAAGTTCGGCTCCGTCCATCTCACGGGTGCGCAGGTAGCGGTAGATGTCCTCGTGCTCTTCATCGAGGAAGAAGCCGATTTTCTCCAACACGGCCTGCGTGTCCGAGGCAAAGATGGGGTGCTGGCCGATCGCGATGAGGCTGTCGTTCAGCTCCCGCGTGTTCGTCATGTTAAAGTTGCCGCACAGCGCCAGATTGCGCGTCGGCCACGAACTCCGCCGGAAATACGGATGGCACGCGCTCACGCCATAGCCGCCGCTCGTGCCGTAGCGCAGATGACCCAGCAGCAGCTCGCCGCCGAAATCGAAGTGCTTCTTGACCGTGTCCGGAAACTCCGGGTGCACCAGCCCCTTGCTCACCAGCTCGCGATACTGCTCCAGCAGCGCGCCAAACACCTTGTCGAGCGGGTTGGGATTCGTGTTTCGCTCGCGAAACATATACGGCTCGCCCGCCGGCATGTTGAGCTTCACGCAGGCCACGCCCGCGCCGTCCTGTCCGCGGTTGTGCTGCTTTTCCATCAGGAGAAACAGTTTCTCGAAGCCCCAGAGCGGGGAACCGTATTTCTCCGCGAAGTGCGAGAGCGGCTTCAGCAAGCGCACCATCGCGATCCCGCACTCGTGGCCGATGTGTTCGCTCATGAGTGGCCCCCCGTTGCTCGGACCTTCATGGACTCAGTTCGCTGGTAAGATTCAGACGGCATTCGGCAAGAAAGGTGCCCATCTCGGCGAGGCCTTCGGAATGGTCAACGGCTTTCTCCGGCCGTCGCGTCTTATGCCGTTTTCCTCCCGTTTCCGCGCGCTCTCGCCGACGCGAGGCCACATGACCATCCCGCCCCTTGACGCCTCCCGGTTGTTCGGGAGCATCGCCCTTTCTGATCATGCTGACGCTCCGCGGTTCTCCTGCCCTCTCTCCGTTTCGCCTGCAAAAACTGCTCGCCGACCTCACCGCCGCCGGCGTGCCCGCCCGCGCTGTCGCAGCTGAGTTTGTGCACGTCGTCGAAACCTCCGCCGACCTCACACCCGCGCAGCATACCGTCCTCGCGCAACTGCTCACCTACGGGCCCAGCCGCGCCGCCGCCCCCGTGACCGGCCTCGTCCAAGTCGTCGCCCCGCGTCCCGGCACGATTTCTCCCTGGTCCTCGAAGGCCACTGACATTGCCCACATCTGCGGCCTCACCGCCATCCAGCGCATCGAGCGCGTCATCGCCTATACCATCGACCTCGGCGAAACCGCGCCTGGTTTCCCTTTCACCCAGCTTGCCCCCGAGCAGCACCACACCCTCGCCGCCAAGCTCCACGATCGCATGACGCAGGTCGTATTCGGCGATATCGACGCCTGCGCCGTCCTCTTCCGCCACGAGCAACCTCGCCCGCTCAACAGCGTGCCCGTCCTCGCCGCCGGTCGCGCCGCGCTCGTCGCCGCCAACAAATCCCTCGGCCTCGCTCTCGCCGACGACGAGATCGACTACCTCGTCAAGGCCTTCACCACCCTCGGCCGCGACCCCAACGACATCGAGCTGATGATGTTCGCGCAGGCCAACTCCGAGCACTGCCGCCACAAGATTTTCAACGCCACCTGGGATATCGACGGCGCGACGCGCGACCACTCGCTGTTCCAGATGATCAAGAATACCTACACCCTCCACAGCGCCGGTATTCTCTCCGCCTACAAGGACAACGCCGCCGTCCTCGCCGGCACCCGCGGCGGCCGCTTCTACGTCGACCCGCGCACCAACGAATACGCCGCGCACGACGAGGACATCCACATTCTCTGCAAGGTCGAGACGCACAACCACCCCACCGCCATCTCCCCGTTCCCCGGCGCCGCCACCGGCTCCGGCGGTGAGATCCGCGACGAGGGCGCCACCGGCCGCGGCTCAAAACCCAAAGCCGGACTCGTCGGCTTCACCGTCTCCAATCTCCGTATCCCCGGCGCGATCCAGCCCTGGGAAAAAGACAACGGAAAGCCCGGCCGCATCGTTTCCGCCCTTGATATCATGATCGAAGGCCCGCTCGGCGGCGCCGCTTTCAACAACGAATTCGGCCGTCCCGCCATCAACGGCTACTTCCGCACCTTCGAGCAAAAAGTTTCCTCCGCCTCCGGCACCGGCGAGCTGCGCGGCTACCACAAACCCATCATGCTCGCTGGCGGTCTCGGAAACATCAAAGCCGAGCACGTCAAAAAGGGCGCCATCAATCCCGGCGACAAACTCATCGTCCTCGGCGGGCCGTGCATGTTGATCGGTCTCGGTGGCGGCGCCGCCTCCTCGATGGCCAGCGGCTCCGGCAACGAAGACCTCGATTTCGCCAGCGTCCAACGCGACAACGCCGAGATGGAGCGTCGCTGCCAGGAAGTCATCGACCGTTGCTGGGCCCTCGGCGACGCGAATCCCATTTCCTTCATCCACGATGTCGGCGCCGGCGGCGTCTCCAACGCCCTCCCCGAGCTCGTCAACGACGGCGGCCGCGGCGGCAAGTTCAACCTCCGCGCCCTCCCTAACGACGAGCCCGGCATGTCCCCGCTCGAGATCTGGTGCAACGAGTCGCAGGAGCGCTACGTCCTCGCCGTCCCCGCCACGCAGCTTGAGACGTTTTCGAAGCTCTGCGAACGCGAGCGCTGCCCCTTCGCCGTCGTCGGCGAAGCCACCGAGGAAAAACAACTCGTCCTCGAAGACCCGAATTTCAAGAACCGCCCCATCGACCTCCCGCTCGACGTGCTCCTCGGCAAACCGCCGCGCATGCACCGCACCGACTCCAGCCTCGCGCGTCCGCAGCACCCGCTCGATCTCACTACGCTCACGCCCGCGCCCACCGGCCCGAAGAAGCCCTTCAACGCTGAGACCGCCGTCGCCACCGAGCGCGCCGCCCTCGCCGAAGCCATCCGCCGCGTCCTCTCGCACCCGACAGTCGCCGACAAAACTTTCCTCATCTCCATCGGCGATCGCACGCTCGGCGGCCTTATCGCCCGCGACCAAATGGTCGGCCCGTGGCAAGTCCCCGTCGCCGACTGTGCCGTCACCGCCGCCGCGTTTGATGTCTACACCGGCGAAGCCATGTCGATGGGAGAGCGCACACCCGTCGCCGTCAACAACGCGGCCGCCTCCGCCCGCCTCGCCGTCGGCGAAGCCCTCACCAATCTCGCCGCAGCGCAAATCGGCGACCTCGGCAAAGTAAACCTCTCCGCCAACTGGATGGCCGCCCCCGCGATCCCCGGCGACGGCGCCGACCTCTACGCCGCCGTCCAAGCCGTCGGCCTGGAACTCTGCCCCGCCCTCGGCATCACGATCCCTGTCGGCAAGGACAGTATGAGCATGAGCACCGTCTGGAACGACGCGTCCACCGGTGAGAAGAAGCGCATCACCGCCCCCGTCTCCCTCATTGTTTCCGCCTTCTCCCCCGTCGCCGAAATCCGCCTCACGCTCACGCCGCAGCTCCAGCAACTCGACGACACTCTCCTGCTTCTGATCGACCTTGGTCGCGGCAAAAACCGTCTCGGCGGCTCCATCCTCGCGCAGACCGTGTCGCAAATGGGCGAAGCCACTCCCGACGTCGATAATCCGAAGGACCTGAAAAATCTCTGGAACGCGATCCAGCTCCTCGGCCGTCAAAAGAAACTCCTAGCTTACCACGATCGCTCCGACGGCGGCCTCCTCGCCACCGTCGTCGAGATGGCCTTCGCCGGCCACACCGGCGTCGAACTCGAAATTCCGCAAGGCCACGAAGTCTTCTCGTCCCTCTTCGCCGAGGAGCTCGGTGCCGTGATCCAGATCCGCGCCGACGACCTCGACGACGTTTCCCTCACGCTCCGCGAGCACGGCTTCAAAGCCTGCACCACCCGCATAGGCACGCTCAACCGCACGCACACCGTCCGCATCACGCGCGGCGGCAAAACGATCTTCGAAGAAAATCTCTTCGCCCTCCGCGCGATCTGGTCCGACGTCACCCGCCGCCTCGCCGCGCTTCGTGACAACCCCGCCGCCGCCGAGCAGGAACACCAACTCCGCCTCGACCCAAAGAACCCCGGCATCACGCCGAAAATCACGTTTTCGACAAATCCTGTAGGGACGTCTCACCGAGACGTCCGCCCCCCCATCGCCATTCTCCGCGAGCAAGGCGTAAACGGCGAAGTCGAGATGGCCGCCGCCTTCACCCGCGCCGGTTTCACCGCCATCGACGTCCACATGACCGACATCCTGAGCGGCCGCGTCTCGCTCAAAGATTTCCGCGGCTTCGCAGCCTGTGGTGGCTTCAGCTACGGCGACGTCCTCGGCGCCGGCGAGGGCTGGGCCAAGAGCATTCTCTTCAACGACCGCGCCCGCGCCGAGTTCGCCGCCTTCTTCGCTCGCGAAGACACCTTCGCCCTCGGCGTGTGCAACGGCTGCCAGATGGTCAGCAACCTCAAGTCGATCATCCCCGGCGCCAACCACTGGCCGCGCTTCGTGCAAAACCAAAGCGAGCGCTACGAAGGCCGCTACGTCTCCGTGCAAATCGAGAAGTCTCCCAGCGTCCTCTTCGCCGGCATGGAAGGCAGCGTCATCCCGATCGCCGTCGCCCACGGCGAAGGCTACACGGAATTCGCCTCCGCCGCGCACGCCCAAGCCTTCAGCGCCTCCGGCCTCGTCGCCGCCCGTTTCGTCGACAACCACCACGCAGCCACCGAGCACTACCCGCTCAATCCGAACGGCTCCCCCTTCGGTATGACGGCCCTTACGACGACCACCGGCCGCGTGACGATTATGATGCCCCACCCCGAGCGCGTCTTCCGCAGCGCGTGCATGAGCTGGGCCCCCGCCGACTGGCCCGAAGACTCCCCCTGGATGAAACTCTTCCGCAACGCCCGGGCGTGGGTGGGGTGACACCGAGTCGCCCGTTGCTTTCCACCTACTCGCATGTTGCCAGCGCTGTCACGGCGGCCCCAATCTCACTCGCGTGCTGGGCTTCATTCGAGACTTCTTCACTCGCCGCAACCTCAGGGGCATGTTCGGCAACGATGTCGCGACAACACTCGTCGAGCAGAGAACTGAATCGGAAAAGACACTTCAGGGCGGCCCCAACGAACAAGAGCTTACAGCCTTTTTCGCCAGCATAGACTCTTACGTCGCACTGGCAGAGAAAGTCCCACTCGGGTTGCTGCCCGAGTTGATGCAGTCGTATCTCACAGCCTGCACCGACTTGCTACAAAGGGAAGGCGGCACACTTGATAAATATGTCGGCGATACCGTGGTCGCGATGTTTGGCGCCCCAAGCCATCTGCCCGACCATGCCCTGCGTTCTTGCGTAGCTGCGTTGAAAATCCAAACCGAGATCGCTGACCTTCGCGAAAAATTTCGCCGTGAAGAGCACAAATGGCCCTCGATCACTCAAGGGCTGCGCGTCCGAATCGGCCTCAACACCGGAATGGCCTTAGTTGGAAACATGGGCTCTCGCAACCGCTTCAATTACTCGATGATGGGCGACGAGGTGAATCTTGCCGCGCGCATGGAGTCAGGGGCGAAATCATGGGGCGTGTGGACCCTTTGCTCCAATTCCACTCGAGACGCCTGCGAACAAGCGCAGCAAGGCCGCGTCCTGTTCCGCCCACTAGGCCCGATCATCGTGAAAGGCCGCCCCCACCCGCTTAACCTCTTTGAACCCATAGCGCTCAGGGAAGCGGTAACCAATCAGGTGAAAGAATGCGTGAGCCTATTCGAAGCCGGGTTGGCCCGATACCTTGCCCAAGACTGGGACGGGGCTGAAGCGCTCTTTCGCCGCAGTGCCATGCTTGAGCCCCACCAGCCCGGTAAGTCCCCCGGAGTGGTCCAAAATCCTTCGCTCGTGTTCCTTAGCCTCTGCGCGAATTTGCGCGCCAGCCCTCCGCCCCCCGAGTGGTCCGGTGTGTATATTGTGCGCCAAAAATAGACTGGGAGAGGCAAAGCGATTCCGCCTCCGGCGCGAGCTGGCCCCCGGCAGTTCGTCCAGCTGCAATAAGGTGAAACCAACCCAAAATATCCCGCGACCACCACCCGCTCCCGCGGTCGGTCGTGGATCATGCACGATCCCAAATCCCAGCAGCAAAGCGACGCCCACGGTTCCCAACATCCCCCGCATGGTCCCGCCTGGAGGCGGATTCATCACAGCCCGTTCTTCTGGATCGCCGCTGTTTTCATCGGCGTCGCGATGTTCATCTACGTGACGACGAACAATCTCTTGATCGGTCCCGGCGGGAAATCGGCGCAGCCGATCCCAGCCATTTCGCCCTAACAAAGTCGCAGCCTAATCCCGGGACCGTCGTGCTCCCGACTCCGTTTCGCATCTTGCTCAACGGCCTCAGCGCCCGCGTTCCGGGTGATCCGTGACAGGTGCCTTAGCGTCATTCCGGCGCGAGGGCCTGGGCCAGGCATCGCGGCTAGCATTTCCCGCTGGCCCGCGCCCTCAATAAATCGTGGTCTAGCCCCATGACTCTCCCCTCGCCGCGCGTCTCACCGTTACCCACGGTGCTGCTCGCGTTGGCGGTCTTCGCGCTCGGGTTTCGGCTCTGGACTAGTCTCTGCTTCGTCCCGTTTGCCGATTGGAACGACGTCCGGCTCGCGCCGACGTTCATGCTCTGGCACGGCGTAACGCCCTACCCCGGACTCGACGCCGGTCCGCTCACCACGTGGACCTACGGCCCCGTGCCGCTCTTACTCAATCTCCCTGCTCTCCTCGCGTCGGATGTCGGCACCGCTCTCCTGATCGGCGGGGTCATTAACCTCCTCTGCGCCGCCGTGCCGGTGCTCATCGCACTCTCCGCCCTCACGCTCCCGTCCGCCCTCGTCACATTAACGGATCGCTGCTGGGCCGCCCTACTCTGCCTCGCACTCTGGCCCAACAGCAGCCTGCACTACATCCAGTCGGACAACGCCGCGGTCGCCTTCGGCCTGCTCTCCTGTGCGCTGCTCGCCGATCATCGGCGCCACGCCTCCCGTCTGATCCTCGCCGCGCTCTGCGCCGCCCTCGCCGTGTGGTCCAAGCAGACCTCCCTCGGCCTCGTCCCCGCGCAACTGCTCTGGCTCGCGCTCACGGCCGGGCTCAAACCCAGCCTGCGCTATGCCGGCTGCTGTGCGGCCTGTGGCTTCGGACTCGCCGGCGTCTTCATCGCCTGGTTCGGCTTCGACGGTCTTTGGCTCAACCTCGTCGCGCTCCCGGGTCGCTTTCCGTTCGCGCCCGATGTGCCCGAGCGCATCCGTATTCTGTGGATGGCGCTGGTGGGCTACCTGATTTTTCCCGCCGTCGGCTTGGTAGTTTGGCGACGGCGCATCTTCGGCCGCAAATCGCCCTGGCTACTGCCCGCGCTC
>CANGHW010000113.1 GCA_947453695.1 Opitutia bacterium
AACGCGCCATCGACGCCGTCAAGGGCCACAAGCGCTTCGGTTTCAACTACGACCCCTCGCACCTCGGCTACCAGGGCGTCGACTACGTGAAGGTCATCCGCGCCTGCGGCAACCGCATCTACCACGCCCACATGAAGGACGTCTGGTGGGGCCACGGCGACGGCACCGTCGGCGTCTTCGGCGGCCACGTTAGCTTCGGCCACCCGAGCCGCTACTGGGACTTCCGCTCCCTCGGCCACGGCGACATCAACTTCGAGGAAATCATCGTCGCCCTCAACGATGTCGGCTACCGCGGTCCGCTCTCGGTCGAGTGGGAAGACAGCCGCATGGACCGCGTCCACGGCGCGACCGAGGCCTCCGCCTTCGTCCGCAAAGTCGACTTCCCCTCCAGCAACATCGTCTTCGACGCCCAGTTCGACAAGAAGGGCTGATCCAGTCCCAAACCTCCCCACCACGAAACACACGAAATACACGAAAATCCCCGACCTCTTCATCCGTTGTCCGACTTTCGTGTATTTCGTGTGTTTCGTAGTTAAAAACCCTTCCTACTAATTTTTTCATGAGCACCAAGATTGCCATCATCGGCGCCGGCGGCATGGCCGCCTACCACGCCACCGGTTTCCGCCAAGCCGGCGCTGAAATCATCGCCCTCTGCGACGTCAACCAAGCCGCCGCCCACCGCGCCGCCACCAAGCACAACATCCCCGGCGTCTTCACCGACGTCGCCGAGATGCTGAAAAAGCTCCCCGAGCTCGACGCCGTCTCCGTCATCGTCCCCAACAAATTCCACGCCCCGCTCGCCCTCCAGGCCCTCAAGGCCGGCAAGCACGTCTTCTGCGAAAAACCCCCGGCCCTCAGCGCCAAGGAAATGGCCGTCATGCAGGCCACCGCCGCCAAGGCGAAGAAGACGCTGATGTTTAATTTCAACAACCGCGCCCGCCCCGAGAGCTACGCGATGATGGACTACATCGCCGACGGCACCATCGGCACCATCAACTCCTGCCAGGCGAAATGGATTCGCCGCGCCGGCATCCCCGGCTTCGGCGGCTGGTTCACCACCAAGGCCCTCTCCGGCGGCGGCCCCCTCATCGACCTCCTCCACATGGTCGACCTCGGTATGCACTTCATGGGTTATCCCGAGCCCGCCCACGTCCTCGCCCGCACCTACAAGGACCACATTTCCAACAAAGCCTTCAAGGGCCCGTGGGGCATCCCCGACGTCGCCAACGGCACGACCGACGTCGAGGCCGCCGCGCACGGCTTCGTCACCTTCAAGACCGGCCAGTCCATGTCCTTCGCCGTCTCGTGGGCCGAGATGAACCAACGCGAGGAAGTCTCCGTCACCTTCCAAGGCACGAAAGCCGGCGGCCTCGTCCGCCGCCTCTTCGGCACCGACGGCCTCGACAACACCGCGATTGACGCCTGCCAGCTCTACACGCTCGAAAACGGCCGCCACGTGAACCGCGACATCATCGTCCAAGCCGACGAGACGATGGGCCGCGTCCGCTCCGCCGCCAACTTCGTGCGCACGATCGAAGGCACCGAAAAGCCCCTCAACACCCCCGACCAAGCCCTGTCGCTGATGAAGCTCATCGACGGCGCCTACAAGTCCGCCGCCACCGGCAAACCCGTCGCGCTCTGAGCGCGGCGGGGTCAGGGTGACGTATCGTTTTTCGGCGTCGATGAAATCGCTAGATCGCGAGGGTCGCTCTGAACTCCACTACGCCGCGCGCGACGGCGATCTGCATGCAGTGAAAAAATTCGTCGCTTTGGGTGCCAACGTAAATCTTCAAGACAAGCGAGGGTGGGCTCCACTGCATTTTGCTGCACAGGCATACGCCAAAGACGTGACGGAATGTTTGTTGGCAAATGGTGCGTCAGTTGACCTTGAGGATGCCTTTGGAAATACGCCGCTCTCAACTGCAACGTTCGCCTCTAGAGGTGATGGCGCTGTAATTCGAGTTTTACGGGCAGCAGGCGCCGATCCACAAAAGGCAAATAAGAGTGGGGTCAGCGCACTCTCGCTCGCACGAACCATCGCGAACTACGACGTTGCACAATTTTACAGTGATCTTCCTTAACGCGTAACTGAAACAATAGCATTCCCCGGTTTTCCACACCCCCTATGAAACTTAATCGCAAACTCCGCATGGGCATGATCGGCGGCGGCCGTGGTGCCTTTATCGGCGCCGTGCACCGCATGGCCGCCCGTCTCGATGGCGAGATCGATCTCGTCGCCGGCTGCTTCTCCTCCGACCCGCAGAAATCCAAGGACTCCGGCGCCGATCTCTTCCTCGATCCGGCCCGCGTTTACGCCACCTACCAGGAAATGGCCAAGGCCGAGGCCGCCCTCCCGGCCGACCAGCGCATCGACTTCGTCTCGATCGTCACGCGCAACAACACCCACGCCGCCGTCGCCAAGACCTTCCTCGAGGCCGGCTTCCACGTCGTGTGCGACAAGCCCCTCTGCTTCACCCTCGCCGAAGGCCGCAAGCTCCGAGACGTCGTGAAAAAGTCCGGCAAGGTTTTCGCGCTTACGCACAATTACACCGGCTACCCGATGGTGAAGGAAGCCCGCGAGTGGGTCCGCGCCGGCAAGCTCGGCAAGCTCCTCAAGGTCGTCGTCGAATACCCGCAGGGCTACGCCACCAGCGCCTTCGAGGACGCCAAACCCAGCAAGATCGCCAACTGGCGCATGGACCCGAATGTCTCCGGCGTCTCCAACTGCATGGGCGACATCGGCACCCACGCCCACAACCTCGCCCGCTATATCACCGGCCTCGAGGTCGAAGAAATCTGCGCCGAGCTCTCGACGTTCATCCCCGGCCGCCTCCTCGACGACGATGGCAACTGCCTCGTCCGCTTCAGCGGCGGCGTGAAGGGCATCCTCTTCGCCTCGCAGATTTCCAGCGGCGAGGAAAACAACCTCAACATCCGCGTCTTCGGCACCGAGGGCTCGCTCCAGTGGTTCCAGGAGAATCCCAACGAGCTCCTCTTCAAGAAGCACGACGCCCCGCAGCAGGTCCACCGCCGCGGCAACGGCTACCTCTCCGCTGTCGCTCAGGGCGCCACCCGCACGCCGTTTGCGCACCCCGAGGGCTTCATCGAGGCCTTTGCCAACATCTACCGCGGCGCCGCGGTTGCTATCGCCGACTCCATCGAAGGCCGCAAGGCCACCAAGGGTGGCTACGACTTCCCGAACATCGACGACGGCCTCGCCGGCATGGCCTTCATCGAGACCTCGGTGAAGTCCGGCAAAGCCGGCGCCAAGTGGACGAAGTTCCCGTCGCTCTAGTCCGACGCAGGCCACTGTGGGGCGGGGGCTATCCCCGCCATGCCTTGGCCGGCCTAAATCCCACCCCAACTCAGCCAGCCTTCGAAGGGGCATCGCTACACTGTTCCCGCCCATTTCCGCGCGTGACGCCACCGGCGCCACGCGCTTTTTTTATCCACATCCCCTCGCCATAATTTACCACGACTCGTAAACCTAAGGTCCTCCGCCCTCCTTACCGCCCTCGCAGCGAGCACCCTGTTCTCCGGCTGTAAGATGGTTGCACCCGGCAGCATCCGCGCTGGCCGCCCCGCCTACAACATGGCCGTGCAGCAGCACCAACGATCAGGAGCTGCTGCTCAATCTCGTGCGCATCCGCGATCGCGACATTCTCTACTTAACGAGCGTCGAGCGCCTCGCCGCCACGCAGTAACTGCTCCAGGGATTCGGCGGCACCGCCGGACTTACTGAGACCCACACAAGCATCGGCACCAACGCCCCAACCAACGGCAACTCGGCGCCGACGAACATCGTCACCAAGACTCTGGCCCTCGGACCCGGCACGATTGCGGTGAACGAAAAACCACGGTCTTCTACGCCCCACTCGAACGCGAAAAACTCGTCCGGCCGATGAGGACACCGATGAATCGCGCCATGCTCCTCTTCATGGCGTGGTCGGGTTGGTCGCTCGACCGCGTATTTACCCTCGGCGTGCAGGAGATGAACGGTCTCCCAAATGCCCCCAGCGCGTCCGGCCCCACCCCGTCGCGCGAACCCGAGTTCCGCGAGGCCGCCAAACTCCTCCGCGCCCTCCAGCGCATCCACGCCATCGACGGCGTGCGCGTCGCCGACACCGCCGACCAGATCGAGCTCAACTTCCTCGCCCAGCCAAGGACAACCCTGACGCCGTCCGCCAGAAGGAATTGCTCAATCTCAATCTCGAGCGCGACCGCTACAAAATCATCTCCGCCTCCGAGGCGCCCAACCGCGACCCCATCGCGATCGCCACCCGGCCGCTCATCTCCGAGCCGCAATACATCTCTCAAGGCGTCGCGCCGCCCGCCCGCGATTTCGCCTCCGGCAAGATCCGCCCTGCCACTCGCGAAAACGGCCTGCCGTTCGACTGGCAGGAAATGCTCGAAGGCGCCTTCAAGGTTTCGTCTTCCGACAAACCGCCGATGGATGCCTCGGTCGCCGTCAACTATCGTGGCGCGTGGTTCTACATCGCCGACAACGATCTCGATACCAAGTCGACCTTCGTCCTCATCACCCAATTGATCGCGCTCCACTCAGCGCCGACCGCCGGTCCCGCGATGAGCTTCTCCTTCGGCAAATAAGTCCGTCGCTCCGATCCTCCTTCAGCCCGGTCCATGCGACCGGGCTTTTTTTGTGCCCAACCGCTGATCAGGAAAAGGGCGACTGCGAGGCGTTCTCTTCCAGCTCCTTGGCCGATAAGGTCTTTTTCTTCACCCCGAAGAATGCGATCATCTTGCCGACCAACTGGGCTGTCATCGACTTCTCCTCGGCCGCCCTCGCCACCGTGCCGGTCTTCGCCGCCGCCTCGGAGTTGCGCAGCTTGCGCGCCGCGACGGCCTGACCGATTACATCCGCCACCTCGGGTCGACTCAAAACCAGTTCGCCGATTGCGTCCTTGGTGATCTCGAAAGCAAACGTATCTGTCGCCGCCACGATCGTCGCGCTGCGCGCTTCACCCGTGAGCGCGCTCATCTCGCCGAAAAACATTCCCGCCTGCAACCGGGCCACGCGGGTCTCCGGCTGGTCTGGCTTGAGCGCGATCATCACATTTAGGAGTCCCTCACAGAGAATAAACATCGAGGAGCCTTCGTCGCCGCGCTTGATGACCAGTGCGCCCTCCTTGAAGAGCCGCTCCTTCATCCGGGCGGAGAGCAGCATCTGCTCTTCGCTGGTTAGCCCCTGGAACAACTCGACGCGGGACAGCAGGGCCACGCGATCATCGAGTGACTGCGCATCGAGCTGACGCTGTGGGCGCGGCGCGTGAAACACGTCTTGCTTCGGCGTCGCCGGCTGTAAACCCGCCCGATGGAGTTGATCCAACACTGCCTGCCACACCGCGTGGCGGGCCTTGCCCGGGCCGGCCTGCCGCGGATCGATGAAATACTTGATCTTGTATTCGACCCCCTGCGCAGCGACGCCGCGGATGCGCGCCTTGGGGGCTGGGTCGTCGAGCACGCCGTTGCTCCCTGCCACCGACCGCACTGCTGCATTCAGCACACGTAGGGCCCGCTCATTGGGCACGTCGAAGTCGAGAAACACCGAAATTTCAAATTCACTGATCGGGGCCGGCTTCGAAAAATTCGTCACGATCATGTCGCCGAGCTTTCCGTTCGGGATCACGATCATATTTCCCTCACCGGTAATCAGGCGTGTCGTGCGCCAGTTGAGTTCAACCACCCGGCCGGAAGGTCCACCCATCGGACCGGTGACTACCTGGATAAAGTCACCGATCTCAAACGGCCGGTCGAAGTTCATCGCGAGGCCGATGAAGATGTCCAGGATCACATTGCGCAGCGCGAGACCGATCACGATCGCACCCGCACCAGAAGCCGCCCAAAACGGACCAATCGCCTGACCAAACACCGCACTCACGATGCCCGTGACCGCCAGCGCATACACCAGCACCGCCGTCACATCGCGCAGCAGGCGAGGAATTGGCACGCGGCGGTTCAGCGGATCCCACACCACCACGCCCAACACCCGGTTGAGCAGGTAGGCCATCGAAAGCCAAACGCCTGTCCCCAGCACCTTCGGGAAAATCGCCTTGAGCTGCTGGATCGTCGCTATGCCGAACTGCCGCAGAATCTCTTCTTCATAGAGCAATCCGAACACAAAGACCGTCACCACGAAAAGTGGCACAATCAACGGCCGGATCATGGTTTTTACGTTCTTCAACGCGCGCCGCCCCCCAGCCGTGGTGTGTCAATATTGTTACAAGAGTTGCGCAAGTGATGAGGAATTCGGCTCAAACTGTCGCCGGCTCCTACTCTGCTGATCAACCGAAAAACACGGACGCGCCCGCTTATCCGCACTCCGGCTAGTGCAAATTACTCATACCAAAGTCCGTTTCTTTGTCCTCACTACTCATATCGCTTCCGCGGCATGCAGTGGATCCCTACTCCCTTACTCCACACGCTTCCTCCCGACGCATCGCATAAATCGCATTCCACACCTCTTCCGCCCAGCCGGCTTGATCGGATTCGTGCCACGGAATTCCAAGGGACAGCCCAACTATTCCATGCGTGCGTTACATCCACGTATAGATTGCGCCCGAGAAACCCGCCGTAAAGCGGACTTCGACCCGGCCAGCCGTGTCTACGCAAGAGCGTTCAACTGTGCGTTGGCCCCGGCCAGGCGTTGCGCGAGACTGCGCACGACAAACCGGTGCAGTTTATTCGCGAGGTCAGGCATGCGCTTCTCGAGCGCGGCAACCTGTGCGCCACTCAGCTTGAGCGCACGGGTCGGCACGTCGGCCACGACGTCCGCCGCGCGGGGAGCCCCTGTGTAGAGCCCCATTTCGCCGACCACCGTGCCGACCGTAAAGGTCCGCAATCGGAGGCGCCGTCCGCCTTCTGCGGTCGCGTCGCCGAGCCGCAGATAGACGCTCACGCGACCGTGCTCGATGATGAACATCGAATCGCTGGAGTCCCCTTGCTTGATCAGCGCGGCATCGCCGGCCACCTCGACGCGCTCAAAATGCGCGATGAGATAGGTGACTTCTTCGGCGGAAAGGATCCCCGCGAGCGCCGCCTTCAGTTCCGAACTCGGCAGCGCCGCCGCGATCACTTGGTCCTCACACCACTCGAGCGCATGATCGATATCCGGAAAAGTTCGCAGCGTGGAGTTATCGGCCTCCACTCCACCCAACTGCAGGACCGATTCGACCGAGGTCGACATGCCCGAAAAGACGAGGGTGATCTTGGCGTCCGCGCACAGCGTCCGCAATTTCTTGAGCGCCACGGTCGACGAGCCGTCAACGCCGTGCACGAGGCGAAAATCGAGCAACACAAACCGCGTCCGATCCAACGCGGTCCGCACCTCATCGAGCAGGCGGCTTGTGGTGCCGAAGAACAGGAAACCTTGCAGGGCAAACCCGCGCATGGCCTGCCCGTGGGTCCGGAGAATCTCCCCTTGATGCGCGGGCCGCTCCACGTTGGAACGGCGATTGAGCAGGGAGAAGCTGCTGCGGATCGTCGGGCTCTTGCTCAGCGTAAATACAAAGCTGACGCACGCCGTCACCAGTCCGAGCATCACGCCGGGCACCATGCCCAGGCCCGCCACGCTCGCCAGAATCGCCAGCACGATCAAGTAGTCGCTCCAGGGCATCTTCAGTCGGGATTCGACCATCCACGTCATGAGCAACCCGATGCCGAGAAAGAGAATCAGCCCGGTCAGCACGGGCTTCGGCATCAAACCGATCAAGCCCGGAGCAAAGAGCACCGTGCCGAGCACAATGATCGCACAGAGGCGACCGGACCAGCGCGAGTTCGCGCCCGCCTTTAGATTCAGCATGCTGCGGTTGAACGAATTTACCGCCACCATTCCTCCCCCAAACCCGATGAGGAGGTTGGCCAGGCCCAGCGCCTTGAGCTCCGTGTCGGCGTTGCCCTCGACGTTGGTCGCGAGTTCGAGGCTCGTCGTGTTCAGCAAGATCGTGATGACCGCGACCATGGTCATCGCTCCGAAATCCTTGCCATGCAGCAAAAGCAAATCCCACCGCACGTCCCCGTAGGGAAAATTTCCGGCATGCGTCCAATCCCCCACCTGCAGCGGCGCCATCAATAATCCCGCCTGCCGGGCCGCCGCCAGATCCATCCCCCAAGCCATTCGCACGAAGTGAAACACCACCATCGCACCCACGAGCACGAGCGGGATCACGAGGAAATGCCGGATCACGCGCGTCAGCACCAGCAACGCTACCGCAACCAGCGCCACGCTGCTCCACGCCAGGGGGTGCACCCCGGCGATGACCCCGAGGTTGAACACGCTCAGCGGCTGAGCGGTCAGCATTTTCCACGCGCCTGCCACCAGCAGGTAACCGCTGCCGGCGAGAAATCCACCCACCACGGGATGCGGAATATAGCGCACGTAGCGCCCCCACCCCAGGCGGCCCATCACAAATAGAATCAACCCGCAGCCCGAGGCAGAGAGAAAGAGCGACATCAGCGCCGTCGGCACGAGCTCCGCTGGAGCCACTCTGGACCCCTGCAGGATATCGCTGGTGACGGCCGCCAGCGTGAACGCCAAAATAGCCGCCGGATTCGAATCAGGACCGCCCAAGCTGAAGAAGAACGAACTTCGCCAAGCCAACATGGGCAGCACGATGACGCTGCTCACCAGCGCCGCGATCACGGCGCGCCCCACGAACGGCTCCAGCGGCCCGCCGAACACAAGCCCGCCAAAACTGCCGGCGTAGGCAATTGTCACGACCGCGCAAAGCGCCGCGGCTACCAGATTAGGTGTGAAGGGCTTCGAAGCAGCCCCAGACGTTGGCATCGCGGCAACCGTGAGCCGCGAGGGTGCCAAGCCAATGCCGTTTGTGTTACGTTCTCATGACGAACCTACGTTGGCTCCGGTTTTGCGCCGCGCCACCCAGCCCTCGAATTCCTTCCGCGGCATGAACCGCAACGAAGCGCTGTTGATGCAGTAGCGCAATCCGCCCTGCGCCCGCGGGCCGTCGGGAAACACATGCCCGAGATGCGCCCCGTCGACCGCACAGTGCACTTCCACGCGCAGCATTCCGTAGCTCGTATCGCGATGCTCGCCGACAAAAGCCGGCTCGATCGGCTTCGTGAAACTCGGCCAGCCGGTCCCGCTCTCAAATTTGTCCTTCGCATCGAACAACGGTGTATCGCTGCACACCGAAAAATAGACGCCGTCCTCGTGGTGGTCCCAAAATGCATTCTGAAACGGCGGTTCCGTGCCCTGTTGCCGCGCGACCCGAAACTGCAGCGGTGTCAGCTGGGCGCGCCACTCCGCATCTGTGCGTTGGACCGTCGTCTTGCTGAGGTCGATCACGACATGGGAAGGCAATCCGCAAGCGGAGAGCCCGGCGGTTGGTGCTGAAGCGGAGTCGTCGTGGTGGTGAGGCATGGGGGCAGACAGTAGCCGACCTTGCCGGAATTTCCAGCGCGCGCCGCACGTCCCACCCCGACACGAAAAAGGGCGGATCGCGCGATCCGCCCTTTGCCTGGTCAAATACTCTTACGTTGAACTTAGAACTTCGTCGTCAGCGACAGCACCGCGCGGCCGGGCAGCCCGCGCTGCTGGTTCGCCGGGAAATACTCGATGTCGCCCATGTTCTGCCAGTTGACGGTCGCCGTGACCGGACGACCTTCCCACTTCCAGTCGTAGCCGACCGCCGAGTTCCAGAGGATCTCGCCGGGAAGGAAGAGCTTCGGGTTGTTCGAACGCTGCGCCTTCTTGCCGGTGTAGTTGAAACCGCCACCGAGCCAGAGTCCTTTCACGGCGCCTTCCTTAAAGGTGTAGCGCGTCCAAAGATTCGCCAGCGCCTTCACCGTCGCTTCGGGATGCGAGCCGAGGAACACTTCCTCGCCGACCGGCACTTTCTTCGTGCGGATGTCATTGATCGCACCGCTGGCATAGATCTGCCAGTTGTCCGCCGGCGACCACGTGATTTCGGCTTCGATGCCGTTGCTGCGGTCCAGCGTGCCTTGGAGTGAATTCGTCACCGTCGCACCCGCTGCGTTGAACGAGTTGAAGCCAAGGATGCGATCCTGCTGGTCGATCTGGTAAACCGCCACCGTCGACGACACGCGGCCGTCGAAGAGGTCGGTCTTCACGCCGACTTCATAGCCTTTCGAGGTTGTCGGCTTAGCCGGGCCGACCGGCACACCTTGGAAGGTGAGCGCCGAGGCGTTGAGCACGTAGGACTGGCTGTAGGAGGCGTAGAACATCACGTCGCGCGTGGCCTTGTAGCCGAGTCCGAGTTGCGGGGTGGTCTTGTTGTTGCCCACTTTCGCCAGACTCGCCGCCGGGTTCAGGAAATTGTCCGTCGAGCCGGTCGACTTGTTGTAACGGAGTCCGGCCACGGCACTGAGCGTGTCCTGGAAGAAGCTCGCGTTAAGCACGCCGTAAGCCGCGGAATTGCGCCGCACGGAGCGGGAGTTCGTCGAGAACGGCAGGGCCGCGGGATCGAAGTCCGTCGTGTAATCCCACGTCGAGGGATTCTTGATGTCCCACACCGGGAAGTGCGGGAACGCCGCCGCACCGCTCTGGCGCTGGCGGCCGAGGCCCTTGGACTCATTGTAGAACACGCCGAGCAGGGGCTTCAGCTTGGTGTCGCCGAATTTATAGTTGCCGGCGAGCTCGACCTGGGAGGCCCGCGCTGTGTCGAACTGCTCCTGCAGGCGCTTGCGGCGCGGGAGCTGAGCCTGCGGCGCCTGGAGGGCCACCTGGGGATTGTTGAGCACGTCGTTCGCAAACGCCGTCGCCGCGATCAGATAGTTGGCGGAGGAAATCGGCAGCGTCGCGCCAGCCGGATAGTAGCTCGTCGGCACGGTGAGGAACACGTTGCCGAAGCCGGTGAGCTTTTGCTTCACCGCGCGCTTGTTCCAGTTGAAGTTCGCCCGTGCACTCCAGGTATCGGTGAGCTTGATCGCCAACTCGGAATTCACCGACTCGAAGTCAGAGGCACGATTGTCGTTGTTCGAGAGGTAATTGAAGTCGCGCGGCAACGGATAATAAGTGAGGAAGCCAGGATCGCTGTTGTCGGGCTTCACCAACACGCCCGCGGTGGGCAGCAAGCCGTTTGCTCCGGGGAGCGCGACGATTTCGATGTTGGGTTTCAACTGCGCCGAGGGCGGCGTCTCGCGGCGCGAGAACCACTGATAGTCGACCGTGAGCGAGACGCGCTCATTCAAGCGCCAGGTCACCACCGGCGCCAGCACCGTCGTGCGCTGCTCGCCGGGCTTGATGTATTCGAAGCCATTTTCAAACGCGCCGTTGAACCGGAAGAGCAAGCTCTTGCCCACCACGGGCTGGTTCACGTCCACGGAGGTGCGCCAAAAACTCTGCGTGCCCGCCTGCGCGTTCACCGTCGTGCCCGCCTTCGTGCCGGGCCGTTTCGTGATATAATTTACCGTGCCACCGGGCGCGACTTGCCCGTAGAGCACGGACGACGGTCCTTTGACCACTTCCACGCGCTCGACGCTCACGGTGTCGATGTAGGCTTCACCCACGAAGCCGTTGTGCTGCGGCGCCTGGTCGAAGCCGCGGATCGTGTAGACGGAATTACCCGCGTTGAACTCTTTGCCCGCGCTCGTGACGCTCGGCGCATATTGCACCACGTCCCACAAGTCGCGCGCACCGACGTCGGTGATGAACTGCTGCGTAAATGCGCTGATCGCGAACGGCAGATCCTTGATCGGCGTGTCAATACGCGTGGCCGACACTGAATTGCCCGCCCGATAGCCTTTGTCGGCCGTGGTTGAGACCTGAAACTCATTGAGCTTCAGCACTTCGTCGCCGCCCGCGGCGGGAGCCGGAGCCTTGGTTTGGGCGCTCGCCGCCGCAGCGGAGAGCATGATGGTCGCCGCGAGAGCGCGGGCCAGTCGGGAACGCGCGGCGCGCGCGTCCCGGGTTTCGGGAGACAGGTGGGTCATGGGTTATCGGGTCTGGGGGTTGACCGGCCGGTAAGCCGGTGAGCGTGGCACTCAACCATTGATAATTATTAACCATCGCCTGTTGCCAAGCACCAAAACTACCCGCCGCTGGGTTCCCTCCGTCGGCCTACTCCGCGCGCACGCTCGCCTCGCCATCGGCAAACTCCGCCTTCAAGCGCTGTCCCGCCGCCACGCCCGCACGCCGCATCACGGGGATTCCTGCCTCGTCGCGCAAGATGACAAAGCCGCGATTCAACACCGACGCCGGACTCGCCGCCTGCAGTCGTTTCCACAGCGAGAGCAGCCGCTGCGACTCCTGCTCGACCCGCGTCTGCGGCGTCGCTCGGTCCAGCCGTGTCCGCACCTCACCGAGGCGTTGCGTCTGCCTCTGCACCGCTGCTCGCAGCGCCGCCGCAAGCCGGTTCGTCAAATCGTCCAGCCGCAAAAACCCCTGTTCGATTTGTGCCTCGGGGGCCAACAGGCGCAGCCGCGAGCGCGCATGATCCAGCCGCTCGATCGCTCGTGCCACCGCCCCTTCCAGCAGCGCAACCATCCCCTCATCCGCCCGCGCCACGCGCTCCGCGCACGCCACAAACTCGCTCGAAATCAGCTCCGCCGCCGCACTGGGAGTTTCGGCCCGCACATCCGCCGCAAAGTCGCAGAGCGTGAAATCGATCTCATGCCCGACGGCCGAGATCACCGGCACCGGGCAGGCCGCCACCGCGCGCACGAGTGGCTCCTCGTTGAACGCCCACAAATCTTCCAAACTCCCGCCGCCACGACCAATCACCAGCACGTCAAAAATCCCCAGTTCCCCAGCCAACGCCAGCATCGCCGCCAGTTCCGCCGCCGCGCCTTCGCCCTGCACTTTCGCCGGCAGCACGACCACTCGGCCACGCCACCCGCGCCGCGCGATGATTCTGACGAAATCCTGCACCGCCGCACCGGTCGGGGACGTGATAAAACCCACGCAGGCCGGCATCGCCGGGATCGCCCGCTTCTTTTCCGCGGCAAACAGCCCCTCGGCCGCTAGGCGCGCCTTCAGCGCTTCGAACTCCCGCTGCAGCTTGCCTATACCATCGTCGATCACCACGCGCACGATGAGCTGATATTGCCCACGCACCTCATAGACGCTCACTTCGCCATAGACCACGACCTGCACGCCTTCGCGCAACTTCACCGTCTGCCGCATCGCATCGCCGCGAAACATCACCGCACTCACCTGCGCTCCCGCATCCTTCAGCGAAAAATAAACATGTCCGCTCGTCTGCGCCCGCAGATTGGTCACCTCACCCCGCACCCAGCCTGGGCGGATGCCCGTCTCAAGCAATGTCTTCACGCGGCGCGTAAACGCGCTCACCGATTCCACCTCCGACCCCGCGTCACCCGCGAAGAGCGTTTCCTCGCGCATCTTCATCATCAGACCGCCGCCGCCGGCATCGCTTTGCGTTTTCCGTAGTGTTTCCGCAGGAGCTGCGTCCCAACCGTGAGCGCCGCGAGCGCCATGATCGCGAGCAACACCGTCTTTCCGCGCCCTTGGTTCAGGGCCTCACCGAAAAACATAAACGCCACGTTGAACGACCATTGGATTCCGCAGGAAATCACGAGGTAGCGGCCAAACGGCGCCTCGGCTAATCCGAGGAGATAATTCTGCACGAAAAAAGGCACGCCCGGCGTCACGCGCAAGAGCACGATCAGATCGGTGATGTCGCCGCTCTCCACCTTCGGCAGGCCGTAGCCGTAGTGCCCGAGGAGCCGCGTCAGCCAGGGCCGGAGCCAACGCCGCGCGAGCCAGTAGGTCACGGTCAGGTTGAACGTGATCGCGGCAATCCCGCACAACGCCACCGGGACGAAACCCATCCGCTCGGCGAACAGCGGTCCGGCGGCCAAGGCAAAGGCCGCCATCGGAAAGCCCACGCCGGGCAATAGCGCCATTGCACCGAAAAACACCACCGGTCCCGCCGCCGAGACCCGCGCCAGCACCGCGTCCTTCAGATGCAACCCCGCATCCAGCGCCGTCCGCCAGCCGACGAAATACAGCACGACCGCACCGATCACCGCCACCACGCCACCCGCCACCGCCAACTGGGCCAGTGGTAGTTTCTTTTTTTCAGAGGACGATTCCAGCGACGACATCCGCGTAGCCTGCCCGCCTCCGCGCGCCACCGTCAAGACCTCCGCCCGATTCCTGTTCTCCCCCCGAGGCTTGCCCGCCTCCGTCCCCGCCGCTCTTATCCCGCCCCGATGCTGCGCCCCGCCGACTCCGCTCCTGCCCCGCGCCTCCCAGTTGCGCTCGGCATTGTCGGTCTGGCGTGTCTCGCCTTCGTCACGCTCGCCTACCCGGCCTCTACGCGAGTGTTCGCCTGGCCTTGGTCTCTCGCCTACGGCGGCGTCCTACTCGCGCCTACGCTCGTTCTCCTCGCCCGCGCCTTCGACTCGCGCCGCCCGCTCGCGCTACCTCATCCGCTCTGGACCGGAAGCGCACTCGCCTTCGCCGCCACCGTCCTCGCTTCCGCGTTCCTCAGCCCCTGGTCCGGTCCCAGCCTGCTTTGGTCGGCGCCACTCCTTGCCGCCGTGCCATGTTTCTTTGCCCTCCACGACGCCCTTCGCTCCCGCACCCTCTCCCTCTCCAAGCTCAATACCATCGTCGGTTTGGGCTTTGCGGCCGTGATTCTCACCAGTCTGGGTTCATGGCTGCCCACGCTTCCCGGCCGGTCCTTCGCCGCCATCGTCGAAGCGCGCAACCCCTTTCCTCTCGGCCATTCCAACTACACCGCCGGCGTCGCGCTCCTCGCTCTACCGTGGTTTGCCTACCTCGCCTGGCAAACCCACGCGCGCGTCCGCTTAGCTTGGCTCGTCGCGTTCGTCGCCGCGCTCGTCGTCCTGCTCAGCAGTGGCAGCCGCGCCGCCATCCCCGCGCTCGGCGCATTGGGCTTCGCCGCTCTCCTCGTTGCCCCGCTCCCGCGCCGGCGCAAACTCACCCTCCTGCTCGCCCTCCCCGTCGCCGCACTCGCCGTGGCCTTCGCCCATCCCCGCACCCGCGCGATGCTCTCGCCCGCCGATCCCTCGGCCGCGCCCAACGTCAGCAACGTCCAACGCGCCGCCATGCTCACCGCCGCCGTCCGCATGGGTGCGGACCGCCCGCTCTTCGGCTACGGCCCCGGCACCACCCCGCTCGCTTATCCCCGCTACCGCGCCGGTCTCGACGGTGGCGCCGAAAACGTCCTCCAACTCCACAGCACGCCCGCCCAGCTCTGGGCTGAACTCGGCACTGCCGGCCTCCTCTCCTCTCTCGCCCTCGCCTCCCTCGCATTCATAGCCTTTCTCCGCTCCGCCACTCCTCACCCCGCCGGCCTCGCGCTCGTGGGCTACGCTGTCTTTGCCCTCGCCGATTGGCAGCTCGATCTACCGCTCTTCGCCTTCGCCGTTGCCCTTAGCCTTGCCTCGCTCGCCCCAGCTGCTCCCGCATCTGCTCCACGCCTCACGCTCGCCCTTGGCCTCGCCACGCTCGGCGGCCTCGCGTCCGTCACATTACTCGGCCGCCCCGACCCCACTCCCCCACTGAACCTCCGCGCCCTCGCGCTCGCCAGCACCGGCACGCCCTCGGCCAACGCCGAAGCCGTCACCTTACTCCGCACTTCCCTCGCGCAAAACCCCGATCAGGAGATTGCCCACTTTAACCTCGGTTGGCTGCTCCTCGTCTCCGATCCCGCCGCGGCCGAACGCCACTTCATCGAAGCGATCCACCTCGTTCCCGACAAAGGGGGCGTCTTATTCGGCCTGGGCCTCGCTCGCCTCAACCAAAACCGCTCCACCGAAGCCGCCCGGGCCTTCGCCCTCGAATGCCTCAACGACCCCGCGTTTCTCTTCTCCCCGTGGTGGCGCGAACCCTCCCTCGCCGCCCACCTCGCCGACACGCGCGTCGCCTTCGCGCAACTCACCACGCTCACCCAAAAGAAACTCCCCCCCACGTCCTGGGCCGCGGCCCAACTCCCCGCCGTCACCGCCCTCGCGCCGCGCCTCGGAGACATCCCTGCGGGTCCTGCCCACACCTACCGCCGCGAACGCCGCGGCTACCCCGTGCTCATCCGTGACCTCAACTACGCCCCGCCCTTCGACCTCTACGACGTCCGCGAACTTCCCCTTTCCCTCTTTCTCACCCTCACGCCCACGCCCCTCCCACCG
>CANGHW010000114.1 GCA_947453695.1 Opitutia bacterium
AAGCCGCAGCGGCTGCCACTCGGAAGCAGGTTGTCGACGCCAATGCCGCATTGGTGTGCTTCCACCTCAGATGCGTCGGCGCCCCCGATTCTTGGGGAAGCCTCGTGTTTCTTGGTAGCTTCGAAGGCTCCGAAATCGGATGATGAATAAGCCCAATCGGGTAGCCGCGTCGGCGGCCCCCGCCGTTCCCCCACAACCCGCGCGCCTCGATCAGTTCCACCTTGAGCCCGGTCCGGGTTTGGTTGTCCTTGATCGAAAGTCGCAAACGCGCAAGCAACCTCGGCATGAGCCGGCACAAAATTTACCCCGCCCAACGGGCAAGCCCCTGCCCCAACTCAGCGGGCAAGAAACCGCGATAAAACGCGGTAAGGGCGAATAACACTATTCGGCAAAAATGTCTGCGATCGAGACGCCACGGGAGATATTTCTTGATGCGTGCGAGAAGGTCGCCGCGTCGCTGGCACCATTTGCATTTAAGTATACGCGAAGCCGACAATGCGCGCGTCGCAGTCACGGCGACTTCGATTATCGCGTCTCATTTCAGTCGAGCCATCTCAATGTCGGCGGACACTATGTTGCGCTGTGGATTCACGCGACCGTGTCATCGCGCCGGTTGGAATCCTGGCGTTCAGCGCAGTCGCGATGCCTGATCTTGGGCGGTGCCGTGGCTGGCGGTCAGATCGGGAACTTGCTTCGCCCGCATTCGTGGCGCGATTGGAATCTTGCGCTAGCTCCGGAAGTGGTCATCGCCGACGCAATAAGCGCCGTTCACGCTATCGCCGTGCCATTTTTCGAACGCTTCAGCGACGTTCCAACGCTTTGCAGTTTGCTGCAGCGAGAAGAGTTGCCGGGATTTCATATTTCACGCGCGCTCGAATTCCTGCTTTGCTTCGATGATCGCGAGGCAGCGGAGCAAGCTCTGCATTCATTCTTTCGGTCGCGAGCCGAGCTACTCCCAGAATATCGGCACTATCTCCTCGAGTTTACGGACCGAGGATTACCAGCCATCCCACGCACCGGCTTTGCATACGAGTTGGCTTTTTCGACTGTCGCCTTCGGTCTCGCGCCCCCGAAATGAAAAGAAGCCTAACTCGGACGGTTCGGCTGCGCCGTAGCGCGCAGCGGGACCCTCGTTGAATCCGCCCGTCGCGACTCACAGCGCGCCGTGGACCGCGGCCGAGGTGATTGTATTCGGCGGGAGGCCGCGATGACGCGCGCCACGCGCGCCGTGACAACATGACCACCGCAGCGCGCACGCTCTTCAAAATTACGTCCATTGACGCACCGGCTCGCCCAGTTAATTTAAGCTTATGACCGCCACGGCTATTCTCGATATCAAGCAGCGGCTCTCGAAACTTTCGGATGCGGATCGCTGCATGGTTTCGGCGTATCTGCTGCGACTGAAACACGAGTCGCCAGCCGGACGCCGCGAAGCGATGCGGACGATGCGAGAGATGGATGCCGGAAAGAAAGTCAGGCTGAAGAATTTGGCCAAGCAGCTGGGTCATGCCTAATCCGTCTGGCTACGAGCCAGTCCTCTCGGACAGGGCGTCTTCGTTCTTGGTCGGCATGTCGAGGCCGAAGCAGAAGCAGGTGCTCCGACTGCTTTTTTGAGCTCGCGGAGCATCCCAGTCAGCCCGGCGATTACGCCATACGCGAAGAGGATGGACGCGAGATTCAGCACCTCATGGTTGGCGATTGGCATTTCAGTTTTTGGGCGGATCACGCCCTCCGGTAGCCGCGTCGGTTACGGCGCGGACGCCGCCGCCCCACCACAGCCCGGGCGCCCCGATCAGTTCCACCTTGAGCCCGGTCCGGGTTTGGTTGTCCTCAATCGAAAGTCGCAAACGCGCAGGCAACCTCGGCATGAGCCGGCACAAACATTTACCCCGCCCAACGGGCAAGCCCCTGCCCCAACGCAGCGCGCACGAAACCGCGATAAAACGCGGTTAGGGCGACTAACACTGTTGGGCGGAAGAAAAGACACCATGCCTCGTTTAAGTGAATCAGTAAGTGGTGCGATCAGAACCTTCTCGTTCTGGATCGCCAATCGCAGCGTCGGTCACCCGCTCCTCGAAGGCGTCGACTATTCGTGTATTTTCGAGGAGCCGAGCGCGCTGGAGCAGGTTTACGCCATCTACGCAAATGTCCTCGAGTTCGACGAAAGCGGTAAGGTCGTCAATGCGCGCCATGCTGAACGAAGAGCCGCTCAGTATATTCTGTCCTACGTCACTGGCCGGCGCCCGGAGCCGGAACTCGAAGGATGGGAGGTTGCGCTCCATCCGCCGCCACCAAAGGTTGATCCGAAGTCGAAAGGCGCATGAAGAATAGCCGAACCAGAGCACTACAGAAAACTCCGGGGCTGCGCCCCGTCGTATCTGACCGCAGTCGTTGAGACTGTCGGAAAACCCCAAACATGAAAACGTGCTCAAAAACACCCCCTCTAGAATCGCCTAGGACCGAAGATCTCGGTGCGGTCCTTATGTTTCGATCCTTCTATTTGGGGTGGTTCTGACTTTTCCGACAATCTCGTTCGGCTGAAGAAAGAAGATGATCCTTCGCACCCAAGTTTCATTCATTGCGACCGGAGAGCGTTTCTCTCCTTCCAAAGTGGCCACTTCCTTTTCCGCCTCCCACGACCCCGGTGTGATCGGTGAGCGTGGGCGTTACCGTGGTGTGCCAGTGCCATACGGTTCCGCGGATTTCCATGCGCCTGAAGAAGAGCCCGAGAAGATAGCCTATATCCATCGACTGGCCTCCCCATTCCTCCACGCCATGCGTGAAGCCGGAGCCGAAGATTTTTCGCTTCGCATCACTTACCAATACGACAGCCAGTGTGCGCTGTCGTTTACGCGAGAAGAGCAGAAGATGATTTGTGAGCTAGATTGCGACTTCTGCATCGATTGCTGGACGGACGAATCGCCGATCCAGCCGCCACAGACAACTCGGGCCTCCGACCCTCGTGTCTAATCTAAATCGTTCGGCAAAAATCATGTGGCCATTTAAGAAGAGACCGCCTCCCCCGGCTCCAGTTTCCAGAAACGGACTGACCGCCACATACAATGCCGACCTGAAGCGTTGGACATTTTGCTGCGAGGAAATCGAGTTCTGGCTTTCCGGTGCGACATTTCGCGAAGCTGCGTTTGATTGGGCCGGGGATGCAGCGGCAACCGTTCGTGAACTTGCAGACCAAATCCGCCCGCACGTGAAAGAGGGGCTTGACGGATGCCTCGCCGACCCGAGCAAGGCTCACATCAGTCGCATTGACCTGGATGAATATCCCGGGGCGCAGACTATATCGGTAGAATTTGTCGGCGATGAGACCTGGGGGGATTTGGGCGTCGAAGTAGTCATCACGCGTGGTGTCGTGGTCGCCTCCCATGCCGGTGACTAACCCATGAAGAAAGCGGTTAGTTTCCGGTTTGAAGTGCGACAGACGTGAAGCGGTCGCGACGCTTGGAGTGAGCGATGGATCCCGAAAGAGCGGCCGTGGTTGCTGCTGGGGACAGTGGGATCGCGGTGCGGTGCGTTCGAAACCGTGATGACGCGTTCGAGTCACATTAAGTGCCACCACGTGCGTTCGTATCGGGGTGGACATGCCCGCACACGTAACTACATCTCGCCCTCATGTGCTCAGCCCCGTTTCTAGTTGT
Organism: Opitutia bacterium; assembly: GCA_947453695.1. Classification (GTDB taxonomy): domain Bacteria; phylum Verrucomicrobiota; class Verrucomicrobiia; order Opitutales; family Opitutaceae; genus GAS368. Next base: position 3,654 of record CANGHW010000114.1, read on the forward strand.
TTCAGTGGTGGTTCGCGCTTCAGCCACGCCCCTGCGGTTCGGCGCCGGCTCCCGCCGGCGTAACCCGCGCCCCCGGGAACCAGCATCCTCTTTTTCCGCTGCGTCGTTCACGCAGCTATAATGTCTCGGTAAAGGAATCCATGAGCTACTATACGAATGTAGAAATTCGGTTCTCGGGTGAGACGCCGCCTTTTGCGGCGATGGCGGAGTGCGTGCGCACTTTCTTCGACTCGAAGCGCTATGCCATCGATGACATCGTCTCCGACATCGAGCGCGAATGGACCAATGGAAGATTCACCGTCAATGGTCTGGCGCACCTCGATCTTGAAGGACTCATTGGTGCGCTATCGAGTAAGTATCCGGAACTGCGCATGTATGTGCGCGGGGCGGGAGAAGAGCCCCGCGATCTTTGGCTGCGAGAATTTCAGGCCGGAAAGATTATCTTCAGCGGGGGACCATTCGAGCCCGAAGCGATCGTTGTGCCCCAGCCGGAGAAGAAGCGGGGATTTTGGCGGGGATTGTTTGGATGAACCCGGACAAGGATCCGAACCAGCCACCTCAGACGACTCCGGGGAGCTGCCCTGCCTCCGTGTCTGAATTCAATCTTTCGGCGTAAAGATGATCACTGCTCTCAAACGTTGGTATCTCGACTGGACGACGCGCGACGAGCGCACACTGGATCGCGTTTTCGAGGGCCGTTCCCTGCTCTCGGATGATGAGTTCTATGAGCGCTATTTCGCCGACGGTAGCGTCTCGAAAGCAGTGGCTGTCGGTATTCGGGCAGCATTCATCGAGCACGTGCCTCTCGACATGCGTCGCCTCGCTCCCGAAGACAGTTTCGGCCGGGAGCTTCAGTTCGTCTGGTCACACGACTCGTTGGCGGATGTTGAGCTGATTCTGGACGTCGAGAAGAAGTTTGACGTTTCGATCAGTGAGCGGGAAGGCCGCGAGGCGCTGACGATGGGCGATCTCATTCGTCTCGTTGACCGCAAGGTAAAAGAAAAGAAGGCCGATCCAGCCGGCACAGACAGCTTCGGGGCTTTGCCCCTCCGTGTCTGAGTGTGGCCGTCTAGGCAAGAGAAGGCACGTTATGAAGGTCATCCGAATCCTAGTCTGTTTCTCGTGTGTCGCCGCGATGCGAGCGGTGGACGGTAGCAGTCGCGACGATCATCGGATTGTTGTTACTGCTTGGGCACGCAGCGACGTCACCAAGCCTGAGAATCGCGTGTTTGTTTTCGGAGGCGCAGCTCACCGGACTATCGACGAGCTGATCGCCACTATTCGGCAGCGCTACGAGAAGCACCCAAGCCGAGACAGTGTGCGCATCGTGATCCACGGATCGGATGTGGTTCCGTCACCGCGCGTGACACCGGAAGAACGAGAGCGAATCCGCGTGGCGTGTGAAAAAATTGGTGTTCCATTCGCCTTTATTCCCGCGGGATGAAAGAACAAGTCGCCACAGCCATCGCGCTACTGGGCCTGCGATTTTCCGGAGCGCGCGTCCGCGCGACGGCGCGTTATCATTCGAAGAAAACCGCCGGCTTGCTCCCACGCGCGGCTGAGCAGCTATAGTGTCTGGTCGAAGATGAAGACGATTCGCTATTTGCTCGTGCTGGCTGCCCTCGCGGCGGCCGCTTGTTCAAAGACAGAGCGCCGCGCCACTGGCACTACAGATGACTTTTTGGTGAAGAGTTCGACGTTGATGCGTGAAGTGAAACGACGGGGTGGCATTGAGGGCTGCGCCATGGTTTCCGTTCGACGCAATGGTCGCTACATTGACATTAATGTGCAAAAGCTCGCGAACGAGAATTTGCCCGATTGGCCGTTGCAGAAGGGTGACGAGCTGTTTTTCGCCGCCCACATAATCGCCTGTATGACTCCAGCGCAGCACGCCCAAGCGCGACAAGCAATTGACGACTACGTGACCCATCGGCCGCTCGCAGACCGAGCGAAGATAGATTGCCGCTGCATGGCTACGCAGTCGGAACTAGTGATCCACTAAACCAAAAAAGCGCCGAATCGGCCGCTAGAGCCATCAACCGCAGTCGGGGGCTTTGGCGACGCCAAGATTTCGATTTCCACGTCAGCAACCTCACCAACCGTCAGCCCTGTGGCTGCGGCTCATCGCTCACATTCGGCAAAATGAAAAACCTATCGATTGTATTGGTGCTGGTTTGCAGTTTTGCGAACGCCGCAACTGCTTCGCCCAAGAAAGGCTATACGCACACCGCAGAGCAGAACGTTAGTGTTTCTGTGGTCGCACGAGGTCTCGGCACTGAAGCGCCTCATGAGTTTGTGGAAGTGAAATCGTGGCGGATCATCATCAAGCGCGGAGACAGGTTTAGTTCGTTCATAGATTTTATCCCCGAAGCAGATCGAGCTCGGTATCGTTCGTTCTTTGTGGGCAGCGTTTTGCGCGGCTCAGCAAGAGCCGTCGTCATTCCAAGTAGTCGCTACCTAATCTGGCCCGAAGACTTTTGCCTGCGAGATGATGACGTCATTCAGGTCTCTCATCCAATCATCTAAGAGGCCGAATCAGCCGGCAGAGCACAGCGCGCCCACGGGGCCGGCGATTTCGAACAACGCGAGCCCGCTCCGCCCGACGGCGTCATTCGAAGAAAGCCGTCGCCCCGAGAGGGCTCGTGGCTCATCTAAAGTTCGGCAAAAAATGATGCGTCTCCTGTTTTTTTTCGCGGTCTCTGCGCTCACCGGTTGCGTGGGTGACACCGCGTCGCGAGAGGCGAAAATCGAGCGCTTGTTGGCAAGCGGCGACTATCGGCTGGCGACTGCTGAAATTGAGCGTGGACCGCAGTCGGCTGAGTGGAGTTTTGCTCTGGGGTTGCTCTACGCATATCGGGAGATCGAAGAAAAAGGCGAGATGGCCGACTTCTCGAAAGCCCTTCAGGCGATTCGCAAGGCTGCGCAAGAGAAGGAGGAAGCCCGTCGTTTCCTCGCCGACTACGATCAGCGTGCCGCTCAGGCGTTTTTCGCTTTCCCGTGGGCTCACATGATTGGGCCGTTCCCCGCGAGACGCAGGCCACAGCCGGATCAAAAATCGAACTCCGAGGGCTCCGTTGCGCCGTAGCGGGCAGCGAGCCCCTGGTTGAACCAGCCCATCGCGAATACCGGCGCAAGGTAAGCCGCGGAGGGTGACACATCGCTGTGCCGGCAGGCGAAACCTCCCCGTGACCATGCGGGTGCCGGGACGCCCCCCGCCCACCCCGCACGAATGAGACTCAGGCACAAATCCCAGACCACCGGCCGCCACGCCCACTCCATTCGCAACGGAATCGACTTCCCCGAACGCGCAGCTAGTCGTCTTTTCACTTCTGCAGCGCCCCTCGCCGCCTTTTCACCCTCCCCATAAACGCTGCACCCAGCGCAGACGGATAATTTAACACTGTTAGGCAAAAGAGCCATGGTTCGAGCACGCTACTTCGGATTGTTGTTATTCGTATCGCTCATGGGTTGCGCGTCGCCCGGGTTGGTGCGTTCGGAAGATGCCCTCAGAGCTACGCTGCTAAAGCTTACACCGCTTGGTAGCACGCCGGAGCAGGTGTTGGCGGTGGCGCAGCGAGAAAGCTGGAAGCATGTTACCTACAATCCGTCTCATGGATTTTTTGTTCCGGAAGGTATGTCCGTCACGAAGGGAACCGTTGTGGGTGCTTCTGGCGTCAGCGCGGTTCTCGGCACTTATCCCTGGTTCCCTCTTGGCTCCATTTGGGTATCCGCAGAGTGGGGTTTCGATGCGCAAAAGCGGTTGATCGAGATCCGCGTGACCAAGAGCATAGATTCCCTGTGACCAACGAGCATTTACCCCGCCCAACGGGCAAGCCCCTGCTCCAACGCAGCGGGCAAGAAACCGCGATAAAACGCGGTAAGGGCGAAGAACACTGATAGGCGAAGAACCAAATGAAGCGCACGATTGCCGCGTTCCTAGTCGCTCCGTTGATTCCGGCGGTCGCCTACATGCGCAGTATCTCGGGCCCCGCACTCGCTTTTCTCTACTCTTACCTATGGTGCTACCTTTTGGGTATTCCGACATTCTTCCTGCTGCGAAAGATGAAGAAAGAAAGCCATGTCGCTTACACGTCGCTCGCTTTCATTTTCGGCTCCATCCTAGTTTTGCATCCGGACCTTTTCGAAGGCGGCACGCTGGATTCTCAGGATCTGATCATCAGTCTTGTCTTTGCCGCCATCGCTGGCGCGGCTGGTTTCTGCTTCAGTGCAATCCGTGGACCATAAAAGAAAAAGGCCTAACTCGGAGGGTTCCGCCGCGCCGTAGCGCGCAGCGAGCCTCTGGTTGGACCAGCCCGTTGCGAGCCTCTGGTTGGACCAGCCCGTTGCGACTGACAGCGCGCTGTGGACCGCATGCTAAGGGGAGCTGCCCGCCACCGTCACTCGCAGGCGCATGAAGCGCTTGGTCACGGTGCTCAAGGGCGTGAGGTCGGCCACCACTACTTGTTCGCGGACACTGTCCAACCCCGTGGCACTGATTTCCTGCGTGAAGCCCGCGCCGGACTGCCAGGTGCGCAGGTCCGAGGAAACCTCCACGATGTAGTTCAGGTCAGCCACATCCATGCGCCGCACGTAGGTCAAGTTGAGCACTGCGCCGTTGCGGGTCACTTTGGGCTGTCCGGCGGAGCCGGCGGTCGTCGGGTCGAGGTTAAGGGCGTATTCCAAAAGGTTGGGGACGCCGTCACCATCGGGGTCGGCCAGGGGGCCGCTGAACGCCGCATTAGCCTGTTCCGCCGTAGTAAAGTTCACTGCCTGCCAGTCCGCTTGAGAGACCCCCCGAACGATGGATAAAAAGTTTTCGGCGGAACCCTGGTAGTTGGGTTCGTCGATGAGGGCGGTGACGGTATGGAGGCCGAGGGCAGTCGGCGGGGTGGTGTCGCCGCCGTAGAGCAGTTTCACGTTCAAGCCTCCCGGTTGAGGCAGGGCGGAAAGGGACTTCGGGGTTCCGTTGAAAACCTGGGTCAAGCGGCCGGCGATCGCGACGGCGGCGGGCGCCTTGGCTACGACGAAGCTCTGCGTGACCAACGGCGCCGGGTTGTATTGGGTGTCGCCGGCCTGGGCGGCGAGCAGCGTGCAGGCGCCGGCGCCCACGATGGTGACGGTATTGCCCGCGATGGTGCACACTTCCGGATTGAGCGAGGTCAACGTGACAGGCAGGCCGCTGCTCGCGGTGGGACTGACCGTAAAGGGCGCGCTGCCGTAGGTGGTGTCTGCGATGGACGCGAATGTGATGGTTTGATCGACGGGAGACTCGGTGTCGACGAGGACGGAAACATCGAGGAGCATCTCGAAGGAGCCGAGGGTCTCGCCGAGAGCGGGGCCGCGGGAATCGTAGACGTCAAACGCGAGGCGCAGTTGCCCGACATAACCGGAGCCGGGATTGGCGCTGGAAAGAATCGGCACGGCGCCGAGGCCGCCGCGATTCTCGACGAAGGCGCGAGTCCATGTCTCTCCGGCGGCGACTACGCCGTTGGTTTTTCCGGAGAGTCTGCCGATGTAGTCCTTGTAGCCGGTCGTAAGCGCGGAGGTTTCGCCGACGAGGCGGCTGCCGGTGAAGGCGAGTTTGTCGCCGGCGTTGGATTGCCAGGTCACGCTGAAGCCCCAGCCGACGGTAGTGCCGCGCGGGCCGTTGATCTGACCCGATGAGGGATCGAGCGTCACGGTCACGGTATTGAGGCGTGCAGCGGGCAGGCCAGCATTGGAGAAGTTGGGCAGGCCGTCGAGCGTGGTGGACGCGGTCTGGGCGGAGGCGAGGCCGGCCAGCGCGATGATCGCCGATAGGGCGGCGGTGAGTTGAGTGAAGAGTTTCATCGGCGCGGGTTGCTTAGTTGGTCCAGAAGGAGACGGGGGTGGCCGGGAAGTTGTCCGCGGTGATCCAGATGGTGACGCGGTATTGGAGGAAGCTGAAGCTGACCCCGTTGAGCTCGTCGCCGAGCGAAAGGTCGGTCTTCACCCAGGCGTATTGCAGGTCGTTGAACTCGCGATCCTGGCCGGGATTCAGCGTGCCGATGGTGATCGGGTTGGACTCGGTGATCGCCGTTCTCGGCGCGGTGAGGCGCGGCTTGTTCACGATCATGCCGATCCCGTATTCGGTGTCCTTGATGTTGTAGGGATCGGGCGCCGCCAGCTCATCGGGGGTCAGCGGCCGGAAGGACGGCGGGAGGTAGAACTCGAAGAAGCCGCCGGTGTTGAGTTCCTCGGCTTCGTTGCTCTGCACCTTCAGGCGCGCACCGGAGATCTCGACGCCGGTGATACGGGCGTTGACGAGTGGCGCGGTGCCCTCGTTGGCGATTTTCAGGATCGGGCTGCGGCTGACGGAGACGTTCGCATTACCGACGCCAAAGCTGAGTTCATTGTTGCGCGTGAAGGACGCGACCGGGGCGGCGACCTTGCGCACGAACACGGCGGTGAGCTTGATGCTCGTGACACCGGGGAAGGGCTTGACCGTGAGGGTGGGCCGGATCAGCGCCGCGTTGTATTCGGGGTTCCAGAGGGAAGGGTTGGACAGATCGGCAGGCAGGGCACCTTCCAGTATCCAGGTATTGAAGAGGAAACCTTCGTTGGGAACGGCTCGGGCGACGGTGTTGATGCCCTCGGGGATGACGGCGTTGGGGAAGCGTGCATCGACGCGGCCGACGACGTGAAAGGTCTCGTCGTAACCGTAGCCGTCCTGGCGGACGAGTTCCACTGAGCCCGCCTCGCGAACATTCACGCCCGAGGTGGCGGTGTAGCCCTTGGTGAAGTATACCTTCACCGGGGTAAAGCCCTGGAGCTGCTCCTCGTATTTGGTGCCATAGAGATGCGAGAAGCGTTGGAGCGAGTAGATGGTGGGCTGCGGATGCGACGAGAAGTCGTGGTGCTCCCAGCGGTCCACGACGTAGCCCGGATTCGGCGTGGCGACGAAGGTGACGACTTCGCGCTCGTTCGCGTAAGTGCGGCCGTTCGTGAGGGGCACCACCGTGCCGCCGACGGTCGACTTCTGCTCGACGCCGTTAATATTGGTGTGCGCTTCGGCGAGGATCTTGATTTCTGGGCGAACGATCGGCGTGTAGACTCGCCTGTTCGCCTCGATGAGGCGCTCTTGATTGGGGTTGCCGTCCTTCCAGCGCACGAAGCGGTAGCGGACTTCATTTTCGGCGCTGTCGAAGAAGCGGAGCTTCGCGCCTTCGACGAGCGGGAAGGGCGTGCTGGGGGAAACGAAATCCCCGTCCACGGCGCTCGCGCCGCCCTGCCGATCGAAGCCGGGATTGTTGGTGTTCGAGCCGTAGACGATCGTCTCGGGGTGATTGACGGTGACGAGCGGCTTCACCACGAGCGTCGCGGAGGCGGTGCCGGTGTAGCCGAGCTGGGTGATTGTCACCACCACGTCGTAGGTGCCGGCGCCGTAGGGGCCCTGATTCGGTTCGAAGTAGTCGTAGCTGCGGCCGTCGTAGGTGACGCGGTAGGTCACGGCGGGAGTCGTGGTGACGGTCACCGGATACGAAGACTTGCCCTCCGAGAAAACTTGCAGGGTGTTGGTAATCGCAATTCTCACCGATTCTACGGTGATGTTGAGGGTGCCGGTCGCCGACTGCGCCGAGTAATTTGGATCGGCGAGGGTGGCGACGACGCTGTAGCTGCCCGCGGCGGAGGGAGGCGAACTGCTGCCGTTGTAGGTGACCGTCGTGGCGACCCCGGCCGGGGTCGTGGCCACGCTGACGGGCTTGGGGGTGCCGTCGAAGGACTGCTTCAGCGAGCCCAGCGCGATGATCGCGGGGGCCTTGTTGATGGTGAGGGGCACGGTCGTCGAACCGAAGTAGCGGGGCTCGTTGTCGTTGATCGTGGCCGTGACCGAAATCGGTGAGGTCGTCGGGGCGTTCGGCAGGAAATTGCTTCCATTGTAGGTGACGCGATAGCCGACCGACAGCGGAGGCGTGCCGGGGCCCTTAAAGGCGACCGACTTGTTGGTTCCGTCGTAAGTCACCGTCAACGGGCTGGCCGGCACGAGATCGATCTGACGTTTACTGATGACGGTCTCGATGGTGTTGGACGTGCTCGTCTTGAATTGCACGTTCGCCTCGAAACGAGCTTTGATCCGGTAGCGGGTGAGGACGGTGTTCGGCTCGAGGATGGTGGTAAATTTCGCCCGTCCGGAGTTGTCCAATTGGACCGCGCCGATGGGTTCGTCGTTATTGAGGAAGGTCACCGTGCCGCTGACGCTTTTGCCGGCGATCCCACTGTCAGTGGAGACCTCGTAGGTCTGGGGACCGTAGATGCCGGTGGTGGGGCCGTTCAGGAAGACCTGCGGCGGCGGCTGGGGAATGAGCTGCATCAACGCCGTGGCGCTACCTGCGTAGCCGGTTTGGTCGACGGTCGCGGTGACGTAAACCAACCAGTTTGAATCAACCGGGAGGATCGGCGGATCCAGTCGTTGGAAGTCGTTGGGCAACTGATAGCGAACGATGACGTTGATGCCGGCCGGATTGGTGGTGACGGTGGCGCGCTTGGGCGTGCCGTCGGTGATGGCGATAAGATTGCCGAGCGAAATCGAGACACCGCGCGGAGTAATGGTGAGCGGGTTGGTGGTCGGGGGCGTAATCGCGTAGTTAGGGTTCGTGACGATGACCTTGTAGTTGCCGGGGTTGGTCGGCGGCGTGGACGTGGGCGCACCGGACGGGGTATTGTTAACCAGCGGATCGTAAGTTACCGAGAACGGCACGGCGGGAGTAACCGTCACGACCGCCGGCTTCGGCTGGCCGTCCCACGTGAAGACCAGGTTTTGGAAGGTGCAGGTGGCGGCGGCTTTGTTGACCGTGAGCGTGCCGCTGGCGGTGCCGGAGAGCGAGGGATCGTTGATGGTGGCCACCACGGCGTAGGTGCCGGCGTTGATGGGCACGAGCGCGCCACCGTTGTAGGTGACGTTCACCAGCACGCCGCTCGCCGTATGGGTCGCGGGCAGAGTGCCGGTGGTGAAGGTGACCGCGCGGGAGGTGCCGTCGTAGGTCTGGGTCAGGGTCGCGCTGTTGAGCGAGATACTCACGGGAGACTTGTTGACCGTCTGGCTGATGGCGGCGGCCTCCGAGGAATCGTAGTCGGGGGTGGAGAAGTCGTCGTTGTAGACGGCCCGGATAGCGCGCGTGCCGCCGCGCAGTTGCGCGGGCGTCGGCGTGAAGTAGGCCCAGCCGCCGGAGTCCACGGCTTTGCGCTCCAGCAGGACGTCGTCGATGAACAGCGCGATCTTGCCGGGCACAGGGGCTCCGCTGAGCGTGGACACCGAGACGCTGAAGGTCGGAGGGGAAAGGAAGACGCTGGTGAACTGCGAACTGCTCAACTGGGTGTTGGTGGGGATCGGGGTCCGAAACGTGAAGAGCGAGTTGGCGGCGTTGCTGCCGGTGGGCGTAGTGACCACCACGCTGACGATTTGCTCGCCCGTCGCCGGCGTGACGGCGGTGATGGTGGTGGAGTTCACCACGGTGAAGCTGACGGCGTCGCGCGTGCCGAACTTCACGGACGTGGCGCCGGTGAAATCAGTGCCGGTGAGCGTCACCAGCGTGCCGCCGCGGTTGATGCCGCTGGACGGCGAAACGCTGGCGAGCGTCGGGGGCGGCGGCACGAAGGAGTAAAGCGTGTTGGCGGGGTTGCTGCCGCTCGGGGTCGTGACGACGACGCTGACCGCGCCGGTCGCGCCGGCGGGAGCGGTGGCGGTGATGGTCGTGGAGTTGACGACCGTAAAGTTGGTCGCGGCGGTGCCGCCGAACGTCACGGAAGTCGCGCCGAGGAACTCGGTGCCGGTGATCGTGACGCTGGTGCCGCCGGTGTTGACGCCGCTCGAGGGCGAAACACCGCTGACCGTGGGCGCCGGCGGCGTGATGAAGGTGAAGAACGAGTTGGCGGTATTGCTTCCTGCGGGCGTGGTCACGACCACGCTGACCGCGCCAGCGGCGCGGGCGGGAGTGACGGCCGTAATCGTGGTGGCGTTGACGACGGTGAAGCTCGCTGCGTCGGTGCCGCCGAACTTGACCGCGGCGACCCCGATGAAGCCGTTGCCGGTGAGCGTGACGCTCGTGCCGCCGAAGGTCGTGCCGTTGGCAGGCGAGACTCCCGTGACGGTGGGAGCCGGCGCCACCAAGCCGCTGAAGGGCGTCGTGGATTCCCAGAGGCTGGAGCCGTCGGTGCCACGGGCGCGCAGGATACCGGCGGCCGGAAGCGAGAGACCGGAGAGTTGCCAGTCGGTCGGGGTGCCGATGCGGCTGCCCGCGCCGAGGGAAATCCAAGTCGAGCCGCTGTCGACGCTCACTGCGAACGCGACGCGAGCGACGGCCGGAGCGGCCCCGCCGCGAGTCCAGCGGACCGTGGTGCCGTCGACGACGCTGAGCGTCTGCGGGGCGGGCTCGTTGATGAGGAGCGCGAGGCGATTGACGGGCGTGGAGACGGCGGCGCCGTTGGGCTGAAGCGCGGAGAAATTGCCGCCGAGCAAGATCGTGCCATCCGACTGCAGAGCCACGGCGAAAATCTGGTTGTCCGCCTTGGGATCAAAGGCTGCGTCGAGCGAACCGTTCGCATTCAGACGGGCGAGGTTGGCGCGTGCCGTGATCGGGCCGGTGCCGTTTTCCTGGATGCCGGAGAAATCGCCTCCGACGAAAATCTTTCCGTTGGTCTGCAGAGCGAGACTATAGACCAAGCCTTGAACAGCAGGAGCGAATGCCGGGTCGAGCGTGCCGTCGGCATTCACCCTTGCGATGCGGGATCGGCTCGTCGCGCCCGCCGCTCCATTCGGCTGCACGGAGCCGAATCGGCCTCCGAACAGGATCTTACCGTCCGGTTGCTCCACCAGGCAGTTTACCTGACCGTCAGAGTCTAGACGCGGATCGAAGCCCGCGTCGAGCGAGCCGTCAGTATTCACGCGCGCGATGCCCACGCGTGAAGTCGGGCTGGCGGCGCCGTTGGGCTGAAGGCTGTTAAAGAATCCGCCGAGCAAGATTCTCCCATTGGCCTGCGGCAGGATCGAATAGACGGTGCCATCCGTGACGTTGGGGTTGAAGGCGGCGTCGAGCGAGCCGTCGGCGTTCAGGCGCGCCACGCGGCCACGCGGCGTGTTGGTGCCGCCGACCAGGAGGGAGCTGAAACTACCGCCGAGCAGAATTTTTCCGTCCGCGTGCACGCTGACCGCCTGCACGGTCCCAGAGGCCTGAGTGTTGAAGCTGGGGTCGACGGTGCCGTCGGCGTTGAGGCGGGCGAGGCCGCTGCGACTGATCGTGGAGGCAGCGCCGTTCGGCTGGAGGGTGTTGAAACCGCCGCCGATGACGATCTTGCCGTCGGGCTGGAGGGCCACGGCGTAGACAACGTTGCCTCCGGCGTTCGGATCAAACCCCAGGTCCAACGAACCGTCGGCGTTGAGGCGGGCGATGCTCCGGCGCGGGACGCCGTTCACCGCCGAAAAGAATCCGGCGAGGATGGTCTTGCCGTCCGGCTGCACTGCGACCGCCGAAACGTAGGATCCGGTGATGGTCACGTCGCGAGGAATCAAGTCGCCCGGGATGGGCGCGACGACGTTGGCCACTTGCACGGGTGCGCCGCTGTTGGCCGAGCTGATCGTGACCACGGCATTGAGCGCTCCCACGGTGAGGCCGCTGAGGCCGGTGACGGTCAGCGACGTGGACGTGGACGCGGTGACCGTGCCGGTGCCCGAGGGGGAGAAGGTGACGACGTTGTTGCCCGGGGTCGTGCCGTCGAAGCCCGTGCCCGTGATGATCAGGCGCGTGCCACTGGAGATCAGGTTGGCCGAGGAGGGATTAACGACGATGCCGGGGAGCTCGTAGGTGAAGAGCGAGTTGGCCGCGTTGCTGCCGCTAGGGGTCGTCACGACCACGCTGACGGCACCGGGCGAACTGGCGGCGGGAGTCGTGGCCGTGATCGTGGTGGAGTTGACGACGGTCACGTTCGTGGCGGCCGCGCCGCCGAAGGTCACGCTGGTCGCGCCGGTGAAGTCCGTGCCCGTGAGCGTGACCGCGGTTCCGCCGAGGGTGACGCCCTTGACCGGAGAAATTCCGATGATCGTGGGCGGCGGCGGCGCGACGTTGAGCGTGATGGTGTTGGGGCTGAGATCGAGGTTGTTGCCCGGCGCGTCATCCTGCACCTGGAAGGTGAAGCTGGTGGTGGCACCCGCGTTCGGCGCGGTATAGCGGATGGCGGGCGCGCTGGGCGCCGACGTGGCGATCACGCCTTGGTCGACGCCGCCCGCGGCGGCGGCGAGCTTGGTGCCATCGGCCGAGGACGTGACGCTGCGCCAGTCGCGGTTGCTTTCGCGCGCGCTCCACGTGGCGCCGGAGTCTGTGGAGAGGTAGATTTGGCCGCCGAGCTCCACGGCGGCGAGCTTGGTGCCGTCGGCGGACGAGGTGATCGAATTCCAGGCGCGGTCACTCTCGCGCGCGGTCCAGGTGGCGCCCGA
>CANGHW010000115.1 GCA_947453695.1 Opitutia bacterium
AGCCTCGCCGTGGCGTAAGCCCATGACATCCCGACCGGTCGCCTTGCCTACTTGTATCCGACAGCAATCGGACGATTAGTTAAAAAATCGGACGATTGAAACGCGCTACCTTCGCGACTTGCTCGACCGGCAGACGAACCGAAAACGTCTGTGGTGCATAAAGATCGTAAGGGCTTGGAAGATGCCCCTCATGGGTCTGGCACTCAGCCACGCAAGAGACGCAATGCATTCGCCACCACGAGCAGCGTGGCACCGGTGTCCGCCATGATCGCGAGCCACAGGCTCGCGTGGCCCACGAGCGTCAAGACGAGGAACAGCGCTTTAAGCGAAAGGGCGAAGCCGATGTTAAATCGGATGATCCCAAGCGTGCGCCGTCCGAGCCGAACGGTTTCCGCGATCTTACCGAGATCATCCGTCATCAAGGTGACGTCAGCCGTTTCGATAGCGGCATCCGTGCCGACTCCGCCCATTGCAATGCCCACCGTGGCGGTGGCCATCGCCGGCGCATCGTTCACCCCGTCGCCGACCATCCCGACAGCGCCGTGCTTTTCGCGCAGCGCCTTAACCGCGGCAACCTTGTCCGCCGGCAGCAAATCACCTCGCGCCTCGTCGATCCCTACTTGCTTCGCAATGGAGTCTGCGGTGCGCTGATTGTCGCCGCTCAACATCACGACGGACTCGATCCCGGCCAAGTGCAGTGCACGGATGGCTTCTGCCGCGTGGGGCCGCACCGTGTCGCCCACCGCGATGATGCCTAGCACTTCGCCTTTGCATTCACCGTGTGGCCGATGTCCGACCACGATTACCGACTGACCTTTGCCTTCCACGGCGGCCAGACGGCGCTCAATTTCTTCCGAGCATACGCCCAGCTCATGGGTGAAACGGTGATTGCCGACGAAGTATGCGTGACCGTCGATCACGCCTTCCGCGCCCCGACCGCTGCGGGCCTGATAATTTTCCGCCCGAGGAAAATCGACTCCCTGCCCCTGGGCATGCTCCACAATGGCTTTCGCGAGGGGGTGCGCCGAGTGCGCGTCAATCGCGGCGGCGACGCGCAGGATCTCCGCCTCAGATCTCTGGTTGAGCGACTCGACGCCCTGCACCTGCGGTTTTCCTTCCGTTATGGTGCCGGTCTTGTCCACCGCCAAAGCCTTGAGCTTCGCGACGGATTCCAAGTGCGCACCGCCCTTCACGAGCACGCCGCGCCTCGCGAGCGCCGTCAGGCCAGCGACGATGCTCACGGGAGTGGAAATCACCAGCGCACACGGGCATGCAATGATCAGCAGCACGCAGGCGCGGTAGAGCCACTGCGACCACTCGCCACCCATAAGGAGAGGCGGCACGATAAACACGAGCAGCGCACCGACTGTCACGGCCGGGGTGTAATACCGGGCGAACACATCCACGAATCGCTGCGTCGGTGCCTTCTGTTCCTGCGCCTCCTTTACGAGGCGAATGATACGGGCGAGCGTGGTGTCTCCCGCCACCTTGGTGACGCGAATCTCCAGCGATCCCTCGCCGTTGACGGTTCCGGCGAAAACAGTATCGCCCGGCTTTTTGTCCACCGGCACCGACTCGCCGGTGATCGGGGCTTGGTTGACCGCGGACTCGCCAACCAGCACGACCCCATCCAACGGGATGTTCATCCCGGATTTCACGGCGACTGTCGCATCCACGCTCACCTCGGCGACGGGCACTTCGGTAAAGTTGCCGTCGCGTTTTACCGTGGCATGCTTCGGGGCGATTTCCAAAAGGGCCTCCACGGCGCGTTGCGCTCGACGGTCCGCCCAACCTTCGAGCCATTCGGCAATCCCGAAAAGAAACACCACCGTGGCGGCCTCGGCCCATTCGCCGATGACGGACGCACCCACCACGGCAATGACCATCAGCGAGCTAATATTGGGCCGCAGCCCGCGCACAGCGGCCCAAGCCCCCGGCAGCAACATCCACCCTCCGGCGACAATCGCGGATACAAACATTCCGGTGGACAGGAGAGGCGGACCTACCCGGAACCGCTGCAACAGCAGACCGACGCCTACCATTGCTCCTGAGATAGCCAAGCTTACCGTAACGGAGCGGCTGTCGCTGTTCTCGTGATTGCAGCCGGCATGATCGTGCCCGTGTTCGCCGTGGTCCGCGCGATCGTGGTCCTGGTCACATTTGTGGCCGTCGTGCCCGTGTTCCGCTGGCGCGTCTTTGGCAGGCTCGTGCGTCATCGGAGGTCCTTATTTTTCAAACAACATCACCAACAAACCGAGCAGGCAGAGTAGCCCACCGAGGACTCCGCTCTCGTAGCGCTCAACCCACTTTAACTTCAATTTCTCAAGGCCGATGAGGGTGAGCCAGGTGAACACCACCATGCCCAGCACCGTGCCGATCGAGAGAATTGCCGTCAGCAGTGCGAACCCGCCCCAGCCGTAGCGCACACCCGAAACATACACGGGGATGAATCCCTCGCAGGGCGAAAAGGTGAGCAGCACGAACAGGCTGACCATCGCGGCCCAATCCGACTTCGCCGGCGCGGGTGGTTTCACCTCTGCGTGGGCGTGGCCGTGTTCGCCATGATGATGATCCTCCACGAACGCCAACTCGTGTCGGTGGACGTGGTTCCCGTGCCCCAGTTCGACGAACACC
Source organism: Opitutia bacterium (assembly GCA_947453695.1). Classification (GTDB taxonomy): domain Bacteria; phylum Verrucomicrobiota; class Verrucomicrobiia; order Opitutales; family Opitutaceae; genus GAS368. The sequence continues at coordinate 2,635 of CANGHW010000115.1, forward strand.
GTGAATTCATGCGGCTCGGGAATGTCCTCGTTGGATTCCAGGTAGCCCGGCCCGGGTTTGAAGGTGAAAACCTGCCGCGTGGCATCCGGTCGCAGGGTCTTGAGGCTGATATTCCCGGGAGCGGGCGGGGCCTTCTCGTGGTCTTTCGCGTCGGTGAAATACAAGCGGAAACGGGGCGGCACGCCGGTTTCGAACACGCTTAACTCAATTTTCCCGTGCCCGGTATCAACCAGCGGCCCGCCGTGTGCACCGTGTTTGTGGTCATCGTCGTCGACGTGCTCGTGATGATGGTGGCCGCCAAACATGTGGCTGTGCCCGTGGCCGTGACCGGAAAACTGGCGGTAAACATAGAACAGTCCGAACGCGAGGAGGGCACCTCCCGCGATGCGGGGAAACCACGCGCCAACGCGCTCACTCAGCGCAAACCCGAGCCACGCTACGAGAAAGCCAAGCACAGCGGTAAACAACACATGGCCCGACCCGCAGATGGCGGTCACGAGCAGGGTTTTCCCCCGGCTCCATTTCTGCACCCGGCCGGCGAGCACGAAGGGCAGCCAGTGCGTGGGAATCGCCGCGTGGAGGAAGGCGATGGTAAAACCGGTGATCGCGATGGTGGTGAGAATGGGGGCGTCCATGGACATGACCTATGCCCCCTCCCCCCATCATCGGCAAGCCCCATTATCCGCTCGCGGCGCCGGGTAATGCGACGCACCATCGTTGCATGTCCAGTCACCATCACGAGGCTCACCCACCGGAAGAAACGCAGGCGTTGCGCCTGCGTCTGCGGAAAATCACGGGGCAGCTCAACGCCGTCGACGGAATGCTGGCCGCCGACTATGACTGCCCGGACGTGCTCATGCAACTGGTGTCCGCCCGCCGTGCCATCAAGGCCCTGTCCGAAAAGCTCATTCATTCGCACATGGAGCACTGCATCGAACAGGCGGCGTCGCCGGCCGACGCGCGCCGCAAGCTGCGCGATCTCCTGCTTGTCCTGGAGCGTTACGTGGACTGATCGCCATGAGATTTCGGGAAAGCGGCATGCCGCCGCAGGACTATTGGGAAACGCTGTTCGATGTTCCGGCCATTCTGGACCGGTTCGGCTTCGGAGCGACCACGGGCGACGTGGCCGAACTGGGGTGCGGTTACGGCACATTCACGCTGCCACTGGCGGAGCGGATCGCAGGCCGAGTTTTCGGGATCGATCTTGATCCGAACATGGTCGCGACTACGCAGGGCCGGGCCAAAGGCGCCGGACGGAGCAACGTGCAGGTCGCGCTGCGGGACGTGCTCCGGGACGGTTTCGGAGTGCCGCCGGAATCGTGTGACGCCGTGCTCCTGTTCAATATCCTGCATGGCGAGGAACCGGTCGCCGTGCTCCGGACCGCGCGGGACATCGTTCGACCGGGCGGAAGAGTGGCCGTGATCCATTGGCGCAGCGATATCGCGACGCCGCGCGGACCGTCAGCGGAGATTCGGCCGGGGCCGGAGCAAATCTTACGCTGGGCTGAAGCGGCTGGCGGACTAGCTTTGGGCGGTCCGGCTTTTATCCTGCCGCCGTGGCACTTCGGCGTAGATTTCCAGAAGGCCGAGCCTGCTCGGAAGAAATCTGGATCGGCATTAAGTTCGTCAACCTGCCCTACGTAATAGGAACGAACCGATAGATTTTTTGAGTTCCCCTAAAAGCCAACCGGCGCGCAGGTTGCAGCCAACGCTGCACGAATCCTCTGGTTTGAATTCGACCATCCGGCTTGACGTAAGAAAAAATGCTGGGAGCTTCCGCGACCCAATGCTGCGTAAATTCTGGATACTTGGCTTTCTGCTGGCCGCATGGCTGCCGGCGACGGAGCATTGTGTCCTCGAAGCGGCCGGTCTGTTGACCGAAACGTGCCCGGAGGCGTGTTCCGCAACTCCCGGAATCATGCACGGCTGCGATACGATTGAGAACGGAGCCTATCGCTCGGACGGAACCACGCTGAGGGTTCCGACGCCGGATTTGTTTGTCTGCGTGTGCCTGATTTGTTTGCAGCAGATTCAGTCGGACGCGCAGCGTGAGCTGCTCCCTCCGTCTGGTGCGCCGTGCGAGCGACCTCACGACTGGACTACGACGTGGATTTTTGTGCGCCGGGCGGCTCCGCCTTCGCGCGCTCCGACGACGCTTTTTTCCTGATCGGTCCCTGCGCGGGCTGATCGGTTTTAGCCGGCTGTGACGCGGACGCTTTGATGCGTCCGTTTCTCAGCCACTCCCCCTGTTGTGTCCCTCCCCATCCCACTATGCCCACATCCATTCCGTTTCGTATGCCGCGCCCGTCGTTCGCGCTGGCGCTCCTCCTAACTTCCGTTGGTGTCTCGGCCCAGGAGACCCCCGCTTCCCGGCTGACGCTGGCGCAGGCACTCGCGCTCGCCGCCGAACGCCACCCTTCGCTTGCGGCTCAGGCCTACCAAGAACGCGCTGCCGCCGGTCTCGTCGATCAGGCCGGCCTACGTCCCAATCCCACCCTTGAGGTCGGTTTGGAAAATGTCCTCGGCACCGGACGCGTGCAGGGTGTTCGCAGCCTGGAAGCCACCGTGCAGGCCAGCCAGACTTTCGAGCGGGGAGGCAAACGCGAGCGACGCGTGGCGGTCGCCACCCGCGAACGGGAGACGGCCACCAAGGAGTTTGCCCTCCGCCGGGCCGAAATCCTCTCTGTCACAGCCGGAGCCTACGTCGCCACCGTCGCCGCGCAACAACGCCTCACGCTCGCCGCCGAACCGCTTCGCCTGGCCCGCGAAACGCTCACCGTGATCGAGGCCCGGAACCGCGCAGGGGCCGCCTCGCTTGCCGAATCCGCTCGCACCCGCGCCGCACTGGCTTCGGCCGAGGCGGAGTTCGCCAGGGCCGAGGCCGCCGTCGGGTCAGCCCGCGCCGCGCTTGCCGCCACCTGGGGCGGCGATCTCTCCGAAGTCCCCGCGGTGCCGGGTGTCCTGCGGATGCCCGACTCGCTTCCTTCCGAAGCCGCCCTGCGCGCCCGGCTCGGCATGCACCCACGCCTCAATTTGCAGGCCGCCATTATTTCCAGTCGGCGCGCCGCACTCGAACTTGAGCAAGCCCAGGCCACACAGGACGTGACTGCCAGCGGCGGCGTGCGCTTCCTCCGCGACGGCACCGACGCGGCCTTTGTCGCTGGCGTCTCGGTGCCGATTCCCACCCGCAACAAAAACCAAGGCAACATTCGCGCCGCTCGAGAAATTCTCGCCGGAGCCGAACACACCGTGCGCGCGGTCGAGGCCGAACTCCGCGCCGCTTTTACCGCGGCGTGGCAAGATCTCGTTTCCGCCCATACGCTCGCGCAGAAGCTGCGCCGCGACGCACTCCCCGCCACCGAGGAGGCGCACGCCGCCGTGCGCCGCGCCTACGAAGCGGGCCCGATTCCCCTCATCGACGTCCTCGATGCCCAGCGCGCGCTCGTCGCGCTCAGGCGCGAAATTCTCGAAGCCGATTCCGCTTACGCCGCCGCCCTCGTGCGCCTCGAAGCCCTCACCGACTCCTCTTATCCCTCCGTCTCCACGCTGATCAGCCAGCCCTAATCCCGTCTTCCCCCTCCTCATGAACTGGAAACTTCCTCTCACGCTCCTCGCCCTCCTCGCCCTCGGTGGCGGCTCGGCCTACGTCATTCTCCATAAGAGTCCCGCTTCCGCTGCTGCGGGCGGTCACGATGCCCACGGTCACGGTGGTCACGACGAACACGCCGAAGAGGGCGAAAAAGGCCCGCATGGCGGTCGGCTCCTCAGCGACGGCGATTTCTCCATCGAACTCGCCATTTTCGAAAAAGGCGTCCCGCCGGAATTCCGCGCTTGGTTCACCAAAGCCGGCAAACCCATCGCGCCCGCCGACGTAAAACTCACCGTCGATCTCAAGCGCCCCGGCGGCGTCACCGATGCCTTCACGTTCAAAGCCGAAGGCGATTACCTGCGCAGCACAGCCGAGGTCCGCGAACCGCACTCGTTCGACTATTCCATTTTCGCCGAGCACGCCGGCCGCTCCCACCTCTGGGAATTTGCCGCGCCCGAGATGCAGGTGAAGATCGCCGCCGAAGCCGCCCAACGCGCCGGCGTCGCCGTCGCCGTCGCCGGCCCCGCCGCCATGACCGAGGCCCTCTCCGTGTATGGCCAAGTAAAACTCAATGCCAACCGCGTAGGCCGCGCCGTCCCGCGTTTCGGCGGTATCGTCCGCGAAGCACGCAAAGCTATCGGCGACACCGTCGCCGCGGGCGAAGTCGTAGCCATCGTCGAGACCAACCAGTCCCTCGTCTCCCTCGAAGTCCGCGCGCCGGTCGCCGGCGTGGTGATCGATCGCGACGTCAACGCCGGGGAAACCGTTACCGACGGCGCCACTCTCTATCTCATCGCGGACCTCTCCGACGTATGGGTCGATCTCAACGTCCCCAAGCGCGACCACAACCGCATCACCCTGGGCCAAGTCGTCACCATCGAAGCCGACGACGGCGGCGGCGCGACCAAAGGCACCATCGCTTGGATCGCCCCCACGGCCTCCGCCGAAGCGCAGACCTTGGCCGCCCGCGTCGTCATTCCCAACTCCGATCACCGCTGGCACGCCGGTCTTTTTGTGAAAGCCGAGATTGTCCTCGCCGAAGCCACCGTGCCCGTCTCCGTCAAAGAATCCGCCCTACAATCGCTCTTCGACTTCACCGTGGTGTTCTCGCAGCACGGCGACGTCTACCAAGCCCGCCCTGTGCAACTCGGCCGCCGCTCCGGTGGCTACGTCGAAATCCTTAAAGGCCTCGCCGCTGGCGAGACCTACGTCGTGGAAAATAGTTTCCTCATCAAAGCCGACATCGGCAAGGCCGGCGCGTCCCACGACCATTGAGCACGGAGATCACCACCATGAAAGAGATCACTGCCATCATCCAGCCGCAGACGCTGGCCCGCGTCATTGAAGCGCTGCACGCACTCCCCCACTTTCCCGGCGTCACCGTCATCCCGCATGTCCACGGTCAGGGCCGTGGCCGCGGGGTTGGCGGCGTGTTCCGCCTCTCGGAGGACACCATCCCCTTCCACGACAAAGTTCTGCTCCTCGTCGCCTGCGGAGCGCCGCTCGCCGAATCTATCGTCGCTGCCATCGCCACCGCTGCCCACACGGGCAACCAGGGCGACGGCCTCATCACCGTCAAGGACGTTGCCCGCGTCGTCCGCATCCGCACCGGCGAGACCGCCGGCCAAGCCCTCTAAGCACCGCCCGTCATGCTCGAAAATCTCATCCATTTCTCCATCCGCCATCGCTGGCTCGTGCTCATCGTCACGCTCGGGATGTGCGCCCTCGGCGTCGTCAACTTCCAGCGCCTCCCCATCGACGCGGTGCCCGACATCACCAACGTCCAGGTGCAGATCAACACCGAGGCCCCCGGCTTTTCCCCACTCGAAGCCGAACAACGCGTCACCTATCCCGTCGAGACCGCGATGGCCGGCCTCCCCATGCTCGACTACACGCGTTCCCTCTCCCGCTACGGCCTCTCGCAGGTCACCGTCGTTTTCAAGGACGGCACCGACATCTACTTTGCCCGCCAGCTCATCAACGAGCGCATCCAGGAAGTGAAGTCGCAACTCCCGCCCGGCCTCGAACCGTCGATGGGCCCGATCTCCACCGGGCTCGGCGAGATCTTCATGTTCACCGTCGAGCCTAAGGACGCGCAGATCCGCAAACCCGACGGCACCACCTACACACCCACCGATCTCCGCGAGTTGCAGGATTGGGTCGTGCGTCCGCAGCTCCGTAATCTGAAGGGCGTCACCGAGGTCAACACCATCGGCGGCTTCGTGAAACAATTCCACATCACGCCTAATCCTGACCGCCTGCTCGCCTACGGTCTCACCTTGCGCGATGTCATGGACGCCCTCGCCCGCAACAACGCCAACGTCGGCGCCGGTTACATCGAGCGCTTCGGCGAACAGTATCTCATCCGCGTCCCCGGCCAGGTCGCGAACATCGCCGAAATCGAAAACATCGTCGTCGCCCGGCGGACCGGCCAACCCGTCCGCATCCGCGACGTCACCGATGTGCTGCTCGGCCAGGAACTCCGCACCGGCGCTGCCACCGAAAATGGCCACGAAGTCGTGCTCGGCACCGTCTTCATGCTCATCGGCGAAAATTCCCGCGATGTCTCCACGCGCGTTGCGACCAAGCTCATCGACGTCAACCGCAGCCTCCCCGCCGGCGTCGTCGCCAAGACCGTTTACGACCGCACTTCGCTCGTCGACCGCACCATCGCCACCGTGCAGAAAAACCTCATTGAGGGTGCGGTCCTCGTGATCGTGATCCTGTTCCTGCTGCTCGGTAACATCCGCTCTGCCCTCATCACCGCCGCCGTCATCCCGCTCGCGATGCTCTTCACCATCACTGGCATGGTGACGAACAAAGTTTCCGGCAATCTCATGAGCCTCGGCGCCCTCGACTTCGGCCTCATCGTCGATGGCGCCGTCATCATCATCGAAAATTGCCTCCGCCGTTTCGGTCACGACCAGCACCGTCTCGGCCGCCTCCTCACGAAACCGGAGCGCTTCCATCTCGCCGCCTCCGCGACGGCCGAGGTCATCAAGCCCTCCATCTTTGGCGTTTTCATCATCACCGTCGTCTACGTCCCCATCTTCGCCCTCACCGGCGTGGAAGGAAAAATGTTTCATCCGATGGCGTTCACCGTCGTTACCGCGTTGCTCGGCGCGATGATGCTCTCGATCACGTTCGTGCCCGCCGCCGTGGCCATCTTCGTCACCGGCAAGGTCTCCGAAAAAGACAACTTCGCGATCCGTGGCGCCAAGTTCTTCTACCGCCCGACCCTCCGCTTCGTCATGTCGGTGCGCCCCGCCGCCGCCCTCGCCGCCGTGGTGTTGATCGCGCTCGCCGGCCTCGCCGCCTCGAAGATGGGCACCGAGTTCATCCCGAGCCTCGACGAGGGTGACATCGCCCTCCACGCCCTGCGCATCCCCGGCACCAGCCTTACGCAGTCGCTCAAAATGCAGGCCGACGTCGAGGCCGCCGTGAAAGCCTTTCCCGAGGTGGACAAAGTCTTCGCCAAACTCGGCACCGCTGAGGTCGCCACCGACCCCATGCCGCCGAGCGTTGCCGATACCTTCGTCATGCTCAAGCCGCGCAGCCAGTGGCCCGATCCCACGCGCAGCAAGGCCGACCTCATGGCCGCGATGGAAGCCGCCACGGCCAAAGTCCCGGGCAACAATTACGAATACACCCAGCCCATCCAGATGCGGTTCAACGAACTCATTTCCGGCGTCCGCTCCGATGTGGCCGTAAAAATCTACGGCGACGATCTCGACGTGATGAACAAAACCGCCGGCGAAATCGAAGCCGTGCTCAAGACCATCCCCGGCGCCGCCGACACCAAGGTCGAGCAGACCACCGGCCTCCCCCTGCTCACCGTCCACCTCGACCGCGAAGCCATCGCCCGCTACGGCCTCGCCGTGGACGACGTGCAGCAAGTCATCTCCACCGCAATGGGCGGCACCACCGCCGGCCAGGTCTTCGAAGGCGACCGCCGCTTCGACCTCGTCGTGCGCCTCCCGGAAAATCTCCGCACCGACCTTGCCGCCCTCGGCAATCTCCCCATCCCGCTCCCGAAGCTCGACGAAGACGAGGCACGCGTGCTCCCCCCCGCCATCCGCACCGGCGGTCATCTCTCCGTCGCCAAACCTCCGATGTCCTTCATCCCGCTGCGCGAAGTGGCGAAGATCGAAATTGCCCCCGGCTCAAATCAGATCAGCCGCGAAAACGGCAAGCGCCGCGTCGTCGTCACCGCCAACGTCCGCGGTCGCGACCTCGGCGGCTTCGTCGCCGACGCGCAGCAGCGCATCACCACTGCCGTCAAAGTCCCCGCCGGCTACTGGTTGGAATACGGTGGCACGTTCGAGCAGCTCATCTCCGCGACCAAGCGACTGCAAATCGTCGTGCCCGTCGCTCTTGCGCTCATCCTCGGCCTGCTCTTCATGAGCTTCGGCAACGCGAAGGACGCCCTCCTCGTCTTCACTGGCGTGCCGCTCGCGCTCACCGGCGGCGTCGCCGCCCTTTGGTTACGCGACATCCCGCTCTCGATCTCGGCCGGCATCGGCTTCATCGCCCTCTCCGGCGTCGCCGTGCTGAACGGCCTCGTGATGATTTCCTACATCCGTCACCTGCGCGCCGAGGGCCAGCCCATCGACGCCGCCGTCGAAGAAGGCTGCCTCACCCGCCTGCGCCCCGTGCTCATGACCGCCCTCGTCGCCAGCCTCGGCTTCGTGCCGATGGCCATCGCCACCGGCGCCGGCGCCGAGGTTCAGCGCCCCCTCGCGACTGTCGTCATCGGCGGCATCATCAGCTCCACCCTGCTCACCCTCGTCGTCCTCCCCGCGCTTTACCGCATGGCGCATAGCGATGGCGACGTAAACGAGACCGAAGTCTAAACATCATGAACTCATCCCCGCGCTATTCCCGCTGCCTATTCCGCCTCGTTGTGTTCAGTCCGCTCTTCGTGGTGGCAACCCTCCAAGCGATGTCGCCCCGGCAACATCTCCTTACCGGAGTGGTTCAGTCCTTCGATCCGCCGACGCAGACGCTCACCCTCGCTTCCGTCCGTCCGGGCCTGCCGTCCGCCGTGTTAATTCAGGTTAAGCGCACGCGGCTCCGCGAAGATGGTAAGCCCGCGACGCTGCAACAACTGCCTGCGACAGGGCCGGTTCGAATCTACTACAAGACGGAACTTGGGCAGCCCGTCGCCACCGAAGTGTCGTGGCGCTCCGATACGAAGAAGCCCTGAACCATGAATGCCCCGGTCCTCACCACCATTGCGGTCACGGGTTTCACCATCGCGTTTCTGCACGCGGCGATTCCCACGCATTGGCTGCCGTTCGTCCTCGCCGGACGGGTGCAGCGATGGAGCCGGGGCAAAACCCTGCTCGTGACGGCGGTGTGCGGCTCGGGTCACGTGCTCTTCACGGCCGCGCTGGGTGTCCTCGTGGCGTGGCTCGGCATTGCCGTCAGCGATCGGGTCGGCGCGTGGTTTCCGCGCATTGCCGGCGGGACGCTGCTGCTGTTCGGATTGTTCTACGTTTACCGGCAGTTCACCGGGCATGGCCACGGACACAGCCACGTGTTCGGCGGTCACGGACATGGTCATGAGCGCGAGCATGAGGACAGCGATGAGCACCAACACGGACCGCCGTTCCTCCGCGCTTCCGACTGTATTTTACGGACGAGTCCGGCCGCGCCACACCTCCGCCTTCACCCACGAAAATCGCCCTGAGCACCCGGCGACCGGATGGCACGCGGCAGGACTTTTCCTTCCAGACCGCTTCCGACTACCTGGAGTCGCTCGAAGAAATTCCCGAACCCCACCAGTTCACGGTCACGGTCGAACTGCGGCACGGCGGCCACAGTCACGAGCACTTGATCGACTTCATCGAAGATCACGATCACGGTGCACACGATCACGGTGCCCACAGCCATGAGCCTGCCGTCGAACCCAAGCCACCGGCCCCGGCCAAGTCCGATTGGGCCGCGAAGGTGAGCTTGTTCTCGATGCTCACGTTTTCTCCCTGCGAAGGCTTCATCCCCGTCTATGTCTCGGGCGTGCGCTACGGGTGGGGCGGCTTCGCCTTGCTCACGCTGATTCTCTCGGTCGCGACCATCGCCGGCATGGTGACGTTCACCTGGCTCACGCTCATCGGGCTCGAAAAACTGAAGCTGCGCTGGCTGGAACGCTACGAAAGCGGAGTGATGGGCGGCCTGCTCTGCATGCTCGGACTCTTCGTCATCTTCTTCGAGAAATAGGCTCTGGTGCCCACAAAATCATGCCGCTCATAACTTCTTTCACGCTCATCAACCCAACCCTGATGTTTACCGGCAGACCTGCGCGTGCGGGCCGGCTGTTCGTTACCGCATGATTTCCTGAAAATCCCGATCAAGGAGTTCCCTCCCATGAAACGCTCTCTCGTTTTCTTTTTCGTCGCCACGCTAGCCGTGCTGACCACCGGCGGATGCGCCACCACGGCCAGCCGCCCGCGCTCCACCGCCGCGGCTCTTGCCGCCGAACGCGGCGCACCGGCTCCGCTTGTCTCCACCCTGCAACGGGGCGGTCGCCTCTCCCTCGCGGACATCGAACATCTGGCCAGTCTGAAGATCCCCGACAACGTCACGCTGGCCTACCTGCGCGGCAGTAGGGCGATCTACCAACTTACCACGACGCAGATATCCCAAATGCGCGAGGCCCAGGTGTCGGATCGCGTTATCGACTACCTACTCACGACCCCGAACCAAGTAGCGGTTCGCTCCCGCGGATACTATGGCTATGGCGGAGGAGTGCGGATGCGTGGCCAGAGCAACTTTGGACGTGGCTTCGGCGGCGGAGGCTTCGGCTACGGTGGCGGCTTCGGTGGCCGCGGTTTCGGCTCCTCCCACCGCGGCGGACGGCACTGAGCCGATTTTTCACCGCGCCAAAAACTTCCGTCCCCCATCTCCATGCCAACAGACAATCCAGCCCCGGAGCACGAACACGAGCACGACCACGGCAGCGCCCCGCACTGGTTGCCGCATTGGGTGCAGGAGCGCTGGACTTTGCTGACGGTGGCAGCGGCGGGCCTGTTTCTCGCCGTCGGTTTCTTCGGTGAAAAATTTCTCGGGCTGCCCCATGCGGTCGCGGTAGCGCTCTACATTCTAGCTTACGTGGCGGGTGGCTACGACGTCGCCTGCGAAGCGCTGCCCGCGCTCTTCCGCGGGAAACTCGACACCGACCTCCTCATGCTCGCCGCCGCGGCCGGAGCCGCCGCGCTCGGCGAATGGCCCGAGGGCGCATTCCTGCTTTTCCTTTTCGCACTGGGCCACGCCGGCGAACACTACGCCCTCGACCGCGCCCGCAACGCCGTCGGCGAACTCGGCAAACTCATGCCCCGCACCGCGCATCGGAAGAGCGGCGACCGCATCGAGGAGGTGCCCGTCGAACAGCTCGCCGTAAATGATGTCGTCGTCGTCCGGCCCGGCGACCGCGTGCCCGTCGATGGTGTCATCGTCGCCGGCGAAAGCACCCTCGATCAAAGTGCCGTCACCGGCGAGAGCGTGCCTGTCAGTCGCAAACCCGCCGACGAAGTCTTCGCCGGCACCATCAATCAGGAAAACGGCCTCGACGTGCGCGTCACCAAACTCGCGAGCGACAACACGCTCGCCCGCATCATGAAACTCGTCGCCGAGGCGCAGGAACAACAGAGCCCCACGCAGCAGCTCACCGAGAAATTCACCCGTTGGTTCGTCCCCACCGTCCTCCTGCTCACCGTGCTCATGATCGTCCTCCCGCCGCTTTTCTTCGGCTGGGAGTGGAGCGCCAGTTTTTATCGCGGCATGGTCCTCCTCGTCGCCGCTTCGCCCTGCGCCCTCGCCATCGGCACGCCCGCCGCCGTCCTCGCCGGCATCGCGCAAGCGGCCCGGCGCGGCGTGCTCATCAAGGGCGGCGTTCACCTCGAAAATCTCGGCCGCCTCCGCGTCATCGCTTTCGACAAGACCGGCACCATCACCAGCGGGAAATTCGCCGTCACCCGTATCGTCGCGCTCAACGACTCCAACGAAGAAAACGTGCTGCGCTTCGCCGCCGCCGTCGAAGCACAATCCAGCCACCCGCTCGCCGCCGCGATCGTCCAGACCGCGCGCGACCGTAAAATCACGTTCCCCACCGCCGCCTCCATCGAGAATCTCGCCGGCAAAGGCATTCGCGCCCAAGTCGATTCCGCCGAAGTCCTCCTCGGTGCCCTGCGCGCCTTCGCCGACGATCCCGCCGCCGCTCCCGGCAGCTCCCTCGCCGCAACCGTCACCCAACTTGAAGCCGACGGCCAGACCACCGTCATCGTGCGCCAGGCCGGAAAATTCATCGGCGTCATCGCCCTCGCCGACGAACCCCGCGCCTCCTCCGCCGGCATCATGCAGCGGCTAAAAGCCCTCGGCGTGAACCAACTCGTGATGCTCACCGGCGACAACGAAGCCGTGGCCAAACGTGTCGCCGCCACCGTCGGCTTGACCGACGTGCGCGCCGCGCTGCTACCCGAAAACAAACTCAACGCCATCCGTGATCTTGAGCGCGAGCACGGCGCCATCGCGATGGTCGGCGACGGCGTGAACGACGCGCCCGCACTTGCGGCCGCCACCGTCGGAGTCGCGATGGGCGGCGCCGGCACCGCTGTGGCGCTCGAAACGGCCGACGTCGCACTGATGGGCGACGATCTCGGCAAGCTCGCGTTCGCCGTCGGCCTGAGCCGCGCCAGCCGTCGCATCATCCAACAAAACCTCGCCATCGCGCTCGGCGTGATAGCGCTCCTCATCATCGGCACCCTTTCGGGCAAAGTCGTCCTCAGCGCCGCCGTCTTCCTGCATGAAGGCAGCACGGTGCTCGTCGCCGCAAACGCGCTGCGCCTCCTCGCTTGGCGCGAACCGGCCGCAATCTGAACCGTCCGTCTTTTCTACTTGCAGTCCCATGAAAAAAACCATCCGTCAGCTCCTCCTCGCCTCGATCACGCTCGCGGCCTCCGCCGTGGCGTTTGCCGCCAAACCTCTCGCCGGCCCCAAAGGCGGCAAGATCGTCACCACCGCCGCCCCCCATGCCGAATTTTTCGTCGAGAAAGACCGCAAGGTCACCATCACGTTCTACGACCAAAGCCTGAAGCCACTCGCGCTCACGGGCCAGGTCGTCACCGCTGTCGCCGAGGCGAAGACCGGCAAGGTCGGGCTCGAGTTCGCCGCGAAAGGCGGCTCTCTCGTGTCGAACGTCGCTCTGCCGAAAGGCGACGACTACACCGTCGTCCTCCAGGTTCGCGACACCGCCAGCGCGCGCCCGAAAATCTATCGCGTCGAGTTCCACGACGAGGTCTGCAAAGAGTGTAAGCGCGCCGAATACGCCTGCGCCTGCGACGACACCGGCGAAAAAAAGCACGACCACAAGCACTGAGGTGCAAATGCCGCCCAGCGAGGGCCGACCTGCCCGGCGGCCCTCGCCTCGCGCACCGCGGTCGCTTCATCCGTTGCCAAACCCGCTCCAGCCGGGTTTTTTCCGGCTTCGGCACTGTTCTCGTCGCTCCCGTCGTCCTCTCTGCCTCGCCTCGCGCCCATGAAACTTCTCCGCCTCCCGCTTCTCGCCGTTTCGTTCGCCGCGCTGCTCCCGCTTTCAGCCGAAGAAAAATCCACCGCCACCCCCGCCGCCTCTACCACGCCCGCCGCCAAGCCCGACTCGTGGAAACCCCTCCGCCCCTTCCTCGGCATATGGGAGGGCGACGTCTCGGGCCAGTCCGGCATCGGCCGCGCCACTCGCACCTACACCTTCACGCTCAACAACCGTTTCATCGAGGTTTTCAACAAGTCCG
>CANGHW010000116.1 GCA_947453695.1 Opitutia bacterium
GATCGTCGAGCTTGGACCGGTTCCGACGACGTTGGTCGCGGTCGCGGTCAGCGTGAAACTCCCCACGGAAGTCGGAGAACCGGTAATAGCGCCCGAGGTCGTGTCCGCTGAAAGCCCGGGGGGCAAACCGGAGATCGTAAAGCCACCGGGAGTGTTGGTCGCAGAAACCGTATAGCTAAAAGCTGAGCCCACATTGCCTGAGGCGGTCGCGGCGCTGTTAATGACGGGCAGAGAGCCAAGCGTCATAACCAGAGTGGCGGCAGGGCCGGTGCCACTATTGTTCGTGGCCCGCAAAGTGACTGAATAAATGCCACCGACCGTCGGGGTGCCACTAATGACGCCCGTCGTAGTATTGAGGGAGAGGCCAACTGGCAATCCCGTCGCGGAAAAAGAGGCCGGCGAATTCGAGGCAGTAATGGTATAGTTACCAGGGTTGGGAGACGTAGTTAGCGGGGAGTTGAGAGCTGAGGCGGCAAAAGTAAGCGAACTAGAGATCACCGGTGCTGCGGCAGATGCTGCTACATTGATGGTGAGGGTCGTAACCGAGCCGGTGCCGGAACCGTTATTGGCACTGAGCGACGCCGTATAGGTGCCCGCGGTCGTCGGCGTGCCGGAAATGGTCGGCACCGTAGTCGTGCCACCAAGGGTGAGGCCGGCAGGGAGAGAGCCGACGTTGAAGCTGGTCGGACTATTCGACGCGGTGACGGTATACGCAGAAATAGCGGTGCCCGCAGTCGCAGAAATCGTCGTAGCGCTGCTGATTGCCGGAGTGCCTGCCGCGCCGCTCACAGTCAGCGTATAGTTGAAACTGTTGGTCACGCCGTTTGAGGTAAGCGAAACCGCGCCGGTGTAAGTGCCAGCCGTGGTGGGAGTGCCACTGATGACGCCTGACGTGCTCGGCGCCGGCGCCTGACCAATGGCCAACCCCGTCGGCAGGCCCGTCGCGCTATAGCTAGTCCCAGCCGCTGCCACTGGATTCGTCGTAACGGTGTAGCTATAGGCCACACCCACCTGAGCCGAGGGCAACGCCGTCTGAGCCCGTGCGGCTGTCAAACCTACGGCGAGCCAAGTAATCGCAACAACAAGCGAGCGGGAAAAAGCGGACAGTTTCATGGAGAAAGAAGGGACGGCGTGGACGTGAGGGCGAGTTTAGCTCAGAGCACAAAAGTCACATTGGGATCGATCGTGATGATCAACGTCACCGGCTGGCTGTCGCCGGCGGCGCTCTTGGCGAGCAGCGTGACCTCAAACTGACCCGAGGCCAAAGGAGATCCCGTAACGGCGCCGGTCAGGGCGTTGAGCACAAGGCCGGACGGAAGCCCGGTGGCGACATAGCCGGTGACTGCTGGCGCCCCAGTGGGGACTTGGGCTCTGATCTGGTAGGTGAACTGGGATTGGACTTTGCCCGAAGCAACCCGACTGCTCGTGATCACCGGAGCGTTTGGTGAAGCAGCGATGGTCAGGTTGAGCGTGACCGGGCTGCTAGCACCATTGGCGTTGGCAGCGATCAGTGTCACCGTGAAACCACCGGGGGTTGACGGCGTGCCGGCCAGCGCTCCCGTCGTTGAATTTACAGTCATCCACGCCGGCGCACCAAGAACCTCGAAGCGAGTCGGATTCTGCGTGCCAGTGATCTGATAGCTGAAGGCCGTGCCAACCTGACCAGCAGCGAAGGGCACACTGGAAATGACCGGCGCAGAAGGAGCAGGCTGAATCTCGATGGTGAGGTCGCGGAAAGGTCCAGTGCCGGCAGCATTGGTGCCGACGAGGCTGGCGACAAATCGTCCGGATGCTGTCGGCTTACCCTCAATGACACCCGTTGACGGATTAACCGCGAGGCCCGGAGGAAGGTTGACTGCGTCCAACACGAACGGCGCAGGGAACGGAGCGGCGGGGAAAGCCGGAAGTCCAACCGCACTGATGGTGTAGGTGAAATCAAGGCCCACCGTTCCGAGTGCGAAATTCGGGCTGGTGATGACCGGGACATTATCCGCGGGAAGGATGTTCAGCACCAGCGAGAGAGGCAGACTAGAGCCCCCATCATTCGCCGCAACCAGTTGAACCGTAAAGATACCGCTCTCGGCCGGACGACCGGACAGAATGCCCGTGCTCGTATTGAATGACAGGCCGAGGGGTAATGTGCCATTCAAAGCATACGCCGTGATCGGACCCGGGGCGGCGACGGTTTGATAACTAAAGGCCGTGTTCGAGCCCACCTTTCCACTGGCGGCTGGAGCCGAGGTGATGACCGGAGCGGAAGCCGCGGCCGCAAGATTAAAGGTGACGGTCGAAGCGGCACCAAGGCCCGACGCATTGCCGGCCCGGAGGGAAGATTGAATCACACCGGACTCCGTCGGCGATCCGCTCAGCACACCCGTCGTAGGATTGATCGTGAGACCCGCAGGTAGCTTGGAGCCAACGAAGGAGGTAGCATTTTCACTCGCCGTAACCGTGTAAGAAATGGCGGTCCCAACTTTGCCGTTTACGCTCAACGCGCTCGTGATGACGGGCGTGGCAGGTGCAGGGGCGATGGCAAGAGAGAGCGTTTTTGGCGTGCTGACCGCAGTGCCCTTGGTCGCGGTGAGGGTAATCGTAGAATTGCCCGGGGAGGTGGGAAGACCGGAAATCACGCCCGTAGTGGAGGCTAGTGTGAGTCCATCCGGAAGCCCAGTCGCCGCAAAGGTGTCAATCGGACCATTCGTCGCGGTAATGAGATATTGGAACGGCTGGCCTACCTGGCCCGCCGCCGTGCCGTTACTGGTGATAACCGGAGTGGTGGCAGCGGCAGCAATGTTGAAAAGGATCTCGAGAGCGAGACCACGGCCATTGGTCGTGCTATCACCGGCAAACCAAACGCGGGACTGGCCGACCTGAGTGGGTGTGCCAGAAATTGCGCCGGTCGCGGGCGTAAAGGTGAGGCCGGCAGGAAGAGTGCCGGAAGTCTGAAGGAAGCCGGTGGGGCTGCCACTGGCAGTGAGTTGATAGGTGAACACATCCCCTACCCGACCAGGCGCGACCGGAGAGCTGGTGATAACCGGCGCAAGCGCAGAAGGGCTCACGGAGATTACAAGAACCGATTGCGGACCCGTGCCGGCAGTGCTGGTGGCACGGACTTGCAGGGTGAGCGTGCCGGGGGAGGTCGCCGGACCAGAAATAACACCTGAGGCAGAGTTCAGCGAGAGGCCTTGGGCGGGCAGTCCCGTAGCAACGTAACTCGACGCGGCGGGAGAACCAGAGGAGGTGAGTTGGAAACTAAACGCAGCGCCTACGGACGTCGAGGCAGTGCTGGCACTCGTGATTACAGGGGCGGAGTCGGCGGGATTAATCGTCAGCGAAAACGAGACCGAGGTAGATCCACCTGCATTCGTCGCGGTGACTACCACTCCAAAGGTGCCCGTAACGGTCGGAGTGCCCGAAATCGTCGCACCGCTGGCCGACGCGGCGGAGAGCGTGATGCCAGCCGGGAGACCGGTCGCCGTGAAGAATGAGCCAGTGAAGGGAGCGCCGGTAAAGGCAGGCGAGAAGCTGAAGGCGACGTTCTGCTTGCCCGTAAGGTTCGTGCTGCCTGCAAATGTTGGAACGTTCAACGCGGCTTCGATCGAAATCTGCAAGGGGCTATTGGTCGTGCCACCAGCGTTCGTCGCACTGAGCGTAACATTATAGACTCCCGCAGAACCCGCCGCTGGAGTGCCGGAGATTACTCCCGTGGCAGGGGCGATCGTGAGACCGGAGGGCAAGCCAGTGGCCGAATATGCAGTGGGTGAGTTCACGGCTTGCACCGCGAAATTAAACAATACGCCCACGCGACCGCTAATCGCGGCGGCGCTGTTGATTATGGGTGGAGGCGGATTAACCGTGATCGTCAGTGTCTGGGTATCGCTACCCGTGACATTGGTCGCGGTGACGCTCACCTGGAAAGTGCCGGACGCGGTCGGAATTCCGGAAATCGCACCCGAAGCAGCATTAAGCGTAAGACCCGCCGGGAGGCCCGTTGCCGTATAGTTCGCGGTGGTGGCGGAAGAGGTGACTTGGAACACAAACGAACGACCGACAATCGCCGTTACAGCGGCAGGGCTGGTAATTACGGGAGCCACAGGATTGACGGTGAGGATCGAGGCTGAACTGGTGATAGAACCACCGGGGTTGGACACCACCACCGTGTAGCTGCCGCCACCATCGAAGGAGACGTTGTTCAAGGTGAGGTTTGCGCCTGTAGCATTAGTAATGTTCAGGCCATTTCGGCGCCATTGGTAGGTAGGCGTCGGATCACCCAGGGCGACGACCGAGAATGTAGCAGTTTGGCCAGCAACCACGGTTTGGGTCGCGGCAGGCTGGGTAGTAATGGTGGGCGGTTGGTAGACGAGGAAGCTAACAGCCGGGGTGCTCGTGACCGAACCGGATTCGTTAGTCACAACGACGTCATACGATCCCGCATCTGTCAGAGCCAAAGACGCAAACACCAGCGTTGAGGCCGTCTTGCCGGAAAGGTCGCTGCCGCCCTTGCGCCATTGGTAGGTAGGTGTCGGGCTACCGGTGGCAGCAACGGACAGAGTGAGCGGCGCGCCCACCAGATAAGAGGGATTGGCGATCGGCGGCGTGGTAATCGCGGGGACCTGATTGACCTTCAGCGAGAAAGTCGCGCTCGAGGTGGCGCCCGCCCCGTCGGTGACAGTGATCGTATGGGTGATTGCCGAAGTGGTTACGGTCGGAGTGCCCGAGATCGCTCCGGTCGAAGCATTGAGCGAAATACCCGCTGCAAGCGCCGGCGAGATGGCATAGGCGTAGGGAGACGTGCCGCCCGCAATCGTTACGGGAGTAAAGGCGGTCGCGACGGCGTTAATGAGGAGAATCTTGCTCGCAATCGCCTGAGTCGCGACGAGCGCGGGATTAACTAGTAGCGTGAGGTTCTGCGTCGCAGTAGCGCCCGCGGCATCAGTCGCGGTGATGGCGTAAACCGCAGAAGCGGCTGCGGCACTGGCATTGCCAGAGATCGCACCTGTCGCGCTATTGAGTGAAAGACCGGCCGGGAGGGCAGGGGTTACCGAGTAGGCAAACGGCAAAGTGCCACCATTCAGCGGTAAAGGCGTAAAGGCGGTGATGTTGCTGGCTGCAGTGACGGTCTTGGCAGCGATCGTCTGACCAGCCACTGGCGTGGGAGCAGCATTCACAGTGAGCGCGAGAACCTTGGTCGTCGTGGCACTGGCCGCGTCCGTAATCGTGATGGTGTAGTTAGCGCTGGTCGTTGCGGCGGTAGGCGTGCCACTGACCTCTCCGGTAGTCGCGTTGATCGAGAGGCCTGTCGGCAAAGCAGGAGAAACGGAGAAGGCGTAGGGAGTTGTTCCGCCAGCAGGCGAAACGGGAGTGAAGACGACCGCAGCAGTTCCCACGGTCAGGCCTTTGGTCGCGACTGAGAGAGTCGAAGTAAGCGCCGGATTCACTGTGAGGCTGAAGCTGGCGCTGGCGGGAACAGAGCCGGGGGCGCTGTCAGTGATAATGACGGTGTAGGTCGTGGAAGCGGATGGAGTCGTAGCAGTGCCAGAGATCGCACCGCTAGAAGAGCTAAGTGTGAGTCCAGTCGGTAGTGCGGGCGCAACCGAGAAGGAATAGGGCGTGGTGCCGCCGCCGGCCGTCACGGGAGTAAAGGGGACCGCCGTCGACGCGGCAGTGAGCGACCTGGTGGCGATCGCCTGCGTCGCGGCGAGAGGACCGTTGACCGTGAGGCTAAATGTCTTGGAAGAGGTCGCGCCGACGTTATCCGTGACCGTGACGGTGTAGGTGGTCGCGGAGGACGCGGAGGAAGGAGTGCCGGTGATCGCGCCGGTAGTGACGCTCAACGAGAGGCCGGTGGGCAAAGCTGGAGCGACGGCGAACGCGTAGGGCGTCGTGCCGCCCGCGGCAGTGACCGGAGAAACAGAGCCGACTACGGCGCTGCCCGCATTGAGCGGACCAACCGTCGCCACGGCTTGGGTCGTGGATAGGGCGGAATTAATGACCAATGCAAAGACTTGGGTAACCTGGGCTCCGTTGGCATCAGTGCCGGTGACCGTATAGTTCGCCGAAGCCTGGGCTGCGGAGGGCGTGCCTGTGATTGCGCCGCTGAGACCGTTGAGCACCAGCGCGGCGGGCAAGGCAGGAGTTACGGTCCACGCATAGGGGGTAGTGCCACCCAAGAGGCTAAGGGGAGTGAAAGCAGAGGCGGCCGCTCCAGCCGATAACGTGCGACTTGCGAGGGTCGAACCAGCAGTCAGCGCCGGGTTGACAGTGAGACTAAAGGTGTTGGTCGCAGAAGCAGACGCACTGTCGCTGACCGTCACCGTAAAGGTCGCAACCGAGGAAGCCGCGGAAGCGGTGCCAGTAATTGCACCGGTCGCGGCATTGAAGTTAAGCGATGCGGGAAGCGCCGGAGAAACTGCATAGGTATAGGGCGCAGTGCCGAGGGAGCCGGTGACTGGGACAAACGAAATTGCGGCAGTGCCAGCGGTGAGGGTCTTCGTCGCAACCGTCTGGCCGGCGGCAAGAGCTTGATTAACGGCGAGACTAAAAACGGCATTCGCTGTAGCAGAGGTCGAGTCGGTCACGGTGACCGTGAAGTTCGCGGCCGCAGCGGCTGCGGTCGGCGTGCCGGAGATCGTTCCTGTCGAACTGCTAAAGATAAGGCCGGCCGGAATTGCCGGTGAAATGGCGTAGGTATATGGGGCAGTGCCGCCAGCGCCGACAATTGGAGCAAAGGGCGTTGGCGCGGCATTGGCCGTGAGCGCTTTGCTGGCTGATACGATACTGGCAGTGAGCGGACCGTTGACCGAGAGAGAGAATGTGGCGGTCCCGGTCGCGCCAGCACCATCGGTTACGGTGACCGTGTAGGTTGTCAGCGACGAGGCGCCCGTAGGATTACCAGAAATTGATCCGGTCGCAGGTGCCAAAGTGAGTCCGGTAGGGAGCGCAGGACTAATCGAGTAAGCCAATGGTGACGTGCCACCCGCGCCGGTCACAGGGATAAACGCCGTGATAGCTCCACCAGCAGTGAGTGTGCGGGAGGCGATGGCTTGTGTGGCCACAACCGCGGAATTGACCGTGAGATCGAACGACTTGCTCGTCGTTGCTCCGGCAGCATCAGTCGCGGTCACCGAATAGGTCGTGGTCGCAGCGACCACGGAGGGCGTGCCGGTGAATTGACCAGTCGAGGAACTCAGACTTAGGCCGGTGGGCAAAGCAGGGCTCACCGCATAAACAATCGGCGAGGTGCCGCCGGCGGAAGTAACCGGAGTAAACGGCGCGGCCGCCGTGTTAATCGTCAACGCGCGGGAAGCGACCGCCAGGGTAGAAACAAGCGCTGGGTTTACCGTAAGATTGAAGGGATTCGTCGTTTGGGCGCCGTTAACGTCAGTGATAGTGACAGTATAGTTCGCAGCGGCAGCAGCAGCGGTGGGAGTTCCAGAGACGATACCCGTGGATGCCGCGATCGAAAGCCCTGCCGGCAGAGCAGGCGCTACCGTATGGTTAAACGGAGCAGTGCCACCCGAGACGGTAACTGGAGTAAAAGCGACCGCCGCGGTGTTAAGCGTGAGCCCCTTCGTGCCAACGGTAACGGAAGATGCGATTGCACCGTTAATCGTCATACTGAAGGTGTTAGTCGCCGTCGCGCCAGCAGCATCAGCCACAGTTACGGTGTAGGTTGTAGCAGCTTGGGCGGCAGCAGGCGTGCCCGATACCGCGCCGGTCGTCTGGTTGAAAGCCAACGCAGACGGCAGGGCTGGGTTGATGCTATAACTATAGGCTGTGGTGCCACCAGATCCCACGACAGGGACAAACGAGGAGGCCGCCCCATTTCCTGCGGTGAGGGTGCGCGACGCGCCGGCTTGGCTGGCCACCAGCGCAGAATTGACCACTAGGCTAAAGGTCTTGCTGGAAGTCGCTCCAGCTGCATCAGTCGCGGTCACCGTGTATGTGGTGGAGGGAGACGTGGCGGTCGGCGTGCCCGACACCGCACCAGTCGTGGCATTGAGCGTCAAACCAGCAGGAAGCGACGGAGAAACCGCGTAGGAATACGGCGATGTGCCCGCAGAGGTGGTGACCGGAATAAACGCCACGGCAGCGGTATTAATCGTCAGTGCTTTGGTGCCAACAGCGACAGCCGTCGACAGCGCAGGATTAATCGTGAGGCTAAAGGTATTTGTCGCGGTCGCAGTCGCAGCATCTGTGATCGTGACAGTGTAGGTTGTCGCCGCTTGTGCAGCGGTGGGAGTGCCGCTGATAACACCAGTTGCGGCCGCTAAGCTGAGCCCTGCAGGAAGAGCGGGAGTGACAGTAAAACTATACGGAGAAGTGCCACCAATCGCAGTTACAGGAGTGAAGGGCAAAACAGCCGACCCAGCGGACACCGACTTAGATGATACCGCCTGTGCAGCGCTCAATACGGGAATCGCAGTGACTGTAACACCGGTAAAATTTGAAGTCAGGGTATTGGCGGCTACGTCGGAAATCTCGCGGAAAACCGGGGAATCGCTGTAGCCAATAACACTGTTGGTGCTCGCAGTAGACAGCACCGTAAAATTCATGACTACAAGTTGCCGATTACCCGCCGCAAACGTGCCATTTGAAAGTGCCAAAGCTACGCCGATCTTGCCTGTCGACGCAGCTAGACTGTTGACGTTCAAGGATGCTCCACTGAGGCCGCTGCCGCCAGTAAATCCATCGTATCTCAGGACGGCCGGATCGAATGTAACGCTAAAGCCTACGCCAGCCTCCGTGCCCTGACTGGCCAATACAAACTGGATGCCGCCAGCTCCCACCAGCTGTGTGGCAGATCCATTTAGGCTCGCGGACACCACACTATTTGCAGCGTGAGACCCTACAGTTGAGACCAGAAAAGCAAACGAGAACAACAATAAGCTGCGGAAAAAGGCCAAGGATTTCATGGGAGATGGAAAAATATACCGATTGGAACTGGAATGAATGATCGATTAAGGACTCGTTGGGCCACCTACGGGCGTAATCGGGTCTAAACCAGCAGCGTAGCGCCCAGCTTGAACCCAGTCAGTGACTGAGAGAGAACCGTTCCCTAAAGTGCTGCGCGGAGCGCAATCAGCTTTCATGAAATCAACACCTGTCGGCGCGGGATCAAGTCCGGCAACAATTCGCCCAACTTTGACCCAGTCGGTGATCGTTACTGAACCGTTTCCGTTCATGTCTGCCTCATAACCCGCTAGCACGGAAACGTTGCCCGCCTGAAATCCGGCAGGTAACGTTGTAGCAGTGACCGAAGCGACTTCCTGGGCAATCGGGGTATTACCAAAACCGAGGGGCGTTATCGCACCGTTCGCAGAGGCAGCATTTAGCAAGAATGTAACCTTGATCACCTCTTGGGTCCCAGCAGACCAAGATACACCTGCGGGCTTCGCCATGGCGAACCCCACTCTACCCGAAGCGCTTTGGCTCGAGTTAGTATTCAGGGTTGCGTCTGCGGCATTTGCCCCCACCGCAGCACTTTGAAAAGTCAAAAATGCCGGATCAAACGTTAGACTAAATCCCAACGCATTTTCAGTTCCTGTTGCCACAAGCTGTATCGGGACTGAGAAAGTAGCTCCAGGAGCGACGGTTTGACTAACGATCCGGATTACGCGCGCCGCAATCGTAAGCTGCGCCGCTACGCTGGTGGTAGTCCCAACGGAATTTGTCGCGATACATACGTAGTCACCAACATCAGATGTCTGAACATTGGAAACGACAAGAGTCGGTGTCGCAGTGCCGGCAAGCTTTCCAACCGCGTCGCTCAAAGCTTGAGGAGTTGAACTACCGGTGGGCGTAAAATACCAGCGGTAGGTAGGAACGGGTAATCCAGTCGCTGAGACCACAAAAGTTGCCGAATCGCCAGCGATCACAGATTGGCCGAGCGGTTGATTTACGAAAATCGGAGCCTGCGTCACAGTAAGCGTAGCTCCGCTAGACGTCGCATCTGGAATCGCGCCATTGGTTGCTAGAGCACGAAAACGATAACCATTCATTCCAACAGTTGCAGCAGTGATGGTTAGGTTCGCGGTCAACACTCCACCGTGGGTGCTGTCATTGGCAAGATCACTCCAATTTAGGCCATTGTCAGTTGATCGCTGCCACTTGAGAGAGGGAGTAGGCAATCCAGTAGCAGTTACTGAGAAAGAAGCGTTTGCACCCGCCACGACTGTCACGCTGCTGGGATTCGTAATAGTCGGAGGCACCGGAGTTGGCTGAATGACCAGAGCCGGAATAGTAACCGAGGTAAGGACACCTCCGACTCGATAATCCGCAGCAGGGGTGAACGTTTGCGGGCCGGTGAGGCCAGCAGGATAGCTCAATGTGAATGTAAAACTGGCAGAACCAGATCCAAGAACTGCAAGGTCTGCATAGGCCCAACCGAAAACTGACTGCACATCGCCTGTGGCGGTTGTCGCTCCGACTTCTGGTTGAACAGCAAGTGAGTAAGGAGTGGTCGGAGGAGTCGTAACTGGAGGGACGGGACTGATGTGTGCCGTGGATACATGCGACCACGTATTTGTCGCTGGCTTAATAGAGAAGCTCGCAGCAGAGGCCGCCGTCGGAAACGTCAACGCCACTGTAAAGGTGATCTGCCCACCGGTGGCTGAATATGTCGCCGGGCTCGGTGTGACCGTCGCGGTTTGCGCCAACGCACGCGCCACCAGTAAGAGCGATGCGACAATGAGGAGCAGGCATTTTTTCATGGGGAACAGGATGGCGGAATGGGCCAGAAACTTACGTTATAGTCGGCAAGTCGCAGTCAGAAATACCTCGAAGCGAAAATGCGAGCACCCCGTGCCGGGTAAGGAAAGCAAACTGGGGATAATTGGACACGATTCGGTGCGACGGCAAAAAAGCAGTGAAGCGAGGACTCCCCACTCCATGTTGGGTTTGATCGTATGTCAACGGGTTCTACGGCCATAAGCGTAGGTGATATTGCCTAGGTAATGGATGGAGCGAGGACCATGTGCTCCGGCAGCATATCAGACTTGATCCGGCAATTTCTCGGGAAAATGTCCGGAATCCTTGGGAAGAAGTCCTATGACGTAAAACTAACGGCCGTTGCCCTCCCCATTTGTCCAGCCCCCTCGCCCACTCTGTAGTTTAAACTCCCCCCGCATGCCTACGGAAAGAGGCTCGCTCCCGTGGGACGTGAATTCTTTGCTCCCCTCCATCTAACGTTCGTCGTGCCACCACTCGCTACCGACCAGTTCGACTACAATCTGCCACCTGGACTGATCGCGCAATCACCTGCGGCGCGACGTGATCAGTCGCGGCTCCTCGTGGTTGACCGCGTATCCCACACTATTTCGCACCACACGTTTAGTGATCTCCCCCGGTTCCTTCGACCCGGGGACACTCTTTTTCGCAACAACGCTGCCGTCCTTCCGGCCCGCCTCCTGGCGAAACGTCCTACTGGCGGACAAGTAGAGTGCTTCTTGCTGCGCCCGCTGGTCGAGGAGCACACTTGGCGTTGCCTCGTGCGTCCCGGCAGAAAACTCCCGGTCAATGCGACCTTCACGCACCCGGAGAATGCATTCAGCGGCAAGATTGTGGACAAGTTTCCCGACGGCTCGGCCGCGGTGCTGTTCACCACTCCCACCGGGGAACCGATCACTGCCGTCGCCAACCGTCTCGGTCAGATCCCGCTCCCTCCCTACATCGAACGAACCTCCGATGCACCCCGCGGCGAGGACCTTGAGCGTTACCAGACCGTCTACGCCAACCGCGCGCGCCAAGTCGCGGTCGCAGCGCCGACCGCCGGTTTGCATTTTACTCCAGAACTGCTCGACGTCCTGAACACCCAAGGCATCCGAACCGCCGAGATCACGCTGCACGTCGGCCTCGGCACGTTTAAGCCCATCGCGACCGATACCGTCGAAGCGCATGACATCCACCGCGAACTTTACGAACTCCCCGCCGCCACGCAGCGCGCGCTCTTCCCTCCCCTGCCCGGTCGCCGCATTGCCGTGGGCACGACCTCCGTGCGCAGCATCGAGCACTTTCTCTCGTTACATACCCTTCCGTTGCCCGACTCGACGACCCATGTGGCCGAGGCCGACACCTTTATTTTCCCACCGCGTCCTTTTCGCGGCGTCGATGCCCTGATCACCAATTTTCACCAACCGCGCTCGACCCTGCTCTGCTTGGTTGCCGCATTTTTGGCCCCCAACTCGACGGAGGGTATCGCTTGGTTGCGCGAGATCTACGCTGAAGCCATCGCCCGGGAATACCGATTTTTCAGTTATGGCGATGCGATGCTCATCCTCTGATTTTCCGTGGCAGACTGTTCAATTGTAATATTTTTGGTTGCATTTAAAGCAGACGCGACTTTGTTCCCGCCCCGTCAGCACTCATCGTCGCCTTAAACCTTAAATCCACCTTAACATGAAACTCCGCACTTCCCTCCTCGCCGCCGCGCTGGTCGCCGGTCTCGCCACCTCCGCCTCCGCCGCGGTCGAGTCCTACAAGATCGACGCAACTCACTCGAACATCCAGTTCAGCCTCCGCCACTTGGTCTCCAAGTTTAGCGGCTCTTTCAGCACGGTTGCTGGCACCATCAATGTCGACCGCGACAATCTCGAAAAGAGCACGGTCGATGCCACCATCGACATCGGCTCGATCAATACGGCCGACGAAAAGCGCAACGGCCATCTCAAGAGCCCTGACTTCTTCGACGCCGCCAAATTCCCTGCGATGACCTTCAAGAGCACGGCATGGAAAAAGACCGGGGAAGATACCTTCGATGTTACTGGTGATCTCACCATCAAAGACGTTACCAAGCCTGTCGTCCTGAAAGTAAAGCTGCTCGGTTTCGGCGCCGGTATGGGCGGCGCTACCGTCTCCGGCTGGGAAGTGACCGGCGCGATCAAGAAGAGCGAATTCGGCCTCGCTGGTCCCGCCATGCTCGGTAAGGTGCTCGGCGATGACGTCGCGATCAACATCGGCGTAGAGGCCGGCTTCAAGAAGTAAGCTCGCCCCCGAAACCTACTTTTTCCTCGGGACGGCCTCGCAAAGGCCGTCCTTTCTTTTTGCCCCTCGCCGGCCACACTGTCTCACGTTCATCCTCACTGATTCATGACCGACGACGAACTGCAGACCCTGATCGAAGACGCCACCGCCGATTTTGCCCTTGGCGAAGGTCCACTCGCGATCGAGAAGCTCACACGCGCCACCACCGTGGCGCCCCAATCGTTCGAAGCCTGGCATGCCCTCGCTGAGGTCAACTTCTCCCTCCGCCAACTCGACGCCGCTCTCACTGCGGCCGAACGCGGCCACGCCCTCCGTCCATCCGATCTCTTCATTAATACTACCCTCTCGCGCATCTGGATGGAGCGGGGTGACAAAGCCCGGGCCGAACACTTTGGCGCCCAGGCCAAGATCGCCGATTGGAAGGAACAGCTCAAAAATCCCCCGACCCCGGACGCAGGCGGCTTGCGTTGACGCCCGTTGACACCCCTCTGCACCCACCCGTAATTTTCGCCCCCTATGGAAACGCCGGCCTATGTGTTGGAGTTCGAAAAGCCGCTCCGCGAGCTCGCCAAGCAGCTAGATGAATTGCGCCAGCAGTCCATCGAGACGAATGTCGACCTCTCAAAGGAGATCCGTGCCATCGAGGCCAAGGTCGATGCCACGCGCCGCGATATCTACTCCAACCTCACGCCCTGGCAAAAGGTGCAGATCGCCCGCCATCCCAAGCGGCCCTACGCCCTCGATTACGTCGGCATGATCTGCGAAGGCTTCCAAGAACTTCATGGCGACCGCCAATTCAAGGACGACCAGGCGCTCATCGGAGGCACCGCTTTTTTCAATGGCGAAGCCGTCATGATCATCGCCCAACAAAAGGGCCGCGATCCAAAGGAACGCATCGCGCGCAACTTCGGCATGCCCCAGCCCGAGGGCTACCGCAAGGCGCTCCGTTTAATGAAAATGGCGGAGAAATTCGGCCTGCCCGTCTTTACCTTTATCGACACCCCCGGGGCTTTCCCCGGCATCGAATCCGAAGCCCGTCACGTCTCGGAAGCCATCGCGGTTAACCTCCGCGAGATGGCCATGCTCAAAACTCCCACCATCTCCGTGATCGTCGGTGAAGGCGGCTCCGGCGGAGCGCTCGGCATCGGCGTGACGGACCGCGTGCTCATCTTCGAAAACAGCTACTACTCCGTGATCTCACCCGAGGGTTGCGCCGCCATCCTCTGGAAGGACGGCTCCAAGGCCTCCATCGCCGCGGAAGCCCTCAAGGTCAGCGCCGACCACCTCGAGAGACTTGGCGTCGTCGACGAGATCGTGCCCGAGCCCTCCGGCGGCGCGCACAATGATCCCGCCCACGCCGCCGCCGCGCTCAAGTATTCCCTGCACAAACATCTGAACGATCTTCGCGGCCTCCCCGCCGCCAAGCTCCTCGACACGCGTTACGAACGCTACCGCCACCTCGGAGTCTACGAGGAAGCCGGCATCGCTCGTAGCTAATCCGCCCCTTGCGGCTGCACGAGCGGCGACTAGCCGCTTCGGCACCCGCTAGTCATCCCGACGAGGTGCGCCGGAGCTCACCGCCGCACCGTCAGCAATTCGATCTTCTGGGCGTGAGCCATCGAGGCGCTGATTTGGACCAGCGCCGCCGAAATACGCACGTCCTCCGTGGCGACTTCGAAACGCCGCGGCATCCCGTCGATGAATTTCGCCACGACCGGAGCGACCTCGCGCCCGAGCACCCCCGCATAGGGGCCCGTCATTCCGACATCGCACATAAACGCCGTGCCCTTCGGCAAGACACACGCGTCCGCGGTCGGCACATGAGTGTGCGTGCCCAGCACCGCCGTCACTCGCCCATCGAGATGCCAGCCCAGCGCGATTTTCTCCGACGTCGCTTCAGCGTGCACCTCGACGATAATCGCATCAGCTTGGCCCTTGAGTTGGGCGATCATCCGGTCGGCACAAAGAAACGGGCAATCCGCCTTGATGCCCATAAACGTCCGGCCCAGCACAGTAAACACCGCCACCTTAAAGCCACGCTTCTCGATGATGAGATGATCCCAGCCCGGATTCGACTTCGGTAGATTGGCGGGCCGACAGACGTGCTCGATTTGGCCGATTTCGTTCTCCCAGCCCCGCTGATCCCACACGTGGTCGCCCAACGTGATCGCATCGACCCCACTGCCGAGAATCGACTTCGCAATCGTGCCCGTGATGCCCGCTCCCGCCGCTGCGTTTTCACCATTGGCGATGACAAAATCGATTCCGTGCTCCTGGCGCACTCGCGGTAATTTTTCCGCTAGAATATCGCGTCCTGGTCGACCTACGATATCGCCGATGAAGAGCAGCTTGAGCATGCGTCGATGCTGTTGGGCCCTCCCCGCGAAACAAAGCCAAAAACACCGCCCACCCGGCTTCTAGCGGTTGGCCAGCTTCATCTGCACTGCGACGGAATCTCTGTCCGCTTTTGCCTTCCGCGCCGGTAGAATAACAAGCAACTCGCCCTCCCTCGACTCTGGCCCATCCTCCCCACGCTCACCCTATGCGCTCGCTCCGTCTTCTGGCCGTCGCTCTCGCCACTCCCCTGCTCTCCGTCGCCGCCACGTCTCCATTAAGCGACGTCATCGCCCTGCCCGAATTCAAAGTCTTCGAGGATCGCCCGCTCCCGGCTCGCGAAAAATGGGACTACGTCCGCGTCGGCAACTTTGAGATTTTGGCCAACACGTCCACGCGCGTTACCAAGGAGTTCGCCCGCGATCTCGGTGATTTTCAAACTGTGCTCGCGCTCATCGCGCCGCACATGCTGATCCGGGCAGAACAGCCCGTGATGATCGTCCTCTGTGGGCGCGACGATGCCTTTGCGCGTTTCGCTGTAAAATCGAATGTCCGCTCGACCCGTGGCCGCGGCACGAGTCTCGTGCGCGACGC
>CANGHW010000117.1 GCA_947453695.1 Opitutia bacterium
AGTGGCGGCTCGGTATCGAGCACATTGTTGATGCCACCGCGCACGGTTACGCCGCGAAGCCACGCCTTTGAACGGTTGTCGAAGCGGTAGGACAGCCACGCGTTGTGGTTGATCGCCGGCTTCACGCGGTAGAGGTAGCGCGTCACGCCGTTGTCATCGAAGATCTTGATGTAGCTCGGATAGCCGAGTGCGCGGGTGATCGGCTCCGTGGTCGCCGCGGAGGTATCTACGAAGGAACCAAAGTAGCTCGTAAACCAACCGGCCGAAACTGGCCCCTGCCGCCACGAGACCGACGCGTTGGCGCGCCAGCTGGCGCGGCCGTTGCGGTTGAGTTCGTCGAGCATCGGCGAGACCTCATCGGCCTTCGACCGACGCAGCACGTAGTGGGTTGCTTCGCTGTTGAGCGTGAATTGACCGAGACGGGTCTTGGGTGAGCGCCACTGCACGCCGAATTCGTAGCCTTGGATATCGCGACCGCTGAGGTTCAGGTAGTCGTCGATCACACTGATAAACTCGCCGACCGGCGCACGGCGGGTCTTGTCCGTCGCCTGGCGGGCATTGAAGGCCGCGAACGCCGCGGTGTCGGCTGCCGTGACTGGCTTGCGCACGATCTTGCTGGAGCCCTTGTAGCCGGCGGTGCCGGAGCCGAGATTGATCTGGCTCAGCGGCGTGCCCTTCGCGAGCTCGGCCTGCGTCGCGAGATCAAGTAGGACTTCGTCGAGATCGATGGCCGCCGCGGCGCCAAAGTTCTCGATGACCTTGTTTTGATTGATGTGGAAATAGTCGAAGGAGAACGAGAGTCCGCGGACCTGCGGCACCTCGACCACCATGCCGGCCACCCAGGTCTTGGCCTCCTCGGGTTTCAGGTTCTGGTTGCCTTGCCGATACGAGGTGCGCTGGGCGGTGCCATCGGAGGCGAGGCCGGTCACTTCCGCGCGATAAGGATCATCGGCGCTGACCTGGCGGCGCAGCGGCGTGATATTGGTCTGCACCAGATTTGGCGCCCGGAACGACTCAGCCGCCGAGGCCCGCAGCTTTACGAAACTCGTCGGCTTCCACACCACGCTCGCCTTCGGCTTGGTGGTCTGGCCATGAATCGAGAAGTGCTCGTAGCGCGCCGCGAGCGTAAGCTCGAGGGCTTCGATCAGCGGCTTGCGGTTCTCGCGCGTCACGAAGGGAAATGCCGTCTCTAGATATGCCGCATAGATCGTCTGGTGCGCGCTGATTGGCACATTGGAGCTGAGCGCGAGGAAGTCGTTGTCACCTTCGCGGAGGTAAGGAAACTCACTCTGTGAACCGGGCGGATTCAACCCGACGTAACTGGCGCGTTTATCGGCGTAAGTTTCATACCGCAGCTCCGTGCCAGTCGCGACGCCGATCTTGCCGCCATTAAACAGGCGCCAGAGCTGGCCGTTGACCTTCGCGTCCCACATGAAGAGACCCGTGCGGCCGAAGCGATCTTCGTCGCCGTAAACGGCATCGACCACCGAGGTCGGATTCTTGAAGAGCTGGTCCACGACAATCTGGTTGTTCACGATCTTGAACGTGACCGGGAAAGGATTGAACGCGGTCGCATCCGTGCGGGCCAGCGCGCGGCGCAGCAGCGACTCACGGACTTGGAAATGCTCGTATTCGTGCGACTGCGAACCCGACGCCACCACCGCCGACTCCCATTCCCAGTTGTCCTTGAGCTTGCCGCGCAGCCCGCCCAGGACGCGCCACGAATAGGTGTAGACCTCCGTCACGCGCGGTTTAAATCCGTCGCCCGTGTTTTGTCCCGGGGAGATACCGGTCCAGAGGGAGACATCCGCTGGGGCACCGGTGAGCCGCGGCGTGCCGTCAACATTCGGTGCACCGGTTGGACTGTAGAAGCGGACGCCGAAGGGATTGTAGGGATTCGCCGCCGGCAGATAGATACCCTGGTCGTCCGTATTCTTGAAGTTCACCGGCTCGCGGCCCGTGCGGCTGTAGGCGCGGTAGAACAACAAATCGCCGAAGAAATTGACGCGCTCGTTGATCGGATGATCGACAAACGTCGCGAACTGCACGCGATCCGTGGCGGGCACGAGCATCTTCCACTTGTTCCAGTTCGAGAAGACCGCCACCTCGGGGTTGTCGATATTGGTCGAGGGCGCCGTCGTCTTGAACGTCACCCCATTCGGACCGGGGTAGAGATAAAACATACCGTCGGTCGCCATGCTCGCCACACCGGGCGACGTAGCCGCGGTGGAGATGCCTACATTGCCCGTCGGGCGGGAGCCCACGAAGGTCAGGAAGTCGGACTGAATCAGGCCGCGCTGCCACTGGCCCCATTGATTTACTGTGTTGGCATTGCGAAAATCGTTGTCGCGGGCGAAGAGCGCCCCGGTCGCCGAAGAGGGATCGACGATCGGAATGCCGTTCCATGGCGGCGGCATGTTTCGGTTCACGCGCAAGTCGGAGTTATTGGCAAAATCCCGGTCATGCGCCGCCAGCGCATCACGGTGAAAATAGTCCAGCGAGACCGAGATGTGCGTCTTGCCCTTCTGCACGCCCTCGAAGGCGGTCGCGTTAAACTCATTGGCGCCGCCGTGCTGCGTCATCGACGCCTTGAAGGTCACGCCGCGCCCGAGAAAGGTCCGCGACACGAGATTGTTGATCACGCCCGCCGCCGCATCGGAGCCGTAGACCGCCGAGGCGCCGTCGCGCAGGATTTCCACCCGGTCCACCATCGCACGGGGGATGGTGTTGATGTTCACCGCCAGCGAGGGCACGCCGTTTTCCGCCATCGAGATCGGGTGCGGCGCCATGCGGCGACCGTTGAGCAGGGTGAGTGTGCTGCCGGAGCCGATGCCGCGCAGATCGATCGAAGCCACGTCGCCGCGGGCGAGCTGCGGCCCGTTATTGATCTCGGTGATGCCGGAAATCTCCGCCGCCCCCAGCGTCTCAAACAACTCGGCCATCGTCGAAGCACCGCGCGCATCGAGTTCGGCTTTGTCGACCACCGTGACGGGGAGCGCCGTCTCCGCGTCGACGCGGCGGATGTTTGAACCGGTGACGGTAAACGCCTCCAGCTTCACGGCTTCGTCGGGCGCCGGCGTGGAGCCTGCGGGGCGATTGGACGTCTGCCCGACCGCGAGCGCAGTGAGCGTGGTGAAGGCGATGAGCGGGAGCGTAGGACGATGGTTCATGGGCGCAAAGAGGCAGCACAGCGGTCGCTCGCCCCCGCGGTCGAGTAAAACCTTTATGCGCATGAATATTCTAGTGACAATTGAGTTACGAAACGGTCACTTTTTGCCGCGCCCCCCATTTATGCCCGCCAAAGGCACTTATCCCGACGAGATTCTTCGCATGGCCGCCACGCTCTATTACGTGGATGGTCTGGGCCAGACCGAGGTCGCCCAGCTCGTGCGCGTCTCCCAAACGAAGATCTCCCGCCTGCTCGCCGCCGCACTGGAGCGCGGCATCGTCCGCATCACCGTCGAAGAGTATAAAGCGCGCCACGAGCAGCTCGAGCACCGGCTGTGCAGTCACTTCGGCCTCAAGTCCGCCGCCGTCATCAAGACCGCGAGCCGCGCCGGCGGCGAGGCTGCGCGCCAGACCGTCGGCCACTTCGGGGCGCCGTTTGTGGCGTCGCTGCTCCCGGCCACCGGTATCGTGGCGGTAGGCGGCGGGCGGAGCGTGGCCGAGGTTGTCCAGCGCTTCCGGCGCGGCGGCTCCCGCCGCCTCACCGTCGTGCAGGCGATGGGGAGCATCGATTCCAACATTACTCCGGTCGACGCCCTCGAGATCGGCCGGGCGATGGTCAAGCTCTGGGGCGGTGAGTTTCTTACGCTCAGCACGCCGGCCTTTGTCTCGGACAAGAAGACCCGCGACTTTTTCCTCGCGTCCGACCAGATCAAGTTCGTCTGGCAGCGGCTCAAGCACGCAGATGCGGCGGTCGTGGGCGTCGCTTCACTCGTTAACTCGGTCTACACCGAGCGCGGCGTGCTTTCGCAGAGCGACATTGGGCACCTTAAGGAACGCGGCGCGGTCGGTGAGATCTGCGGCCGCTTCTTCGACGCCAAAGGCAAGGAGTGCGCCTCCCGTTGGCGGGATCGCGTGATCAGTATCGAACTCGATTACCTGCGGAAGATTCCCAACGTCATCGGCGTCGCCGCCGGCGCTGAGCGCGCCCCCGCCGTCCTCGCCGCCCTGCGCGGGGGCTACATCAAGTCGCTCTTGCTCGACGAGAGCGGCGCCGAGGCCCTGCTCGCCCTGGTCTAGGACGGCACCGCGTCCGACCGGGCCGGCCGGGCCCGCCAATCTCTCGCTTGCCCGCGACGCGGTGCGCCCTCACGTTCCGCGCCAAAGTTCATGGTCTTCCCTCCTCCTCCCGCCCTCCTCGCGCGCTCCCTCAGTGCCGCGGAGCTCGAGAAATCTCCCTTCGACGCCCTGCTCCGCATCTACGCCTGGATGCAGCTCTCGCGCAGCGCGGACAATCGTATCCTCGATCTCTTCCGCCAGGGTCTCATCAAGGGGACCGTCACCGGCGGTCAGGGCAACGAGGGCCTCGTCGTCCCGCTCGCTCTCCTCGCCGAAAAGGCCACGGACGTCATTTCCTTCTCTCATCGCGGGCTCGGCGGTCACCTCGTCTGGAGCGGCCATCTCTGCGATCACCTCAATCAATACTTCGCCAACGCCGACAGCCCCACCAAGGCCCGCGAGGGTAATATCCACCACGGCGATCCCTCGGCCCGCTCGTTGCCGATGATCAGCCACTTGGGCGCGATGTTGTCCAATGTCGCTGGCGCCACCGATTCCCAGCGCCGCCTCGGGCGCCCTGCCGTCGGCTTCGGTTTCTTCGGTGATGGCTCGTCGAGCACGGGCGATGTCCACGAAACGCTCAACCTCGCTTCGCTCCTTTCTCTGCCGATCGTCTTCGTCATCGAAAACAACCGCTACGCCTACTCCACGCCCGTCAGCGAGCAATACGCCGCCGGCACCGAGCTTTGGCGCCGCGCCGCGCATTACGGCATCGAGGGCTTTTCCCTCGACACCACCGTCGATGTCGCCGCCACCGCACGCACGTTTGCCGCCGCGATTGAGAAGGTCCGCACCACCTCCCGCCCCATTCTCATTGAGGCCCACACGCTCCGCCTGCGGGGCCATGCCGCCTATGACACGTGCGATTACCTGAAGCCCGGCGAGAGCGACGAATTCTTCGCCCGCGATCCACTCCCCAAGCTCCGCGCGCAGCTCGCCGCGCAACTCGGCACCGCCCGCCTCGACGCCGTCGACGCCGAGCTCGCCGCCTTCCTCGCGGCCAGCGTGCAGGTCTCGCTCGCCGGTCCCCGCGCCTCTGGTGACGTCGCTGCGATGGAGGCCGACCTCTACGCGCCTGAGTCCGCCCCGCTCCCTTGGCAGTCCACGCCCGCTGCGCCGGAAAACCTCAACTTCGCCCAGGCCCTCAACCGCGGTCTCCGCAAGATCCTCACCGAGCGCCCCGAGTCCCTCGTGCTCGGTCAGGACATCGGCACCTACGGTGGCGCCTTCAAGGTCACCGAGGGCCTCCTCGCCGATTTCGGCCGGCCCCGCGTCTTCAATACTCCACTCGCCGAGAGCGGCTGCACCGGCTGGGCCATCGGCCTCGCGCTCAACGGGCACCGTCCCATCGAGGAATTCCAGTTCTCCGATTTCACCACGGAGGCCGCGACCCAGATCACGCTAAACGCCGCGACTTACCACTTCCGCTCCGGCGCCAAGGTCCCCATCGTCTTCCGTCTGCCCACCGGCGGCGGCCTCACGTTCGGCTCGTTCCACTCCCAGGAGCTCGATTCGTTTCTCCTCGCGATGCCCGGCCTCAAGGCCCTCTACCCGAGCACGCCGCAGGACGCCTTCAACGCGCTCCTCGCCGCCTACGAGGACGATAATCCCGTTCTCCTTTTCGAACACAAGGCCCTCTATCGCCGCGGCCGTGCACCGGTCGCGTTCGACCCCAACTACCGCGCCGTCTGGACGCCCCGACATGTCCGCGCCGGCGATTTCGCCACTTTCGTCACCTACGGCGAAATGGTCCACCTCGCCCAGGAGGCCAGCGACTACTTCGCGGCGGAATACGAGCAGACTTTCGATCTCTTCGATCTGCGTGCGCTCTCACCGTTGAAACTCGACGCCATCGAGGCCTCCCTCGCCCGCACCGGCCGCCTGATCGTTCTGCACGAGGGTCGTCTCACGCACGGCTTCGGCGCGGAGCTCGTCGCCCGTCTCACCGAGAAACATTTCTCGTCGCTCAAGGCCGCCCCGCTCCGCATCGCGTCCCTCGACCTCCCCGTGCCGTTCGCTCCGGAGCTGGAGCAGGCTTTCCGTCCGACGAAGGACAAGATCATTGAGCGCATCACCGCATGGATGGGCTGAGAGCTTTTCGAGTCCCGCCTCGTCGATTCAACTCCGCCGTCTCCATCGCCCCCACATCCGTCACCCCATGGATCAATCGAAAATCTATAATCGGAAATCGGAAATCACCGCCCGCGCCTGGGCCGGCATCCGTCTCTTCGCCATGGATGTCGACGGCGTCCTCACCGATGGCACCGTGCACATCTCGTCCGACGGCACCGAGGCGAAGACGTTCTCCATCCTCGACGGCATGGGCCTCCGTAAACTGGAGCGCGCCGGCGTCGTCACCGCCTGGATCAGCGGCCGCGCCTCCGGCGCCACGACCGCGCGCGCCACGGAGTTGAAGATTCCCCACGTCATTCAGGGTCGCACCGATAAACTCGTCGCCCTGCAGGAGCTCGCCGCCTCGCTCGGCTTTACCGCCGCGCAGTGTGTCTACATGGGCGATGATGATATCGATGCCCCGGCCCTCGCATGGGCCGGTATCGGCGTCGCCCCCGCCGACTCCATGCCTTCCGCCCTCGCCTCCGCGGACCTCGTCCCCGTCCGCCCCGCCGGACGCGGCGCCGTGCGCGAAATCTGCGAACACATCCTCGCCGCGCGGGTCTAGCGCCGCCCACTCGCTTGCTTCTCTCGCGCTTCAGTCTCCGCCTCCCCTCCCGTCGCACGGTCTGCCTGGCCGCGCTCACCGGCGCCGGACTGCTCTCGGCCGCGCTTCCTTTCCACGCCGCGGATACTCCCGCCGCACCGCCTCCCTCGCCCGCTCCCGCCGTCGGTGTCCCGGCCAAGAACTGGGTCCTCCCCCTCTTCACCGCTAAGGAAGGCTACCGCAACATGACGCTCCGCGGCTCCGAGGTCCGCCCGGTCGGCAATACCCGCATCGACGTCTCCGACCTCAGCATCACGGTTTTTTCCGGCGACGCTGCCGCGCAGGTCGAGACCATGCTCCTCAGCCCGGCCGCCACGTTTTATCCCAAGGAGCAGCGCGCCTCCGGCGAGAAAAACGTCCGCCTCATCCGCGACGACATCGAGGTCACCGGCGAGGGCTGGTCCTACGATCACGCCGGCAAAAAGGTTTCGCTCGCGCGCAACGTCCGCGTCGTATTCTCCGCCCAGTTGAACGATATCCTCAAATGATCCGCCGCCCGCTCCTCGTCCTCCTCCCGCTCGTAGGAGCCTGCTCGCCCGCGATTCCTGCCGCCCTCGCCCAGCCCGCCGCGTCGGCCTCTGCCGCCGCTTCTGTCACGCCCATCCCCACGGAGATCACCAGCGTCGGTCCGGCTGAGATGGTCAGCACCGCCACCGAGACGATTTTCACTTTCCGCGATCAGGTCGTCGTCGTCGGCACCAATCTCAGTCTGAAGTGCGACCAGCTCGTCGTCATCGCCAAGCGCACGGGCGACCCGAAGGCCACCCTCGGCAAACAGGAAAACTTCAAGTCCCTCGTCGCCACCGGCCATGTGGGCCTCGTCCAGGGCGAGCGCGAGGCCGCATGCGATCGCGCCGAGGTGCTCCCGGGCGAAGACCGCGTGATCCTCACCGGCAATCCCGCCACGGTCCGCAGCAAGGATGGACGCTACGCCGGCAGCGGCCCCGAGATGATCCTCGAGCGCGGCCAGCTCAAAGCCATCATCAAGAGCCCGCGCTTCGTGCTCCCCGCGCTCAAGGCCCTCGGACCGAACGACGGCCCGAAGTCCCCCACCCCAGACGCGAAGTCCCCGCCCCCCGACTCCACCGCCCCCGCGCCCATCACCGTGCCCATCGGTCCTACTTCTCCTCCGCCGAAATGAGCGCCTCCGCCCCTTCCGCCACGTCGCAGATCACGACCGACGGCCTCGTCAAAACCTTCGGCCCGCGCACCGTCGTTGATGGCGTGAGCGTCCATTTCAAGGCCGGCGAAGTCGTCGGCCTCCTCGGCCCCAACGGCGCCGGCAAGACCACGACGTTTTATATGATCGTCGGCCTCGTGCCCGCCACCGCCGGCCGCGTCGCTCTCGACGGCACCGACATCACGCGCCTCCGCATGCACGAGCGCGCGCGCCACGGCATCGGCTACCTTCCCCAGGAGGCTTCCGTCTTCCGCAAGCTCACCGTCGAGGAAAACATCCTCGCCATCGTCGAGGTCTGCGACATCCCGCGCTCCGAGCGCGCCGCCCGCGTCGCCGGCCACCTCGCCGAGCTCTCCCTCACGCACGTCGCGAAACAGAAGGCCTACACCTTGTCCGGCGGCGAGCGTCGTCGCCTCGAGATCGCCCGCGCCCTCGTTACGCGGCCCAAGTTCCTCCTCATGGACGAGCCCTTCGCCGCGATCGATCCCATCTCCGTCGCCGAGGTCCAGAAGATCATCCTCCAGCTCAAGGCCCGCGGCATCGGCGTCGTCGTCACCGATCACAACGTCCGCGAAACCCTCCGCATCGTCGATCGCGCCTACCTCATCCACAAGGGCAAGGTCCTCAGCGAAGGCACCGGCGACTTCCTCATCAAGGACGAGCAGGCCCGGAAGTTCTACCTCGGCGAAGATTTTAATCTTTGAGTGCTGTCGCGGGTAGTGGGTAGCGAGCATCTTGCCGTCCAGCGCTGCGGGTTTTCTACTCGCTACCCGCTACTCGCTACTCACTACTTTTCCGCCGCCCCCCATGCCCAAAGCCATCCACGGAATCTCCGTCGCGCACTTCTTCGAGACCCACGGTGCCAAGCTTCAGCTCGAGACCGTCACCGGCGATGCCGGCATGCACCGCCTCATTCACGAGGGCAGCATCAACCGCCCCGCCCTCGCGCTCACCGGCTTCTTCAAATATTTCGCCAATAAACGCATTCAGGTCCTCGGCGCCGCCGAGATGACCTACCTCAAGACCGTCCCGCAGAAGCAGCAGATCATTATTTTCCAGAAGATGGTGAAGGAGGGCATCCCCTGCCTCATCCTCACGCGCAACTACCTGCCGACGCACCCCATGCTCGCCGTCGCGACCGAGATGCGCCTCCCGCTCTTCCGCACGCCGCTTATCACGATGAATTTCGTGAACGCCGCCACGCTCTGCATCGACAACGAGTTTTCCCCCAGCGGCACCGAGCACGCCACCACCCTCGACGTGAAGGGCGTCGGCGTCATGCTTCGCGGTGATTCCGGCGTCGGCAAATCCGAGTGCGCCCTCGCCATGATCGAGCGCGGTCACTCCCTCGTCGCCGATGATCTCACCGTCATCAAGCTCCTCGATGAGCGCGAGCTCATGGCCTCCTCCCGCCCGCTCAATTTCGGCTACATGGAGTGCCGCGGCATCGGCATCATTAACGTCGGCGAGATGTTCGGCGTGAAATCCCTGCGGCAGGAAAAACGTATCGACCTCGTCGTCTCCCTCCGGGAGTGGACCCCCGACGTCGTCGAAGAGCGCACCGGCCTCGAGGAAAACCACTACGAGATGCTCGGCATGCGCGTCCCGCACATCGAGCTCTACGTCCGCCCCGGCCGCGACATGGCCCGCCTCGTCGAGGTCGCCGCCCTGACGCAGGCCCTCAAGAAAATGGGCCACGATCCCGCGAAGACCTTCAACGACCGCCTGATCAAGTTCATGAGCGATCAGGCCTCGCGGCCTGTGCCGACCAAGATCAAGCCGATCGACCGCGACGGAAATCCGCCGCACGAGCCGACAACTACGTCCGAGTAAGCGGCGCAGCCATCGCCGAGTGCAGCGGCGAAGAGGGCGATTTGTCGGGTTTCAAGCAGCAACGCGGCCGACCGCCCCGTAGCCCGGAGCTTCAGCCTGGGCTCCTGCGCCTGCCGCAATCCCTTTCCCTGCGTCACTCATCGCACCCACCGATCCAGCCCGGACTGAAGCTCCGGGCTACGCGTCCACCGTTCGTCTGCGCCCAGGCCCTCCCCTACGCCGCCCCGCCCGGGATCGCCCCGTCCGCCTTGAGGTGCGCGCGCAATACGACGCCCAGCGCCGTCGCCGCCTCCGCCTCGTCGTAGCACACCGCGTCCGCGCCCGCCTGCTCCAGCGCGCCGCCTTCCGCGAGGTAGCGCACCCGCGCCAGCACCTTGATCTTGGGACTCAGCTCCCGTGCCGCTGTCAGCACGGCCAGTCCCACCGCTGGATCCGGGGACGAGATTACCAGATAGGGCGCCCGCGCGATACCTGCCTCGCGCAAGATCTCGGCGTTCGTCGCATCGCCATAGAGCGCGACTTTGCCTTCGCCTTGCAGCGCCAGCACCGTGTCGACGTTCAGGTCGATCACGACCGATTCGAGGCCAAACTCCTTCGCGCGTCGCGCCACCGTGCGACCCACGGGCCCGTAGCCGACGATGATCACGCGCTCCACGGTCGGCTTTGCCGCCAGCCGCGCCGCGGCCGCCACATTGGCGCCCTGCCCCAGCGCCGCCACCCGCCGATTGATCAGCGCCATGAGGCGCGGCTTCGTCTGCAGCCACGGCTCCAGTGCCAGCATGCGTTTGAACAGCCACGGATTCACACTGATCGAGACGATCGCGCACGCCACGAGGGCGTGATGCCCCGCCTCCGGCATGAGACCGAGCGCCTTGGCCGACTCGGCGAGGATGAAGGAGAACTCGCCGATCTGCGCCAGCCCGCCCGCCACCGTCAGTCCGGTGCGCAGCGAGTGTCCGCTCACCAGCACGATCGCCAGTGCCACCAGCGGTTTCACCACCAGCACCACCACCAGCAGCCCCACGATCAAGCCGGGCGAGTGCAGGATCTGCCGAAAATCGAACAGCATCCCCACCGACACGAAAAACAGCACCGCAAACGCATCGCGCATCGGCAGCGCATCCGCCGCCGCCTGATGGCTCACCTTGGACTGCCCCACCACCATGCCGGCCAAAAACGCCCCGAGCGCCATCGACGCGCCAAACGCCGTGTAGCCCAGCGTCGCCACCGCCATCGCGATCACCAGCACCGTCAGGGTGAACAGCTCGCGCGATTTCAACCGCGCCACCCGCAGCAGCAGCCACGGCACAAACTTCGCGCCAAACAACGCCATGATCGCGCCCAGCGCGCCCAGCTTCAGCACCGCCACGCCCGCGGCCGCCCAGATGTTCTCGCCACCGCTCGTCCCGCTTACTGCCACGGCCGGCAGCAGCACCAGCACGAGCACCGTGATGATGTCCTCCACCACCAGCCAGCCCACCGCCACCCGGCCCTCCGGCGTCTCGATCAGCCCGTGATCCGTCAGGGCTCGGAGGAGCACCACCGTGCTCGCCACCGCCGCGGCGATGCCCAGCACCGTGCCGCCGCCCACGGTCCAGCCCGCCGCCACGGCCAGCCCCAGCCCGCCCAGGGTCGCCACCGCGCTCTGCCCCAGCGCCCCGGGGATCGCGATGCCCTTCACCGCGATCAAGTCGTCGAGGTGGAAATGCAGGCCGACGCCAAACATCAGCAGGATCACGCCGATCTCCGCGAGTTGCTTGCCCAGCGCCACGTCGCCCACGAAGCCCGGCGTGTAGGGTCCGACCACGATGCCTGCGATCAGGTAGCCGACGATCGGCGACAACCCGATCCGCTTCGCCAACAACCCGCAGATCAGCGCCGCCAACAACCCAAACGCGATCGTAGTAATGAGATTGATGTCGTGCATGCGCCGACCCTGCCGACACCCACCGCACCCGCAAGTTACGCTGCCATTTCTGCGCAGATACTCCTCTTCCCCTCTTCACCCGTTCCCCTGGACCGATTTCCCCGTTTCCTCCCGTCCCCGTTTTCCACCGTTTCCCGATTTCCCTCTCCCGCCTTGCGTCTTGCCACCGCCGCTCCCGGGCGGCTCCCTTGGCCGCATGTCTTCATCCGCTCCCCGCGTCGACGGCCGCAAACCTGACCAGCTCCGCCCGATCACCTTTGAGGCCAATATCGCGCCCCACGCCACTGGCTCCGTGCTCGTGTCGTTCGGCCTCACGCGCGTGATCTGCGCCGCGACCATCGAGCCCAATGTCCCCACGTGGATGAAGCAGCAGCGCGTCCCCGGTGGCTGGCTCACCGCCGAATACTCGATGCTCCCCTACTCGACGCTCGACCGGAAGCCGCGCGAGATTTCCAAGGGCAAGGCCGATGGCCGCAACATCGAGATCCAGCGCCTCATCGGCCGCTCCCTCCGCGCCGTCATCGATCTCCAGAAGCTCGGGCAAAACACGCTCTGGCTCGACTGCGATGTCCTCCAGGCCGACGGCGGCACCCGCACCGCGTCCATCACGGGTGCCTATCTCGCCGCCCGCCTCGCCGTCCAAAAACTCCTCGACGCCAAGAAGCTCGCGGAAAATCCCCTCCTCGATTCCGTCGCCGCCATCAGCGCCGGCGTCTACAAGGGCCAGACGCTCCTCGACCTCAACTACGTCGAAGACAAGGACGCCGAGGTCGACGCCAACATCGTCATGACCGGCCGCGGCCAGTTCGTGGAAGTCCAGAGTAGCGGCGAAGAGTCCACCTTCACCGGCGACCAGCTCCAATCCCTCCTCGCCGTCTCCCAAAAGGGCCTCAAGGAACTCGCCGCCCTCCAAGCCAGCTTCCTCATGAAGCAGCTCCTCGGTTGAGCCCGCCGGCTCCCTCGTTTCTCCCGCGCCGCGCCCGCGGCGCGCCCCCCGTCCTCGGTCTCCCCGTCTCTGTCTCTCGCCGTTTCTCTGTCTCCATGTCCCTCCTCCGCTCCCTCTCCCTGCTCGGCGTGGCGGTCACGACCGCCGTCGTCTCGACCCGCGCCGCCGACGATACCCGCGCCTGGATCACCGCCAGCAACGCTCACGCGCAAACCCTCGTCGACACCCTTACGAAGGTCAGTCCCGAGTCCGCCGGGCGCATGGGCGTGCTCGGCTACGATGATCAGATCGCCGATTTCACCCCTGGCGCCGACGACCGCACGCGCGCCCTCTTCACCGCCGCCCGCGCCGAGCTCGCCAAGCGTCTCACCGTCGAGACTGATCCGCTCGTCCGTCAGGACCTCGCCATCCTCGTCAAGTCCGCCGACGACCAGCTCGCCTCCGCTGCCCTCACCCAAAGCCTCACCCGCCCCTACCGCGATCTCCCGCAACTCGTGTTCTTCGGCGAGTTCAGCCTCCTCGACGATCAGATCGACGCCGCGCGCCGCCCCGCCGCCCTCGCCCGTCTCCGCCGCTACACCGGCCTGACTCCCGGCACCAAGCCCATCACCGAGCTCGCCAAGGCGCGCTACCTCGAAAAAGCCGCCGATCCCGCCCTGCTTGC
Organism: Opitutia bacterium; assembly: GCA_947453695.1. Lineage (GTDB taxonomy): Bacteria > Verrucomicrobiota > Verrucomicrobiia > Opitutales > Opitutaceae > GAS368. The sequence continues at coordinate 13,554 of CANGHW010000117.1, forward strand.
CCCGTTCAAGGGCCAGGTTGAGACGCACGCCGCCGCCATTCCCCGCTACGCCACCGGCATCCGGAAACTCTACGAAAAGTTCGGCATCGATAAACTCCCCGGCGCGCCCGAAGCCCTCGATGCCCTCGACGCCCAATTCAAGGACTACGAGTCCTGGCTCCGCACCGTCGTGCTGCCCGCCGCCCGCGCCGACTTCCGCCTCCCGCCCGCCCTCTACGCCGACAATCTCAAGAACATCGGCCTCGATATCCCGCCGCAGGAGTTGATCAAGCGCGCCCAGCTCGCCTACGCCGAGATTCGCAACGAGATGAAGGTCCTCGCGCCCCTCGTCGCCAAGGAGCGCGGCTTCGCCGACTCCGATTACCGCGCCGTCATCCGCGCTCTGAAGAAGGAGCAAATCGCCCCCGATCAGGTCGAGCCCCTCTACCGCGAAATCATCGGGAAAATTGAAGAGATCATCCGCCGCGAAAAGATCCTCACCCTCCCGGATCGCCCGATGCGCATGCGCCTCGCCTCTCCCGCGGAAAATGCCTCGCAGCCCGCCCCGCACTACCAGCCGCCCCCACTCATCGGCGCCAAGACTGAGCAGGGCGTCTTCGTGCTCACCACCTCCAGCCCCGACGCCTCCGGCAAGGCCGCCGCCTTCGATGACTTTTCCTACCGCGCCGGCGCCTGGACGCTCGCCGCCCACGAGGGCCGCCCCGGTCACGACCTCCAGTTTGCCGCCATGGTCGAGCGCGGTGTCTCCCTCGCCCGCAGCCTCTTCGCCTTCAACAGCGTCAACGTCGAGGGCTGGGCGCTCTACGCCGAGGCCGAGACCAAGCCTTACCTCCCGCTCGACGGCCAGCTCATCGCGCTCCAGCACCGCCTGATGCGCGCCTCCCGCGCCTTCCTCGACCCCATGCTCAACCTCGGCCTCATCAGCCGCGAGCGCGCCCTCGAGCTCCTCACCCGCGAGGTCTGCCTCTCCGAGGGCATGGCCAATCAGGAGGTCGACCGCTACACCTTCCGCATGCCCGGTCAGGCCACCGCCTACTTCTACGGCTACACCCGCCTCATGCAGCTCCGCACCGAGACCGAGGTCGCCCTCGGCGCCGCCTTCGACCGCCAGGCCTTCAATGATTTCGTGATCAATCAAGGCATGCTCCCGCCTGATCTCCTCGCCAGCGCGGTCCGCGATCAGTTCATCCCCGCCCAGCGGAAAAAATAAGTCTCCCGGCGTGCGTCGCCGGTCGCTCGCGGAAGGCGCGATCACGCGTCGAGCCATCCGCGCCCGCCGCCATCGTTTGCGCTCGACGCAAAAAAACGGCGGGCAGCCTTGCAGCCACCCGCCGTCACACGGAGCGCGATCATCGCCGCGGTTAAGCCGCTTTGGGCGTCCCGGTCGACTCGGTCGCTTTACTGACGCCGCGACGCTTGCGTTCGGAGACTCGGGTTCCCCCGGCGAGCTCGTATTGATTCGAGTCATCGCCGAAGTAACCCTTGATCCCCGCGCGTGCACGCACGGCGACATTCCACAGTTCGTCGATCTGCGTGCTGCGCGCATTGCGCAACGTGAGCAGTTCGTCTTCCCGGGTTTTGATCTGACCCAGCAGGTCGGTCCAACCCGTGACCCTCGCGGTGAACTGTTCGAGCGACATCTCCTTCAATTTGAAGTCGGGATTCGCCGTCCAGACACGCGCAATGGTTGCGAGTTCGTCCTGTAGGTCTTGGGGGGTGATGGTGGGCATATGCTGATGGTTCCTGTCATTAATGATGCCCGACGCGGAAGTGCGCCGAGAATCACGCCCCTACTATATCAAGGGGGGTAGGACATTTATGGTCCTATACCCCCTACAATCTTTCCGCCGGCTCGTCTTTTTCGTAAACCACTCGAAACCAGCAGCCTACCTCCACTTTTCGCTGAATTTTAGGCCCTTTTTCCCACCCAAACCCCTCCCCCTCGGCCACTCGCGGTGTCCGCAGCCCCTGATTTCCCCCTTTCCGCCGGTCCATTTCCTTTTAGCGCCAGCGCCTTTCCCTTTAGTGCCGACCCATTCCCTTCAAAAGGAACTCCCTTGCCTCCTTCCGCCGACGCGCTCCCTTCAAAAGGAAACGCCTTTCCTCGAAAAGGACCCCAACGCCCCTTTTGCGCCGAAGCCTTTCCTCGGTCAGGAAATCCGCTCCCTCCTTCCGCTGGCGCATTTCCTAAAGGAGGAAATCCCCTTCCCCTAAAAGCCTATCTCGTCCCCCCATCCCCCGACCTTCCGGAGCCAACCGGAGTAGCATCGGGTTGGACAATCGACGACGGCACGCTCAGGAACAGGCCACCGGTTCGGCCACCCTGTTCTCCGGGCCCCCCCCCCCCCCCCCC
>CANGHW010000118.1 GCA_947453695.1 Opitutia bacterium
ACCGCCACCGCTCAACCTACGATTGACCGCTTCTCTCAGCCCGATTCCGGCGGGCATTTCGGGGCCTATGGCGGTGTCTACGTGCCGGAAACGTTGATGACGGCGCTTAAGGAACTCGGCGAAGCTTACGATGTGGCCCGGAAGGATCCGGCATTCATCAATGAACTGCGCATGCAGTTGAAGGAATTCGCAGGCCGCCCGACGCAGCTATATTTTGCGGAACGTCTCACGCAACACTGCGGCGGTGCCAGGATTTACCTCAAGCGCGAAGACCTGCTGCACACCGGTGCGCATAAGATTAACAACGCGCTCGCGCAGGCGATCCTCGCAAAACGCATGGGCAAGAAGCGAATCATCGCCGAGACCGGCGCCGGTCAGCACGGCGTGGCAACGGCGGCGGCCTGCGCGAAGTTCGGACTCGAGTGTGTCGTTTATATGGGGGCGCACGACATGGAGCGGCAGTCGCTGAACGTATTTCGCATGCGTCTCATGGGTGCCGAAGTGCGGGGCGTTGAGGCCGGCCAGAAGACTCTCAAGGAGGCTATTAACGAGGCGATGCGCGACTGGGTGACGAATGTGCGCAGCACCCACTACATATTGGGCACGGCTTACGGCTCACATCCCTATCCGATGATGGTGCGGGATTTTCACCGCGTGATCGGGCAGGAGGCGAAGGCGCAGATTCTCGAACGTGAAGGCCGTCTGCCCGACGAACTCGTCGCGTGCGTGGGCGGGGGCAGCAATGCGATCGGCCTCTTCTTCGAGTTTCTCGAGGACGCGAACGTGAAGATGACAGGCGTCGAAGCCGGTGGTCGTGGGATCGTGCGTGGCGAACACGCGGCGCGTTTCGCCGGCGGCCGTTTGGGCGTGTTGCAAGGCTGCAAGACCTATCTCCTGCAAGACGCCGAAGGGCAGATTGAACTCACCCACTCAGTGAGCGCCGGACTCGATTATGCGGCGGTAGGACCGGAGCATGCGTTTTACCGCGACCGTGGTCGCATTGGGTTTGCCTACGCGACCGACGACGAAGTGATGGAAGCCTTTCAGCTTTGCTCGCGGATGGAAGGCATCATCCCGGCGCTTGAGTCCACGCACGCCTTGGTCGAGGGAATGAAGCGCGCGAAGGCGCTGTCGAAAGATAAAATCATCATCGTGAATCTGTCCGGACGTGGGGACAAAGATGTGCAACAGGTGGCCAAGATATTGGGAGTTAAGCTATGAAGAGCATGACTGGCTACGGCCGCGCCACGGCGGAACTCGCTGGGTTTACCCTTACTGTGCAAGTAAACTCAGTTAACCGGAAGACGCTCGATCTCACGGTGAAGATGCCGGAAGAGTGGGACAGTCTCGAGGCGCTCGTGGGCGAACTCGTGCGCAAGCACGCGGCGCGCGGCAAGGTGCATGTCGATATCGAACTCACCGGCGATAAGTCGTCCAAGACGGCGACGTGGGACGAAGCGGCTGCATCTGAGGCGCTGGATCGCGTGGCGGCGTTTGCGGCGAAAATGGGGCTGCCGTTTCAGCCGACACCGGAATTGCTATGGCAGGTGGCTAATTCCCAGCGACGCGAGTCGGAGATGCCTAATGTGGAAGTCGCTTCGCCCATCTTGAGTGCGACGCTGGCCACGGCACTGCGGTCGTTTGCAGCGATGCGCGCCAAAGAGGGCGAGGCGTTGATGGTGGATTTCATCAAGCGCAGCGAGCTGCTGCACCGGCAGGTTGAGGTCGTAGTGGCTCGGGCTCCGCAGGTGCCGGCGAATTATCGGGAGCAGCTTTCGAAGCGACTGCGCGACGCCGGTCTGGAACTGGACGTGAATGACGACAGGGTGCTGCGCGAGATCGCGTTGTTTGCTGACCGCTGCGATGTGACCGAAGAGATCACGCGACTGCGAAGTCACTTTGAGCAGTTTGCGAGTCTACTGAAGTCGGACGGCGAGATTGGCCGAAAAGCGGAATTTCTCCTGCAGGAGATAGGCCGCGAGGTGAATACCATCGGCAGTAAGGCCAACGATCTCACGATCGCCCGAGCGGTCATCGAGCTTAAGAACGAGCTGGAGCGCGTGCGCGAGCAGATCGCCAATGTGGAATAGCGGGGGCGGGATAACGGCGTCCAGCTGCCCGGAGGTGCGCTGGAGTTGATTACTTGTTCCAGCCCACTTCTGCGCCTGGTTATTTGGGACCCCGCAGGTTTTGCCAAAGGTAGAGAAACACGCCGACGCAGATGCCAGAATCCGCGACGTTGAACGTCGGGTAGATGTAGGTGCCGAAGTGGAGATCGATAAAATCAATCACGTGGCCGTGAACCAGGCGGTCGACGAGGTTGCCGACAATGCCGCCGCAGAGCAGGCCGAAACAGATCTGGGCTAGGCGGTCGCGCAGCCCCAGGGCGGCACGCCAAAAATAGATGGCGACGATGGTTGCGGCGGCGAGCACGGCGAGCATGACGCTTTGGCCGGAGAACATGCTCCAAGCGGCGCCGGTGTTGCCGACGTGCACGAGGTAGAAGAAGCCTTTTATGACGCGGATCGCGCCTGAGCTCTCACCATAAACGCCGAACGGCAGGTTCTGCGCGATCCACAGTTTGGTCAACTGATCCGCGATAAAGATGATGACAGCGAGGATCAGTAGAACGCGGTAAGCGAGGATGCGTTCTAGCCGCGACTTGTGCGCCGGGATCGGCTCTCGCTCCACTGACGGTGGTGGAGTGAGCGGGAGAGGGCCGTCGGCCATGAGGGCGGGAGTAGGGAGCGCAAACGACGAAGGGCTTACTCGTCGCCGCCGCCGTCGTCGCTAGCCATTTTGCCGCCGCCTTCTTCACCGAGTTCGCCGAAGATGCCGGCCTGGGTGCGGGAGCGGTGGCGGTTGCGCTCAATGTCCTTCTGGGCCTCGGCCGAGTAGCGGGTGAATGGCACCGCGAGGAGACGCTCCTTGGCGATGGGTTTCTGGGTAATCTCACAAACGCCGTAGCTGCCATCGCGGATGCGCTTGATGGCGGCATCGATCTCGGTGAGTGCCTCCTGCTCGGAGGAGACGAGGCTGAGCGCGAAGTCGCGGTCGAACGTATCAGTGCCGGCATCGGCCTGGTGCTGCCCGTAAGCGGAGAGGTCGCCCGCGTCGTCTTTGGAGGAACGCTTGAGGGTCTCTTCCGAGTGAAGCTCGATGCCCTCGGTGAGGTGGGTGCGGAGGTCGATCAGGATTTTGTAGTAGCGCTTGAATTTCTCCGGGACTTCCTGCTCTTCGAGGTCGGCCGGCTTGGCCTTCTTTGGGTTGAAACCGAGGATGTCGGCGAGCGAAGCTGCTTTTACGTGGCTCGGTTTGACCTTTTCGAGGGCGGCACCGACTGCGGCCTTGGCCGCAGCTTTGGCGGCAGTTTTCTCCGGGAAGGGAGCGGCCGTTTTGGTGGTGACGGTCTGCGCGATAGCGCGGACTTCATCGAGGCTGAACGCAATGGGCTTGGACGCGGCTTTGCGCTTAAGGATGCTGTCGCGCAGGGCGTTTTTCTTGGACGGTTTTTCCATGGAGGGAGATTTTTTCTCTGACTTGTCGGCCACCGGTGCTGGCGCGGGCTTGGGCGCAGATACGGCCTTGACTGGGGAGGCAGACTTGGCAGGCGCCGTCTTGACCGGCGCCGCCGACTTCGCCGGTAAGGACTTCGCGGTTGGTTTGGCGACGGGTTTTTTGGCGGCGGGTTTCGGTTTCGTGGCCATAGGGGTGGGGAGCTTTGGGTTTTGAAACTAAAGGTTAGGACTTGAGGGCCTCGGCGCAACGCGGACATGCGTCGCCTGAGGCGGTGGATTCGAGGGCCGGGACCCAGCGCCAGCAGCGCGGGCAACGGACGAGTCCGAGGTCGGCGCAAGGCGTGACACTGACTGTGAGCGGACCACCGCCAGGAGCGATAGTGACAGCCGAGACTATGAAAAGTTCGGGCAAGAATGCACGGTGCGTGTCAAGGACGCGGAAAACGGCTTCCTCGACGGAGCCGGTCACGGTGACAGCGGCGTCGAGTGACTTGCCGAGTTTGCCCGCAGCGCGCAGCGGTTCAATAGCCTCGGTGACCTGCGAACGAACCTTGAGCAGCGTGGCGACCTCTGCCTCGACTTCGGCACTCTTCCAATTGGCTGGGGCGACAGGCCAGTCCTGGAGGTGGATCGAGTCGTTGATGTATTCCGCATTGCCGGTAGCGTAGCCCCAGGCCTCGTCGCACGTGAACGTGAGGATCGGGGCCAGAAGGCGGGCCAGAGAGTGGAAGACTTGATGAATCGCAGTCTGCGAGGAGCGGCGCAGGGGGGCATTCGTGCCGAGCGTGTAGAGGCGGTCCTTCAGGATGTCGTGATAAACCGCGGAGAGTGTGACCGAGCAGAACTGGTTGCAGAGCTGGTAGACGCGGTGGAACTCGTAGGCGTCGTAGGCCTTCGTGCACTCGTCGATGAGGACGGCGGTTTGGTGCAGCACCCAGCGATCAAGGGTGTCGAGTTTCTCGATGGGCACTGCGTCTTTGGCCGCGTCAAAATCGAAAAGATTCGATAGCTGGAAGCGGAGCGAGTTGCGCAGAAGACGATAGGACTCGCCGACATTCTTGAGAATTTCTTCGTCGACTGGGATGTCGTCGCGGAAATCCTGCGAGGCGATCCAGAGGCGGATAACGTCGGCGCCGTGTTGGGCGACATAGGCATCAGAAGTCTGTGGCTTCTGGTAGGTGCTGCTCTTGGATATTTTCTGGCGGGCCTTGTCTACGATGAAGCCGTGGGTGAGGACGGCCTTGTAGGGCGCGGAGTCGAAGGCAATGACGCTAGTCCAGAGAGAAGACTGGAACCAACCGCGGTGTTGGTCGCTGCCTTCAAGATAGAGATCGGCGGGCCATTGGGTGCCGCCCTGCCCGCGCTTGAGCGTGGCGGCGTGTGAGGAGCCGGAGTCGATCCACACGTCGAGCGTATCTCGGCCGCTCGTGAGGGCGGAGGTCACGGGCCAATCTGCAGGTAAGGTAATGCCGGCGAGAATTTCGGCGGCTGTGGCGTTATACCAGAGATTGGTGCCGGACTGCGCGAACTTGTCCGCGATCGCTCGGGCAACGTTGGCGTCGATATAAGCGTTTTTCTTCTCGTCGTAGAAGGCGACGATCGGCACACCCCATGATCGCTGACGGCTTATGCACCAATCGGGGCGCGATTCGACGGCGCCGCGGATGCGGGCTTCGCCCCACGCGGGGATCCAGCCGTGGTTGGCGGCAATTTTTTTGATTTCCTCGAGTGCGATGCCGCGGCGGTTGGCCTTATCGAGCGAGACGAACCACTGGTCGACGGCTCGGAAGATGATCGGTGTCTTCGAGCGCCAGCAGTGCGGGTAGCTGTGGAGATATTTCGCTTTCGCAAGGAGCGCGCCGGCTTCGGCGAGTTTCTTCAGGACGGCGAGATTCGCGGGCGAAGGCTTCTTCGCGGCGAGATCTTCGACGGTCTCGAGGCAGGTGAGACCGACGAGGTCGGCTGGGACTTGGCCGTCGTCGAGATAGCGGCCGTCGTCACCGACAGGGCAGTAGATCGGAAGCTTGTAGCGGAGACCGGTCTGATAATCCTCGGCGCCGTGGCCGGGCGCAGTGTGGACGGCGCCAGTGCCACTGTCGGTGGTGACGTAGTCGGCGAGGACGACAGGCGAGGCGCGGTCGATGAAGGGATGACGAGGCGCGAGTTTTTCGAGTTCGGCGCCTTTCTTTTTCGCGATGATGGCTGGCGCGGCCTCAATCTTCGCGGCGGAGAGGACGGAGCCGAGTAGCGCATCGGCGACGATTATGCGCTCGTCGCCGAGATCGGCGACGACGTAGTCGACTTCAGGGTGAAGGGCGATTGCGAGGTTGGCTGGGATCGTCCAGGGCGTAGTCGTCCAGATGACGACGAAGAGGGGCTTGTCGAACGGCAGAGCAAATTTTTCGGCTTCGGCGGTCGGCACCCTAAACTTCACCCAGATCGCAATCGAGGTGTGGTCCTTGTATTCGATCTCAGCCTCCGCGAGGGCGGTCTCGAAGGGGATGCTCCAGTAGACGGGTTTCTTGCTACGGTAAACGAGGCCCTTTTCGACGAAGGCGGCGAAGGTGCGCACGATGTCGGCTTCGAACGCAGGGGCCTTGGTCTTATACTCGTTCTTCCAGTCGGCGAGGACGCCGAGGCGCTTGAACTGAGTGGTTTGCTTCGAGATCCAGCTCTCGGAAAAGGCATCGCAGCGAGCGCGCAACTCGGCGGTGGTGAGCGTGAGCTTTTCCTCCCGCACTTCTTTGGAAACCTTCTGCTCGATGGGGAGGCCGTGGCAGTCCCAGCCAGGGACGTAGGGCGTGCGATAGCCACGCATCGACTTGTAGCGGTTGACGAAGTCCTTGAGGGACTTGTTTAACGCGGTGCCGATGTGGACGTCGCCATTGGTGAAAGGCGGACCGTCGTGGAGGACAAAGACTTTGTCGCTCGCGGCTCGCTTGGCTTGGATGGCCTCGTAGAGGCCGATTTTCTCCCAGTGGGCCACGCGGCCGGGTTCACGCTGCGCCAAGCCGGCGCGCATCGGGAAATCCGTTTTCGGGAGCTGTAAAGTGTCTTTCAGGTCTTGAGCCATGCCTCGGAAAAGTGCGCGAGGCTAGGTCGCAAGGGGGGCGAGTCAAGGGTGGCGTCGGAGGAGAAATTCAATGGCTCACAATCGTAGTTGCGGAACCGCGCACGAACTTCTCCCCGGAGCGGAAGCAGGCGCAACCAACGCGGTTCAAGTTGACAGAACCGGGCGCACAAAAGGGCGGTCAGCGAAAGCCTGTGACTGTTTCCACGAGGGTCTCGAAGCACGCGATCTTCGCACGGGGAGTGATGCCGTGACCGAGGTTGAAGATATGCCCCGCGGTGCCTCGCATCGATTCGAGCAGGCGGGTGGTTTCGCGGCGGACGATATCGGGCGTCGTGTTGAGGAGCACGGGATCGAGATTTCCTTGCACTGCGACGTTGGCAGGGAGGGTGCGGCGGACGATGGCGAGGTCGCAGGTCCAGTCGACACTCAGGGCCCGGGCACCGGTGAAGGCTTGGTCGGAGAGGTGCGGGGACGTGCCTTTGGCGTAAAGAATAATGGGGAAGTCGGCGGGCAGTGCGGCGATGATGGCGCGGATCCACTGGAGCGAGGCGGCTTCATAGTCGGGGCCGGCGATAATGCCGCCCCAACTGTCGAAAATCTGAATCGCGTCCGCACCGGCAGCGATTTGCGCACGGAAATAGGCGATGAGGGATGCGGTGATTTTTTCGAGGAGTGCGTCGAAGAGCGCTCGATCCGTGTAGAACAGCTCTTTGATCCGCTCGAACTCCTCTGAACTGCCGCCTTCAACCATGTAGGTGGCTAGCGTCCAGGGAGAACCGCCAAAGCCGAGGAGCATTTTCCGGCCAGCAAGTTCCTTCTTTAGCAAGGCGAGGGTGTCAGTGACGTAGGAGAGGCGTTCAGGCACTGCGTCGGCGGGGGCGAGCGCATCTACCTGAGCGCGGGTTTCGAGCCGGAAATCCATTGCGATGCCGCCCTCGTCGCGGAATTTGTAGCCCTGACCGAGGGCCTCGGGAATCACGAGAATGTCGGAGAACAAAATGGCGGCATCAAGGCCGTGGAAGCGGCGGAGGGGCTGGAGGGTGACCTCGGCGGCGACGGCGGGAGTGCGCACCATTTCAAGAAAGGACGACCGAGCCTTGAGCGCGCGATACTCGGGAAGATAGCGGCCGGCCTGGCGCATGATCCAGAGCGGCGGGCGCTCAAGGGGAGTGCAGGCGAGGGCTGCGAGGAAACGTTCGCGGGAGGTCATCGGCGGAAAACTGTGAGTAGCGGGTGATGGGTAGCGAGCATCGGTTGTGCGCATTTTTTGCGAGAGATTCAGCGCGTTTGGAGTGGCGCCCGAACCGCGCTTGGCGGCTGTCGTGCCTTCAGCTGTTGGCCCAGTCACGAGGCTGTAGAAACACATCGTGGAGTTTAGCCTCGGGCGTGCCAGGAGAGGGGCGTTGGTCGTAGTCCCACCGGACCAGCGGTGGGAGTGACATGAGGATGCTCTCGGTGCGGCCGCCGCTTTGGAGGCCGAAGTGGGTGCCACGGTCCCAGACGAGGTTAAATTCGACGTAGCGGCCGCGGCGGTAGAGCTGCCACTGGCGCTCGGCGTCGGTGGTGGGAGTAGTTTTACGGCGGGCGACGATCGGGAGGTAGGCGGGGACGAAGGCGTCGCCTACCTCTCGCAGGAGAGCGAAGGAACGGTCAAAGCCGAGTTCGCTGAAATCGTCGAAGAAGAGGCCGCCGATGCCGCGGGGTTCGGCGCGGTGTTTGAGAAAGAAGTAGTCGTCGCACCATTGCTTGAACCGCGGATAGAGAGCGTCGCCGAAGGGCGCGACGGCGTCGCGCGCAGTGCGATGCCAGTGGGCGCAATCGTCTTCATAACCGTAGTAGGGCGTGAGATCGAAGCCGCCTCCGAACCACCAGACGGGCGCGGAAGCGGTCGAGGTGGTGCAGAAGAAGCGGACGTTGGCGTGGCTGGTGGGAACGTGGGGATTACGCGGGTGAATGACGAGAGAGACGCCGAGGGCCTCCCAGCTTTGGCCGACGAGTTCGGGGCGATGCGCGGTGGCGGAGGGCGGGAGCCTAGTTCCGCGCACGTGGGAAAAGGCGACGCCCGCTTTTTCAAAAACCGGTCCGTCGGCGAGAATGCGGGTGCGCCCGCCGCCTCCTTCCGGACGCGTCCAATCATCGGTGCGAAACGCTGCGGTGCCATCCTCTGTCGCGACCGCGGCACAAATGCGGTCTTGCAGGTCGAGCAGGTAGGTGCGGACGGCGGAAATGTCGGGATTGGCGGACATGGGTGGTGCGATCGAGCGGACGGTTGGGGACGGGTGAGGAGAGCGGGAACGGGAACGAGGAACGAGAACGATTTTATGCCCGGAGTAGCGGTAGGCCTGCGCATGAGTGTCGCAGCGGCTTGGAGGAAAGTAGCGCGGGCCTTGACGACTTTGGTAGGGTTCAGGTTCGACAGCGCGGCGGGCGCAGTGCTGGCTGACCTCTTCCTGAATGAATTCGACTGTGCTTACGACCTTGGCCGCGACGGGATTTACCGTGGCGTTTTTCCATGCCGCAATTCCGACGCACTGGTTGCCGTTCGTGCTCGTGGCCAAGGCGCACGGATGGGGCAAAGCGAAGGCGCTGGCGGTCGCGATGTTTGCGGGCCTCGGCCACATTGGGCTCACTTCGCTGCTCGGCGTGGGGCTCGCGTGGTTTGGGCTGAAAGTTGACGAAAGCATCGGGCACGCTTTTCCAAAGATCGCTGGCGCGATGCTCGTGGTGGTGGGAGCCTATTATTTTTGGCGGCAATGGCGCGGGAAGGGAATCTGCCATCACCCGGTGCCAGGTGGGAATCATCGGGCTGATGAGCATTGCGGGCACGAAGGCGAAGGACACAGCCATTGGGTGGGGGAGTTGAAAGACAGCGATTTGATTGCACCTAAGACGGGCGAGTGGGCGGCGATCAGCGGACTTTTTTTTATGCTTACACTGTCGCCGTGTGAAGCGTTCCTGCCGATCTATCTCTCCGGGGTGCAGTTCGGCTGGACCGGTTTTTTTGTGTTAAGCGGCATTCTCGCAGTGGCCACATTGGCCGGGATGCTTGTGTTTACTTGGCTGGCATTGCTGGGAATGGAAAAATTTGAGGTGAAGAAGTTTGAGCATCGTGAGGCGGGGTTACTGGGGGCGCTGTTCACCGTGGTAGGTGTGCTTATCATGGTGTTGGAGCACTAAAGGAGGCAGGTGGGCGGCCACCCTCCCTCGGGTTCGCTGAGGCAGACTAAATTCGGGGTTGCGTGAGTCATTGGGCGGACCATTCACTGATAAGGTCTATACCCGCATGGCGTTTAACCTGAAAAAAGTGCTGAAGGCATGGCTGCTTTCAACAAACCAACCGCTCTCGATCAAAGACGTGCAAGGCGCGTTTACGCGCTTCCACGATCAGGCGGTGGCTTTGGTTTCCGAGGACGCCGAGGTTGAGCAGACTGGGTCGACTGCGGTCGAAGCACTCGCCGCGGAAACTCCGACTCCGGCACCGATCGTCGCGGAACAGGTTTTGCCGGATGCAACGGCGGCGGCTTCGGCTCCTCCTCTGGCTGACGAGCCCGCGGAAGTCGTGGTAGAAGTCCCGCATGATCAAGACCCGGAACTCTATGTCGATGTGCCCTCTTTGATCACGGCGACGCAAATTCGCGAGGCCATGGATTCGATTGCGGCCGATTTGCGCGCCGCCGACGAGGGCGTGGTGTTGATCGAGGGCAATTCGGGCTTCCGGCTGGTCACGCATCCGAAGTTTGGGCGCTGGTTACGCATTTTACGGCAAGAGCCTCCGCCGGTTAAGCTCAGCCAGTCGTCCATCGAAACGCTTGCTGTGATCGCCTACCGTCAACCGGTGACGCGCGGCGAAATCGAGACGATCCGCGGTGTTTCGGCCGAAGCCGGCATCACCAAGCTGTTGGAGCGCGAATTGATTTACATCACGGGACGCGCGGATTCGCCGGGCCGGCCGATTCAATACGGCACGACCGACCAGTTTTTGGAGTTCATCGGTGTGAAGTCGCTCGATGAGCTGCCGGCATCCGACGTGCTCTCGTCGCGTCAGATTGACGAGTGGCTTAAAAATTCGTCCTCGGCCCATAAACCCAACGATGCGGACATGGGATTGTCGGACGAGCAGTTGCCGCTCGAAGGCGCGGCGGTGGCAGCCGAACCGGCGGTGGATGCTACAACCGAGACGGCCGACGAACCGTCCGTCGCTACAGAAGGACAACCTCCCACGCAGGCTTGATATGGATCTCGAACCCATCCGGAAACAGATCGACCATATCGATCAGCAATTGGTCGAGTTGATCAACCAGCGCCTGGCGTTGGCGGCGGAGATCGGCAAAGTTAAGCGCAGCGCTGGCGGTCAGATTTACGTAGCTGAGCGGGAAGACGCGGTGTTTCGCAAAGTGACCGGGCGCAATCAGGGGCCGATCAAGAGTGAAGCCTTGCGGGCGATCTACCGGGAAATCATGTCGGCGGCTATCGCGCTGGAGAAGCCGCTGATGATCGCGTATCTCGGGCCCGAAGCGAGCAACACCCACGCGGCGGCGATGAAGAAATTCGGCGCGAGTGTGGATTATCACGCGATGGCGACGGTGAGTGACATCTTCACCGCCGTGGAAAAAGGGGAAACCGACTACGCTGTGATCCCGATTGAGAACTCCACCGAAGGCAGTGTGCGCGAGGCGCTCGATAGTTTTGTGGAAAGCGACGTGAAGATCGTGGCGCAGCTCTACTTGGAGATTAACCACGCGTTGATCTCGAACTCGGCGTTGGATGCGATCACCCGCGTTTACTCCAAGGATCAGGCCTTGGCGCAGTGCCGGCACTGGCTCCAGAGGCACCTGCCGCACGCCCAACTCGTCGATGCGCCGAGCACCTCGCGCGCGGTGCAGATTGCGAAATCGGAGCCGGGCTCGGCCGCGGTTGCGAGCGAGCTGGCGGCGGAGTTTCACGGCGTGCCCGTTGTGGAGCGCAACATTCAGGACAAAGCAGACAATACCACGCGGTTCTTCGTGATTGGGAAGAAGCCCTCGGGCGCGGTGGGAGGCGGGAAGGACATCACGAGTTTTCTCGTGTCACTCGGTGACGAGGCGGCTTCGCACTCCGGCGCTCTCTTGAAAATGCTCATGCCGCTGGCCGAGCGTGGGATCAACCTCTCGAAAATCGAGTCGCGACCGAGCAAGAAGCGCCCATGGGATTACTACTTCTTCCTCGATGTGACCGGCCACTACGAGGACGCCTCAATGAAAGCGGCGCTCGCAGAATTAAAGAAGTTTTGCCCGATGGTGAAGTGGTTGGGCAGCTATCCGGCGGTGAGCTGAGCGGGCCGGCTGAAGGTGAGAGAGCTCTGGTCGGGTCTGTTGACTATGGGTGCTGGCTGTGGCCGCCTAGCGTTTGCTGATTAGGAAGTAGAGAACCGAGACCACGAGGGCGACGAGGGACAGCGCACCGACGAAGTATAGAAGGCAGCCTTTGCGAATATCGGTTTTCAGTGTGTCAGGCGCCACGCGGTATTCCTCGAGGATGGCCTCGGCGGCGGAAGGGACCGAAGAATTTTCCGAAGTAGGGCGTGACGCGGCAGCATGTCGGGTGAGGTCTGCGGCCTGACCGGCTAAGTGGCCCGACGGCGCAGAGGGAAGTGGGGCCGGAGGCGCGGGACGGGCTAGAGAGACGGGAGTAGGTTGAGTCTTGTTCGGGGAAATCTGAGCGATCTCTCGGTCAAGCCAAGCGAGGTGCTCCTGCACGATGGCGCGCTGGCGGAGGAGTTCCTGGTGGCGGTCGGACATGCGGGGACGAACGGTCAGGCGGCGCGGGCGGGGCCGGCAAGACACAAAAAAGCGCCGGACGTTGGTCCGGCGCTGAAATGTGAGACGGAGCGGGTGCTCAGGCCGTGACAACGGCAACGCTGCGGTGCGGCTTGTCGTATTTGACGGTGCCGTCCTTCAGTGCGAAGAGCGTCCAGTCGCGACCGACACCAACGTTCTTACCAGCGTGGAGCTTGCTGCCGCATTGGCGCATGATGATGCCGCCAGCACGGATGGACTCGCCGCCGAAAACTTTGACCCCGAGACGTTGCGAGTGACTATCGCGACCGGTAGAGGATGTGCCCTGACCTTTTTTGTGCGCCATGGTAGTGGTTCCTTAAGCTTTGATGGATTCGATCTTGATGACGGAAAGCTCCTGGCGGTGGCCGCGTTTGCGCTCCATGCCCTTGCGCTTCTTCTTCTTGAACACGACGACCTTATCGCCGCGCTTGTTTTCGAGAATTTTGGCCGAAACGGTCGCGCCGGCGAGCGTTGGGGTGCCGACCTTGTAGCCTTCGCCCTCACCGGCCGCCAGCACGTCTTTGATTTCGACGGTAGAGCCTTTTTCAGTGCCGGGATAGCGGTTGACGATAAGGATGTCGCCCTCGGTGACAGTGAACTGCTGACCTTGGGTTTTAATAGTGGCTTTCATGAATAAAACCGCGGAATAAGCGGTTTTGCAGAGGTGAACGCAAGGATTATTTGATCGATGTGGCGTGAAACGTGCGCCTTAGCGAATTGGCTCAGGAAATTCGGCGACGCCGAGATGGGCGGCATTGGCCGCAGCGTAAGGGAGCGCGAAGGAAACGGCCTCATGGAGCGGGAGTTTTAGGACAAAAAATGCGGAGAGAATGCAGGCTAGGAACACATCGCCGGAGCCGGTGGCTGAAACTTCCCTCACGACTGGCGGAGTGAAGCATGAAAGGGCGCCGGACGTGTCGCGCACGGCGATGGCACGAGGGCCGTCGCTCACGACCCAACGGAGCGCGGTGGCGGAGGCCGGGAGGTGGGAGAGGTCGGCGGCGAAAGCACGAAGTTCGTCGGCGTTGATTTTGACGAGGGCGAGCGGTTGGGCGGCAGCCCACGTGAGCGACGGGCCATAGGTATCGACCACGAGATGTCCACGAGCGATCCAGCGCGTGAGTGCGGCCCGGAGCGGGTCGAAGTCGGCGGAGGTCCAACCGGGGAAACTGCCGCAGAGCGCGAGGACCTGGCCGGCGGGCTGGGCGTTGAGGAACTCGGCGCAGGCACGGACGGCAGAGGAGTCGGGAGCAGCGTCGGCGCCGAGAAAAGTGGTTTCGTGATGGGTGGCCGAGCGATCGTGCACGACGGTGCCGGTGCGCGTGGGCGTGGCGCTGGCGAACGCGTGATACGGAAACGAGCGAGCGCGGAGCCAGGCTTCGCACTCGGCACCCGAAACTCCGCCGGTGAAGCACAGCGCGGTGGTCGGGGTGCCGAGGCGCACGAGCATCTTCGTCACATTGATGCCCTTGCCGCCGACTTGAAAGCTCTCGGAGCGCGCGCGCTGGGTTTTGCCCGGCGACCACGTGTCGAACTCAAGCGTGCGCTCGGCGAGCAAATTGCCCGTGAGGGTGAAAATGTGCGGCGCGGAGGAGGGCGAGCTCATGGGGATTTTCCAGAGGTGTCCTTGCGCGGCTCTTTGAAGAAAATGTAGTTGGTGAGAAAGCTCAGACCAAGAATGCCGCTGAGCGTGCGGATGTTGCGCATGGCGCCGAAGACCATGGTGAGTGAACTGGCGGACGGCTCGTGCACGCGGAGCAGGAGGAAGCAGCCGGAGAGCACGAGCACGGGCTGGAGGATGAAGCACACGTGGTAGACCGCGAGGGGATCGGCGCTCCAATGGGCGAGGGCCCAAGTGAGGACTTTTCCACCGGTGATCGGCGCCAGCGCGGCAAACAGCGAGGTCACGGCGAGGTTGACCCCGATGGCGAGCCCCTTGGCTTCGACGGGGATGAGACGGAGGAGGATGGTGAACTGGCCGAGGATAAAGCCGGCACTGGTGATGCCACCCCAGAGCCACATGCCATAGAGGAGTTCGCTGTTGGCGGGAGTGAGGAAGCACCAAAGGAAATTTTGCACCTGCCAGAGAATGAGCGACGCGGTCATGACGGCCTTGTTGCCGTAGCGATCCAGGAGGGGGCCCCACGCGGGGAGAGAAAGTGCGCCGCCGAGCTGCGACAGCGTGAACAGCACGCCAACGTCGAAGGCGGAGAAATCGAGCTCCTCAAACATGAAGACGTGGTAGAACGGACCGAAGCAATTGGTGGCAAACGACCACACGGCGCCGAACGCGATAAAGACGAGGAGGGAGCGAGATTTTAGGACTACGTCGATCTGCTGGCGGAGCGGGAGCGCAGGGGCGGTGGAGTGTTGCTTATGCGGACGAGAAGGCGTCTGCGACTGCCAGCGAAGCGAAAAGACGCGCATGAACGCCGCGACTCCGATGATGGCCTGGAAGACGGGAATCGAATATTGCCAGTGGGCGAGGGCCCAGCCCGCGCCAAGGACGAAGCATAGCGTGGAGATTTGAAGGGTGCCATTGCGGCGGCCAAAGTATTTGCCGCGGAGTCGCACCGGGACCCACTCTTGAATCCAGGCGTTCCAGGAGACGCCGGCGATGGCCGAAAAAAAGCTCGAAAGCAGAAACCACACGATGAGCACTTGGCCGGCGGTGGTCGGGTCATTTCGTGGCACCCATGGCAAGATCACACTCAGGGCAATCCACGTGACGAGGTGGCACGTGGCGGCGGTAACGGTGACAAACTTCGGCGGCTTCCAGCGGGCAATGAACGGTGCGGCGAAAATCTGCAGGAAGTTGGCGATGAACGGGAGCGCTGTGATCAGGCCTATGGTGGTCTTGGGGAGGGCGTAGGCCTTGGCCACCAGCGCGGTCATGAACACATTCACCGGCAGTGACATCGTCACAATGGGCATCGCCATCACGCCCTCCGCGACGGTGATGCGGAGGGAACGGAGGAGATCGGCCTTGTGTTGTGCGGCGGCGGAGCGCGCGGTGGTTGCTTTCACGATGCGTTTGGATGAAGCAAACGCGAATGGGACGGATTATTAAAGCAGAAGAACTGCGGGCGAATAAAACGGTTGCGTTGGCGCGGTGGCTGTTGGGCAAGCACTTGGTCCGACGGCACGCGGATGGACGAATCGAGGCGCGCATGATCGTTGAGACGGAGGCCTATGACGGGGAACGGGACCTCGCTTGCCATGCGCGCGTGGGGCGGACGAAGCGAACCGAGGTGATGTATGCGCCGGGCGGCGTGTGGTATGTTTATCTCTGCTATGGCGTGCACGAGATACTGAATCTCGTGGTTGGTCCGGAAGGCTGGCCGGCGGCGGTCTTGGTGCGGGGTGTAGA